>NZ_MWQE01000002.1:0-300000 GCF_002210285.1 Fibrobacter sp. UWR2 | reverse complement strand
GCACCGCCTAGAAAACCGCAGTCTTCCCTGAACATCGCCATCGTCGGTCGCATATTCTTCGAACAGAAGGGGCACGACATCTTGCCCGAAATCGCCCGCCTGCTCCAGGAACAGAATGCCGACGTGCGCTTCACGGTTATCGGCGAAGGTACGCACGAAAGTGCGTTGCGCCAAAAGCTCAAGAACAAGGGCGTCGAAGACCTTGTCGAATTCACGGGCTGGATGCCTCCGGAAAAGGTGCAGGAAAAACTCATCAAGGACATCGACCTGCTCCTGATTCCGTCACACTTCGAAAGCGGACCAATCGTGCTGTTCGAAGCGCTCCAGTGCGGGTGCCCCGTGCTTGTCGCCGACGCCGAGTACACAGAAGACTACATCCTGCCCCCTTGGATGCTCTTCAAGGAAGGCTCCGCTGGCGATGCCGCCGAAAAAATCCTGCACTACGCCGAGAACTGGAACGAGGCCGAATTCCAGGATTTAAAGAAGCGCCTTTTCCTCGACCGCACCGACAATGACTTCAAGCGAAACGTTTCCCGCATCTTTGAAAAGCTTTTTGCCGAGGGGTGCCTGAAATGAGCCGCATCTATATCGTGCTTGCCACTTACAACGGAGAGCGTTTTCTAAAAGAAATGCTCCAGTCGCTTGTAGGCCAGAGCCGCCCAGCAGACAAGGTCATCGCCATCGACGACGCCTCGCAGGATTCCAGCGTCGAGATACTCGAATCCTTCAAGGGAAAACTCCCGCTCGAGATTTTCAGGCAAGAACAGAACGGCGGTCACCGCAAGGCATTTGCCACCGGGCTTGAACAGGCCAGGCAATACGTTCAGCCAGGCGATCTGATTGCGCTTGCCGACCAGGACGACGTCTGGAAAAAAGACAAACTCGAAAAACTCGAATCGCTCCTCGGCGAAAGCGCGCTCGTATTCGGAGATGCCGAAGTCATCGACAAGGACGGGAAAATCCTCCGCGACTCCTGGCGCAAAGAAGCGCTCATACAGAAATCTATTCCGCTCAAGGCCCAAATCGCAGGCATCAACAATGTCACCGGTTGCCTTTCGCTCTTCAGGGCGGAACTTCTCGACAAGATCCTCCCCATTCCAGAAGACGTGACCGTTCACGACCGCTGGGTTGCGATGATTGCCGAGAGGAACGGCGGAATCAAGGCGATTGACGATGCCGTCGTGCAGTACCGCCTGCACGAATCAAATGCCGTAGGCGGCAAGCCCGCGCCGGCAATGAGCAAGACCCTCGAAATACAGGTCCGCTGGCTACAGATGATTATCGCCAACAGCGATCGGCTCTCGCTCTCACCCGACGAAATCGTTTTCACGAAGCACCTGCTCTCCCTTTCGCAAAAGCGCCTAAGCAGCAGCTTCATGCCATTTGAAATCCCGTGGATTTTCGCCAACAGGAATGTCCTTTTCGAAAGCGTTCCGGCATGCGCCCTAATCAAGAAAGTTCTATTTACCGCCATCGGGCTTCCGCTCGCAAAAAAAATCTGGAAGAAATCATGAGCGAAAGAACTGCCATAGTCCTCGTGACCTTCAACGGCTGGGAAATGACCCGGAACTGCCTGAACGACCTGGCGGCGCAACTGAACGATTCCGAGTATTTTGTCGTGGCCGTCGCCGACAATGCGAGCACTGACGGCACACCCGAAAACATCCGCAGGGAATTCCCGGCAGTACACCTGTACGCAAGCCCGAAGAACATCGGATTCGGGGCGGCCAACAACCTTGCACTCAACGGCCTGATTAAAGACGGCGAAGCATTCGATTCCATCTGTCTGTTGAATAACGACACAAGGCTACAGCCTGAGACAATTCCGCAACTGCGCAACGCCTGGGAAAAAAGCCAAAGCCTCGCACAGGGCGAAGGCGGCAAGTTCGCCGTCGTAGCGCCCACCGTCAAGAATCCGGACGGGAGCGAGCAGCCCAACTATTTCGCAGGGCTCGGGCCCGAGGGAATCGGGAGTATCGCATTTTTCAAGAACGCCTTCCGAAACGAAGCCTCCGCCGCAAAAATCCTGCAGGGGACTCCCACGCAAACGGCACAGGGCAGCCTCGCCGAAGTCCACTGGACCTCGGCGGTATGCTGGATGTTCGGGAAAGACCTCTACGATGCCCTCTGCAAAGAAAATCCAGGCGGCACGCTTTTCGACGAAAAGATCTTCATGTACTACGAAGATGCAGACCTGGCCCTTCGCGCGCGCCGTCTCGGCACAAGGTTCTATGTCGCCGGCGACGTAGCGCTGACCCACCTAGGTGGAGGTTCCGCCCAGAGCAATACGAGACGCGCCCTGCAGCACGACCGCGCGCAGCAGTACGTGTTCAAGAAGCATTTCGGTTTCCGCGGATTCATACTTTCGAAATCATTTAGGTTCACGCGGAGCCTTGTCCGCATCGCGGCAAGCCTCCCCCGCTGTTTCTGCCCGGGCGGCAAGCAGGCCCGCGCTTACGTCAAGCACCATTTTACCCTGATGAAGGCAGCACTATGGTAACGCCCATGAAATTTTTCAAGATGTCCACTGCATGCAAGGCCGCCCTCCTGGCCCTTGCCACTAGCCTTTTTGCCACCGCAGGTTTCGCCGCAAACCATAGTGGCGATCCCGCCGTAACGCACCTTGCATTCAAGGATTCTTCAAAGAAATACCTCGTAAACATCCGTGGCCAACTCATGGACTCCCTGGCCATCACGAACCTCACGAATGCGCCGACACATTACGACAACGACATGTCCGTCCGCCTTTTCCTCGACGGGTACTTTACGCAATCGCTCCATTTCGATGCATTTGTCAAGGTGAGCACCGACTTCACCAACCGGGACATCAGCGATAACTTCTACAACCCAAGCGAAGGCATTCCCTATAACAAGCAGAGCGAGAGCAGGCGTACATGGGACCTCTTTACCGCAAAGATGGACTACACCCTCAAGCCGCTCACCCTCCTCGCCGGTTTCGACTATATCGAATTCGGCCCCGCACGTAGGAACCACGTAATACTCCGTGGCGAAAACAGTTTCTACCGTCCGTGGCAAGATTCCTCGAGCCGAATCGCCGACCCTGCACCTACGCCCTATTTCGGCTACCGATTTGAGATTGGCCCCATCGAATATACGCAATATGCGGCAAGGCTATTCGAAGTAAAGAACAAGGCAAAATACCTGCACGCCCACAGGCTCGATCTACACCTTCCCAAGAATATAACGGTAGGCCTTTCCGAAACATCGCTATATGGTTCCACAACGGAACTGGCGCACACCAATCCCAATGCCGACGCCGACAGCGCAGACCGCCATTTCGAATGGGCATACGTCATCCCGTTCATCCCCTACGTGTTCCAGGAGCACCTGCAAGGCGACCAGGACAATATATCGCTTGCGTTCGACCTGAGTGTACGCACCCTCCCACACTGGGAATTCTACGGAGAACTCCTCTGGGACGACATGAAGTCGCCAACGAGCATGTTCGATGACAGCTGGTGGGGCAACAAGTGGGCCGCAACGATTGGCTTTGCCCGCGACAGCATCTACGTGGGCCCCGTCAGGCTAGACATGTTCACGGAATACACGCGAGTCGAGCCCTGGGTCTACACGCATCACAAGGGCGGCGGCTACACCTATGCAAGTTATGCCCAGAGCCTAGGTAGCGACCTTGGCCCCAACAGCCAGGAAATCCACACCGAAGTCAGTGCTACATACAAATTCATCAACGCCACCCTGTTTGCAAGCAGTGTCGCAAAAGACACAGCATTCGGCGGAAACATTTCGGATATTCACGGCCCCTTTGACGCCACTGACAAGGATTTCCTCAACGACGAAACCACCAAGCGATACACTGAAATCGGTGCGACCATCGGGCTTACCCCTTGGCACTGGATAAGTTTCCGTACAGGTTACACGCGCTACTTCGGAGACTACGAAGGGTACCGTGCCTATGCTACAGGCTCGGTGCAGTGGTAAAAATCAAGCGGGCTTAAAAAAGAAGTTTAACGTCCTCGTCGCACATCACGGCGAGGGCTTTCTTTTTCCATTCCGGATCGAGCAACCGCTTTGCCATTCCCGCAATGACCTGCGTATGCGCTGTCGCCGATTCCATCGGTGAAAGCAGAACGCAGAGGAACTGAGCCTTTTCGTTATTGCGGATTTCGATTCCCGAAAAACCTGCCGGGCAAACAGCAAAAGCCATCAGGGGCTGCGGAAGCCCAGAAATGCGGGTATGCGGCAAAAGCAGCCCCTCGCCCATATAGATTCCCTGCTTCACGCGTTCCGATAAAGCCTTCCATGCACCCATGGCATCAAACGAAGCCGCATGGACAAGCGCATCATAAGCATACCCGAGCGCTTCATTGAAGGTCACGGTCGATTTATACAATTTCGTATAGACAGGAACCATACCGTCCACTTGCCACTCCATTCCAAAAACAAGTATATGCGATTATACCAAGGTTTTCTTGATAAATTCAATGGCTTCCGGTTCAGTCGCCTTGACAATCAGGCTGAATTCCGCAAGCAGAGCATTGAGCTGGCGCGTGCCCGGTTCAATGTACTGTTCGAATTTCTGGATACCCTTCACCTTGCTGAGGAAGCAGTAGGCACCGAGCGCCTGCATCACGCGCTGCAAGCTCGCATGGATAAAGCTTTCCCAGGCATCTTCCTTGGTGTAGGCCTGCACACGCTTGTTCTGCATGCGCCAGTATTCGAAGAAGTCCTTCACCATCGATACCGGCAGGCTCACGTACGGGTCCCACAGGAGGCTTGCGATATCGTAGAACGCAGACCCTCGACGTGCTCCCTGGAAATCCACGAAGGCGATTTCGGAATTCGGGCGGACCATGATATTCTGGCTCTGGAAGTCACGGTGCATGAGCAGCTTGGGCTGCGCATCCACGGAGACCGCAAGCAGCGAGAAGAAATTCTTGACACACTGCGGAATTTCCTTCAGGCCACAATGCCCCTTCAGGAAATTATCCGTAAAGTAATCCGTCTCCCACTTGAGGGCGGCAAAATCGAAGCGGCGGATCCAGAGTTCCGTATGCGAACTGAAGATGGCCTGGCTGGCTTCCTGCCACTTGACAAGCGCGTCAATGACCGTCGGGTAGAGAATCCTCTCGTTGCCCGAACGGACGCCCTCGTTCACGGGGGCCACCTCGTCCAGGAGGTTACGCTTGCCCAAATCTTCCTGAAGCACCTGGCACGCCGTCTCGTCGACAGCAAAGACCTGCGGCACCGGTAATCCGTAGTTGCGGAAAGTCTTGGAATAATCCACGAAATGGCGGAAATCGTCATTGACCTCGGCACACACCTGCAAGACGCAGGAAAGTTTCTCTTCGGAAATACGGAAATACTGGCGACCCGAACCCGCACCCGCAATCGGGGAAACGGTAAAATTCTCGGTATAGCCGCGGGAAAGCAGATAGCCTTTGATAACAGGAGAAATTTGCAGGGATTCGTTACTCATGTTACGTAATATAAAAAAGACAGGAGAAAAAAGTTAATGGCCGCAAGTTTTTTTATAAAAAAAAAGCACCATCGGTGCTTTACAATTTCTGGTAACCGGCAACTAACGACTAATGACTACTACGAGAACTTGATGCGCGGATCCACGAGCGTATAGAGGATGTCGCTGAAGAGGCGCCCCACCATCGCCATAAGGCTACTCAGAAAGATGATGCCCATGACCACGTTGTAATCGCGGTTCACCATGGAGTTGTAGTAGAGGAGACCCATGCCGTCGATATCGAAGACCTTCTCGATAAGGAGGGCCCCCGCAAACATCAAGGTGCAAATTTCGGAAAGGCGCGTGGCTATCGGGATAAGCGCGTTACGGAGCGCATGGCGCACCAGTGCCTGGTTGAAGTTCATTCCCTTCGCGAGCGCCGTGCGCATATAGTCCTTACCCAGTTCCTCGAGCGCGGAATTCTTCATGAGGAACGTGAGGAACGCGAATTCCCCAATCATGTAGCAGAAGATAGGCAATACTAGATGGTGGCCCAAATCCGCAATTTTCCCAAACAAACTAAATTCTTCGAAATCATCGCTCGTAAGGCCCCCCAGCGGGAATATATCGAGGTACGAACCGCCCGCAAGGAAGATGATGAGCAAGATACCGAGTGCGTATCCCGGCATCACGTAGCCCGAGAAAATCACGCCCGAGCTAAGCGAATCGAGTTTGCTCCCGTGATGCACAGCCTTCCAGAGGCCAAGCGGGATGCAGATCAGGTAGCTCAGAGAGAACGACGTGATACCAAAGAACAGCGAAATCGGGAAGCGGCTCACGATGACATCCCAGACCGGGAGGCCGTAGGTGTAGCTTGAACCCAGGTCCAAGTGCAGCACGTTCCAGAGCCAGGTCAGATAGCGCTTCCAGGCCGGCTGGTCAAAACCGAAGTACGCCTGGATTTGGGCTATCTGGTCTGGCGAGAGCGCCTTGGAGGCATCTACCCCGCCCTTCATGGCGGCGGCTTGCTGCGCACGCGAAATCATTTCCTCCACAGGGCCACCCGGCAAGAGCTGGATGAGGATGAAGCACACCAGCGAAATCCCGATAAGAGTCGGGATCATCAAAAGCAGGCGGCGGAGGATATAAGAACGCATTTACCTCATCTTTCCGGAGCGCAGGACGTCCATCATGTTGAAGGGTTTGGCGGTACCGGCGGCAATCTGCTCGGCGAGGAAGTTCACGGCGTCCACGGTGCCTTCGGCGTAAATCTTACGGCCGCACACGTTGTGCTGGAACTCGAAATGAACGGTGCCGTCGGCGCTGTCGAGGCTGTAGGTGTGGAAGGCGTGACCGCCGAGGTATTCCTCGGGCACGTGCATGCGTTCCATCTGTTCCTTTTCGTCACGGACCTTCTCGATATCGTCCGGCGTGTAGGCAAAGCCCATCTTCTGGAAGGTGCCCACGACCGCGCGGGCCGTACCGCTCGTGTCGGCCTTGGTCTTCTGGTGGCTCTCGACCACGGAAAGCTTATAGCCGTCGAATGCAGACGGAAACTCGCTTGCCAGGAACTCGATCATGCTCTGGAAAGCGACAATCTGCTTTGCCATATTCGGGGCAATAACGCTCGGGTGGTTTGCATCGGCCACGAGCTTCGCAAGCGCATCACGGTCACCGCCGGTGGTACCCATCACGAACGGAATCTTGTGCTTTACGTAGAAAGCGGCGTTGTCATTCACGGCCGACGGGTGCGTGTAGTCGATGCAGATAACGTTCGGATACTTTGCAAGCACTTCACCGATGCGTTCCTCGCGGTTAGAGGGCTTCAAGAGCTGGATGGTCTTCCCCGCCACTACGGATTCGTTTTCCACGATAATCTCACCCGTCAGGGAATACGGGACCAGTTCCAAGCCACGGGCCACGCATGTTTCGGCCACGATGCGACCCATGTTGCCCGGAATACCATTAACCATCACTTGTACAGACATAAAATCTCCTGTTTTTAACCGCAAAAATAATTAAAAACGCACTCTCTAATAATAATGCTAGGCAATATTGCCTCTTCTACGATTTAACAAGCCTACACCAAACGTAACAAATATTTTACAAGTTTTACAGAAAATGGATAACATATGTTATCACAAAACGAAGGATTATTTCCCTAGAATTACCCTCCGTGAAACTGAAAACTGAAGAGGAACGTATTTTTGACGAGACTCTCGCGTATGTCATAAAGGCGCGACGGGATAAGTTAGACTATTCCCAACAGTACATCAGCAACAACGCCTGCGTTTCGAGAACAACATTGGGAAAATGGGAAAAAGGCGAAAAGACGCCCATAACCTTTGACCTTTACAACGTTGTCAAGGTCCTATACAAGAATCCATCTGAATTCTGGGAAGAGTTTTCCACCGCATACGAAAAGAATGCAGCCCCCATTCGCGAAGCTGCAGAAAAGATGAAATACCAGTCTTATATTGAACGAACTCGCAACAAAAAGAAAAAATAACGGTTAGCGCATTCTAGCCATTTTCATCTAACCATCTCTGAAGAATAATCGCTGCGGCCAATTGATCAATCACCGCCTTATTTTTCTGTTTTTTCTTCTTGCTAAAGTAAGACGTCTTTTCCTGCGCCTGAACACTGGAATACGACTCGTCCTGCGTGTATACAGGTAACCCCGGGAATCGTAGTTTCAAATCCTCGATAAACTTTTCTACAACCACGTTCTTGCCATCGGCACGACCATCGGGGTGATAGGGCATACCCACTACAAAGGCGTCAATCTTGTTTATCTTCACGAGTTCATCGAGCCTTACAAACAAGTTTGTCGTCTTCTGGTCAATAGTTTCGCGAGAGAAAGCCATACGCAACTCGGAATCGGCAAAAGCGACTCCGACACGATGCTCACCGTAATCAAGAGCAAGATAGTTCATCGGAGCGAAATATAAAAAAAGAAACCCGCTAAAAACAAGAAGCCCGGCTAGAAGCCGGGCCGACTTGCCGTTCAACGGGACCTACACTAGAGGAGGTAGGTCATCGAAAGCTGGATGTTCCAAGCGCTCGGCTTGTCTTTAACGTCATCGCTTACGCTGTTGAAGTCGTACATGAAGCGGAGGCCGACATTCATGTCGTGGCCACCCTGGTGGAACTGCGCACCGGCACCGAGAACAAGCGACACATAAACGCTGCTGGTCTCAATGTCTTCGGCGGCGACAAGATCACTTGCGTAATCGACCTCGTTGTCGTAGGAATCATAGTAGTTGTACTGCGCCGAGAACATGTCGGCAAGGCAGAACGCAAGACGGAGGCCGCCTTCCACGTAGAGGAAAGAAAGCGGTTCGTAGCGGGCGAGCAAGGGCACGTCCATGAGGATTTGCGAGATGCCCTGTTCATATTCGTATTCGTAGCCATTGCCAAGGGAAACGCGGTCGCTGGTTTCATAGAAATAGCGGAAGATGAAGTTCACTTCGGGAGCGACAGCCAACTGCTTGTTGATGTAGTAACGGAGGGAACCGCCCACATAGCCGCCAACGCCGGTAAGGTCGCCAAGACCGCCCACGCCGACACCGATATGGCCGCCAAGACGGATTTTCTGGTAGTCGGTATCTTCAGAAGACTTTTCCGCGGCAGGAGCGGCGGACACGCTTTCTTCGGCGGGTTCAGCCTGGGTGGATTCCTCTGTAGAGTAGCTGTCATCTTCGGTTGCGGCGGGGGGTATCGCCGTAATCATCGTCATACTGGGCGAACGAAGGTACACAGGCAAAGCCAAACGCTATGGCAAGCACGGCCAATTTTTTCATAGAATTCTCCTTCTGAAAGGTTTGTGAGTTTGTTTAATAAAAAATAGCAATCGTCGATGCAGATGTCAACAAAAAAACTCAATCCTTTTTTTTGCGAATTTTGGCATTTAACGGCCCCGTTTGCCAATTAGACCCACCCCAATTTTTCTATCTTTACGCCCACTATGAGCAATATGAAGAACGATTTATGGGTCGGCGTGGACGTTGGTTCCACCACCGTGAAGATTGCGGTTGTCGATCCAGAGACCAACAAGCTTTTGCATTACACGTACCAGCGCCACAACGCCATGCAGGCGCAAAAGGTTTTCGAGGTGCTGCGGGAGGCCCACGGGCTCTTCCCGGACAAGAATTTCAGGGTCGCCTTCTGCGGTAGCGGTGGCCAGCCCTTCGCCGACGCCACGCACGCCTTCTTTGTACAAGAAGTGGTGGCAAACGCCCTCGCCGTGCGCGCCACCTACCCCGAATCGCGCGTCGCCATCGAACTCGGCGGCCAGGACGCGAAGGTCGTATTCTTCGAAAAAGACAAAACAACCGGCAAGCTCATCGCCAGCGACATGCGCATGAACGGCGTGTGTGCGGGCGGTACCGGCGCATTTATCGACCAGGTGGCCGAACTCCTCCGTATCAAGACAGAAGCCTTCGAAGGTTTTGCCAAGCGCGGCCAGAAGGTCTACGAGATTTCGGGCCGTTGCGGCGTGTTCGCGAAGACGGACATCCAGCCGATGCTCAACAACGGCATCGCCAAGGAAGATATCGCCCTCTCGAGCTTCCACGCCATCGCCAAGCAGACCATCGGTGGCCTCGCCCAGGGCATGGAAATCAAGCCGCCCGTGATTTTCGAGGGTGGCCCGCTCACATTTAACCCGACTCTCGTACGCGCCTTCAAGGAACGTCTGGGCATCTCCGACGAGCAGGCTATTGTGCCAGAACACTCCGAAGTGCTCGTCGCCATGGGTGCAGCCCTTTCGCTCGGGTCCATGTTCGCCGACCAGGAATGCCAATACCGCATGGAAGGCTCCCTGGACGCCCTCGTACACTTTAATGAAATCCGCCAGGCCGAAAACAAGGCCAAGGCTGCCGCCGACCTCTTCTTCAAGAACGATGCCGAATACAAGATGTTCCTCGAAGAACACAAGATGGCCGATAACCACTACCCGCAGCCTGCCTCCGGTACCGAACTCAACGTGTACCTCGGTATCGACGCCGGTTCCACCACCACCAAGTTCGTACTCCTCGACGAGCAGGATAACGTGGTCGACGGCTTCTATGCAAGCAACGACGGTGAACCGCTCGCCGTGCTGAAGCGCGCCATGAACGAACTCGCTGACCGCTACGAAGAATACGGCGTAAAGCTCAACATTCTGGGTGTAGGTACTACCGGTTACGGTGAACAGCTCTTCGCCAAGGCCGTCCATGCCGACTACCATACGGTGGAAACGGTCGCCCACGCGAACGCCGCCCAGAAGATTTGCCCCGACGTAAGCTTTATCCTCGACATCGGTGGCCAGGACATGAAGGCCATCTCCGTCCAGGACGGCGTGGTCACCGGCATCATCCTGAACGAGGCCTGCTCCTCGGGTTGTGGTTCGTTCATCGAAACGTACGCCCGCAGCCTCGGCATCCCGATGGAAAAGATTGCCGAACTCGCATTCAACGCCAAGAGCCCCTCCCAGCTGGGTTCCCGCTGCACGGTGTTCATGAACAGTTCCATCATCACGGAACAGCGCGACGGCAAGCAGCCCGAAGACATCATCGCGGGTATCTGCCGTTCCATCATCAACAACGTCTTTACGAAGGTCATCCGCATCCGTAACCTGAACACCCTCGGCAAGAAGGTCGTGGTCCAGGGCGGTACCTTCAAGAACAACGCGGTCCTCCGCGCCTTCGAGCAGTACACCGGCCTTAAGCCCATCCGTCCCGAACGTCCGGGCGAAATGGGCGCCATCGGTATCGCGCTCCTCACCCGCAAGTACATGGAAGAGAAGCGCAAGGAAAATCCTGACCTCAAGTCGAGTTTCATCGGCCTCGAGGCCATGAAGACCTTCAGCTGGCACAACCAGCCGGGTCAGCTCTGCCAGTACTGCACCAACCACTGCTCCCGCACTATCGTCACCTTCAGTGACGGCCAGAGCTTCGTTACCGGCAACCGCTGCGAACGCGGTGAAGTCACCGCCGACCCGAACGACCCGAAGACGAAGGCCCTCATCGCCGAAATCAACAAGAAGATGCTCGCCGTGCCTGACATGATCAAGCGCACGAACCAGCTTCTGGTGAAGGACTATGCCCCGGCAAAGCTCGCCCCCAACAACGGGAAGACCATCGGTATCCCGCGCGCCCTCGAATTCTGGGCCAGCCTCCCCTTCTGGAAGGCGTTCTTCACGAGCCTCGGCTACACCGTCGTCGTAAGCCGCCAGAGCGACTACAAGATGTTCGAAGCCGGCCTCCACAGCGTGCCCAGTGACACCGTGTGCTTCCCGGCCAAGCTCGTGCACGGCCACGTGCTCAGCCTCATCGAAAAGAAGGTCGACCGCATCTTCTTCCCGATGATGATTGCCATCCCGAGCGACCACACCAAGTTTACCGCCACCTCCGTGTGCCCCGTGGTGCAGGCCTACCCCAACGTCTGCAAGAACACCGACGAGCCAGAGAAGAACTATGGCGTGCCGATGGACCAGCCGATTTTCCACTGGTTCAACACGAAGCTCCGCCGCAGCCAGACCGTCGACTGGTTCCACGAGAACTGGAAACTCGACAAGAAGCTTTTGAACAAGGCCGTCGACGAAGGCGAGAAGGCTCTCCAGAGCTACCGCACCACGCTCCTCGAGGAAGGCCAGAAGATTCTCGACGATGTCCGTGCCCAGAACACCTTCGCTGTCGTGATTGCGGGCCGCCCGTACCATGCGGACATGCTCATCAACCACAACATCGCAAGTCACTTTACGGCGATGGGCATTCCAGTGCTCACCACCGAGTCACTCCCGGGCGTGTACGACCAGGATGTGCCGAGCCACACCCGTATCGAAATCAAGAACACCTTCCACCTACGCATGATTGGCGCCACGATGATCGCGGCCAAGGACCCGAACATCGAACTTGCCCAGATCGTGAGCTTCGGTTGCGGCCATGATTCCATCTTGACCGACGAAATGCTGCGCATGATGCACCGCGATTCCAACAAGGAAATGCTCATGCTCAAGCTCGACGAAGGTGACGCCCGCGGCCCGGTGGGCATCCGCATCAAGAGCTTTATCGAGACGGTGAAGGCACGCCGTGCGGCAAACCTCCCCGACAAGCCCGAAAGCAACGAACCGCTGTACCACACGCCGTTCGTCGCCGAAGACAAGCAACGCCGCCGCATTTTGACGCCGAACCTCTCGCCCGCATTTACCGTGCTCGCGAGCGAATACATGAAGCGCGAAGGCTACATTGCCGAATACCTGCCCGTGGCTGACAAGGAAGCCATCGAGCTCGGCAAAAAGTTCGTCCACAACGATATCTGCTTCCCCTGCCAGGTGAACATCGGCGAAGCCCTCAAGTGGCTCGTCAATCACCCCAACGTGCCGCAGAACGAAGTCTCCATGTGCCTTGCCAAGAACTGCGAAAACTGCCGTGCCGTGCAGTACGCAGTGCTTGCCCGTAAGGCCCTCGACGAAGCCGGCTTCAAGGACGTCACCATCATCACGACAGGCGTGGACTACAAGGGCATGCACCCCGGCTTCCAGCTGGGTCTCGACTTCCGCCTCCACATGCTGTGGGGCCTCGTGACCATGGACGCCATCGAAATCATGTACCGCGCCCTGCGCCCCTACGAAGTCAATGCCGGCGACACCCAGAAGGTCTATGACGAATGGATGCCGAAGGTCATCGCAGTGGCCGGTCACCTGACCACCGCCCAGCTGGTGCGCCCCTCCAAGCTCATCGAAGTCTTCGAGCAGTGCATCGAGGCTTTCAACGGCGTCGAAATTACAGAAGAACGCAAGAAGGGCATCCGCAAGCCGCGCGTGGCCGTGCTCGGCGAAATCCTCATGAACTACCACCCAAGCGCGAACGGGTTCATCGAGAACTACCTGATGAACAACGGCATGGAAGTCTACCTCCCCGGTATGACAGACTTCTTCCGCGTCGATGAAGTGGTTCGCGCCGAAAAGATCAAGCGCGGTTTCTCCGCCAACCCGCTCATGGACCGCGTCGAAGGCGGCGTGACTGCAAGGGTTTACACGCACGCCGTGGAAACTGCCCGCAAGTCGATGCACAAGTTCAAGCTCTACGAGCACCATGCCGACTGCTACGAACTCAAGGACTACGTCACCGAGATTATCGACCCCACCTACAACACCGGTGAAGGTTGGCTTATCCCGGGCGAAATCCTGTACAACTCGCGCCACGGCATCAACAGCCACATCATCCTGCAACCGTTCGCCTGCCTTGCCAACCACATCAGTGGCCGCGGCCTCACCAAGGCCGTCAAGGAGCGTTGCCCGCACATCCAGATCCTCTCCCTCGACTACGATCCGGATACGAGCTTCGCGAACATCGAGAACAGATTGCAGATGCTCATCATCAACGCCCGCGAACTGGAAAAAGCAAACCAAGCCTAACCCTATTTATATAATACATGCTCAACGTCTCTAATGTCAGTCTTCAATACGGTAGCCGCGTCCTCTTCAAGGAAGTGAACCTCTCCTTCAAGCGCGGCAACTGCTACGGAGTCATCGGCGCGAACGGCGCCGGCAAGTCTACCTTCCTCAAGATCCTTTCTGGCGAACTCGAACCCAACACCGGCGAGGTAAGCAAGGATCCGGGCGAACGTATCGCCGTCCTCAAGCAGGACCACTTCGCCTACGAACAGAACACCGTTCTCGAAACCGTCATGATGGGTTACCCCGAACTCTACGAGCTGGGCAAAAAGCGCGACGAACTCTATGCACTGCCCGAAATGACGGAAGAACAGGGCATGCAGGCCATGGAAATCGAGACCCGTTTCGGCGAAATCGGCGGCTACGAAGCCGACTCGAACGCCGCTGTGCTCCTGAAGGGCCTCGGCATTCCCGAAGAATTCCACTACAGCCTGATGGCCGACCTCGACGGTGGACAAAAGATCCGCGTGCTCCTCGCCCAAGCGCTGTTCGGCAACCCCGACATCCTTTTGCTCGACGAACCGACGAACCACCTTGACCTGGAAACCGTCGGCTGGCTCGAAGACTACCTCGAACGCTTCGAGAACATCGTCATCGTGGTGAGCCACGACCGTCACTTCCTCAATGCGGTCTGCACGCACACCTGCGATATCGACTACGGCAAGATCAACCTCTACGGCGGCAACTACGAATTCTGGTACGCAGCGAGCCAATTGGCCCAGAAGCAGAGAAAGGACCAGAACCGCCGCGCCGAAGAAAAGATCGAAGAACTGAAGGCGTTCATCCGCCGCTTCGCTTCCAATGCAGCAAAGGCCAAGCAGGCTACATCCCGCAAGAAGCTTTTGGACAAGATGACCGTCGAAGAAATGCCGGCATCGAGCCGCAAGTTCCCGTGGGTCAACTTCAAGATGGACCGCGAACCGGGCAAGATCGTGCTCGAAGTCAAGAACGCCGACCTTGACGGCGGTGACGGCATCGTCTGCAAGGGCCTTAACTTTAGTCTCAATAATGGGGACAAAGTAGCACTCGTCGGCGAATACGACACACTCAAGACAGCCTTCTTCCAGCTGATTGCCGAAGAGACCAAGTGCCCCGATGGCGTGCTCAAGTGGGGCAACACCATCAGTTACAGCTACTTCCCGAAGAACAACGACGCCTACTTCGGCACGGACCTTTCCCTTGTGGATTGGCTTCGCCAGTACAGCAAGGAACAGGACGAAACCTTCATTCGCGGGTTCCTCGGCCGCATGCTCTTCACCGGCGAAGAAGCCCTCAAGAGCGCGAATGTGCTCAGCGGTGGCGAAAAAGTGCGCTGCATGCTCAGCCGCATGATGCTCAGCAATGCAAACTGCCTCTTGCTCGACGAACCGACGGCCCACCTGGACCTTGAAGCGATTACCGCCCTCAACAACGGCCTCACCGCATTCCAGGGCCCCATCATCTTCTGCTCGCAGGACCATGAGTTTGTTCAAACTGTCGCAAACCGCGTGCTTGAACTCACTCCGGATGGAGTTCTCGACCGTAGCATCACCTTCGACGAATGGCTCGAAACCAAGAAAAAGAAGAAATAATGTTCAAAGGGTCCCGCAAAAGCGGGACCTTTTAAGTTTGCTCATCCCCCAAAAAACACCTTTTGTCGATATATAAGCCGTAAAATCACCTTATCATACCATTTCGGCCATAAGGTTATCCTTTTTATCTCCGTTTTTATATATTTGAATACAAAGACAAGGAGAACCAACATGAAGACTCTCATTAAACACATAGCACTATTTGCAGCGATTTTGACTATCAGTTCTTTTGCCGCTGAAAAGGTATACATGGCACCCGTCGGTACCACGAACATCCACAGCGACTACGGCATCGCCGCCATGAAACTGATGAAAACCTACATCGAAGATGACGGCCGCTTCATCCTCATCGAGGGCTCTGCCCAGGATAGCGTTACCATCGAAAAACAGGAAACTGTCAAGAATAAGGCGGTCGCGAAAGGTTGTTCCAAGTACATCATCGCGGAATTCACCCGACTTGGTGAAAGCGTCATCCTCTCCTTCAAACTGTACTCCACATCGCAAGACGCTCCCATCTGGACAGACCGCCTCAAGGCTGCCAATCCTGACGATTTCGACCCCATTATTCAGCGTGTAGCACGTAATATCGGCACCCGCGAAAAGGCAACTTCCGACCAGGATATCTATAATGTCACCGAGAACGAGACCAAGCTCCCGAAGCGCAAGAAGGTGAACTCCTACTTTGGTATCGGTATTGGAGGTATGGTTCCGCTCTCCCCCATCGTAGAAATGACACCGGGTGTGAATCTGTTCGGCATGTATGATACCCAGACCCTCCTCATCGGGCTCGATGCGAACTTCTGGGGAATGGGAACAGACAACCGCTATAGCTATGCAGACATCGGCATTTCCATCCACTACCCGTTCGGCCGCAAGTTCATTGCGCCCTACATTGGTGGCGGCCTCAACCTCTCTTCCGTCGATTTCAACACCGACGTTACGCATCCGTACACCAGTTCTGAATACGACGACAGTGTCAAAAGAAACCGTGTCACGACCAAAGACAGAACGGATACCTACACCTATACCTCTTCCGGTGTCGGAGCCTACGGCGGTGCAGGCATCATGTTCAACAGAGCAAGCTCCATTGCGCTCTTCTTCGAGGTCAAGTATTTCGTGGACTTCTACAAGCTTGAGGAGCCGAAAGAATATGTCTCGGAAGATGTCTGGAACGACTACACCGGCGGCTACAGCAAGAAACTTCCAAATAAATCCAGCAAACTGTTCCAGGGCTTCATGTTCGATCTCAAGTTCGGTTACGGTTTCTAAGGTTCAATCGTGCGTATCGCAAAATACATCCTTCCGGTCTTGGCGTTATCGCTTAGCGGTTGCTACCTAAGTCAGACTCATATTCAGACGACTGACGGCAGGAGCTACCAGGTCTACGGTGACGGGATCCTGCTTTGCGAAGATAGCCAGGATTGCAAGATTCCGCAGCGTGGGACGCCCCACACGCTTGAACTCGAAGCGGTCAAAAACGGCAACGTCGTCGGAAGAACAAGCATCCAGCGCGAGATAACGACCTCTTCCATACTCTGGGGATTTCTGACCTACTTCGTTACCCTCTACGTATACGAGGCTTATCCGGATCAAGTTTACATCCCGCTCGACTACTCGAACCCGATTGTCAACGAGCAAGGAAAATACAACGGAGGCTTTGCTGGCGGCGACGCTTGGAACACCTCCCCGTTCCAGTCCAACGGGAGCGCATGGGATAACGGAACCAACGAGCCCAAGGCCGTAAGGCAAGAGCAAACTCCTCCGCCCCAACCCGTACCTGTCGACAACGAGGGATTACAGGAATACTAAGTCATTTGCGGGCAAAAATTCGCCCGCATTCTTTATTTTTGGTTGACAACAAGGGAAATATTTTTATATTTGGCACGTAATCAAGAGGACGTAGTAAATGTTGAATAAAAAGAATATCATTCTTATTGCCATCGGCGTTTTACTGCTCGTTATTGGATTCCTCTGCCTCGCCACTGGCCCTGCAGATAATCCGGTCAGCCTCACGGTTGCACCCCTTATCCTGGTTGTTGCCTACATGGTCGTGATTCCCCTCGGAATCCTCTTCACCGGCAAAAAGCAGGACAAGCAGGATTAAAATTCCGGGCGATTAGCTCAGTTGGTTCAGAGCGTCTGCCTTACAAGCAGAATGTCAGCGGTTCGAATCCGTTATCGCCCACTACCGAAAATCGGAAACGATTTGGGGTGGTAGCTCAATTTTGGTTAGAGCACCGGCCTGTCACGCCGGAGGTTGCGAGTTCAAGCCTCGTCTATCCCGCGATAAAAGACCTTCAAATGAAGGTCTTTTTCGTTTATTGAGTGAAGAAAAGAAACACGCCCTACCAGAGGAACAGGCCAAGGTTTATGCCGAACTGGTGGGCAACAAATCCCGCTTCAATATCCTTACCCGTTTCCGAATCATCAATGATGCCGCGTTCGTAGTAATCGAGAGTTCCGAAATTCGCCTGGTACTTGAGACGCGCCACAAGGGCAAACGCGAAACCGCCGTAATGTTGCGGTTTCTTGACAAAGAGGCGAACATCCGTATTGAGACCGAGAACAAAGACATTGGAGCTAGCGTCGGCACACATAAAATCGTAGGTAGCAAAGCCGATAAACGGTTCAACCCTCACGAAACGGGAATCGAAGGCGGTAAAGCCCAGCGTAAGCCCAATCAGTTCGTCTTCGTAATCATCCCACTGATAATCCGCCGGCCTGCTTATAAGCCCGTAATTATAGAAGAAGTTAAGCGAGATGCGCCCCCACTGCAATGAGCCTTCGAAATTGAAGCTCGACCCCATTTCCGTGTGGAGGTAGTCGGTAGCGTCGCCCGTCAAGAAGCCCGCCCAAAAACCCGCATACACACCCATACCGCCGGTGTAGTACTTGTGCTTTAGAGGATCCTTGCGGAAGTCGCGCAAGCGCTGCACAATTTTTTCGACAAAGGGAATAACACTGTTCTTGAGGTAGCCGGTATGTTCCGTGTAGGGGTTCTTCTCGACAAAGGATTTTGCACGTTCCAGGAACTGGTCGGCACGTGCGGTATCACGGACATTGCGATAAATGAAGGTGTTCGAGCGGAACTTGTAGAAATCGAAACCGATGGTGAGTTCACCATAGATCATCGTCGCATAGAGGTCCTTGATTTCTTCGCTCACATCAGACGCATCGACGAGCTTCACCATGGAATCCGCCTTGGCCTCCGTGAACGGGTCGAACTTGTCGTAAAGGTACTTGTGGAGGGCGTCCTTCTCGTAATAGCGTTCGTCCTTCTTTTCGGGCGTGTACGAGGAATCCAGCAATATGCGGCGCTGGCTTGCGTACTTGCGGACACCGTCGGCATATTTCCCCATTTCCATGTCAATAAGGTATTCTTCGAAAATGCTGAGCGGGGCACCGTCGTTCAAGTTGGCCTGCAAGTAGGCGTACGCCTCGCCCGCCCTTTCGAAATCCTTGCTCTCGAGGGACTTCTTTAACACGTCGCGCGCACGGCTAAAGAGTTCCTTCTTGGAAGGAGTGTTGTAGATATCTTTTTTTACGCCTTCCTGTTCTTGCGAGAAACAGAAAGAAGCCAGAACCAGAAGAATTACAATAAGTTTTTTCATATTGATTACCAGAAATGGAACCCGAGGCCAAAGTTACAGAACGGTGTTACGCCAGAACCATTAACAGCATAGCCTTCAGCTTCGATGTATGACACCCCGAACTTGCCTACGAGAGACATGCTAAAGAATTTGTTATTCGAAGTGAAAAGGAACGCAGTGATGAACTTGAAATCAACGTTCACGGCAAGCGTAGCAGTCATGCCTTCGGAAACACTCTCGGTACTCCCTTTATGTAAAACCGTTACCTCGCCATTACCACGAGCCGGACCCTTGAAATCATCTTTCGCATCTAGAATCAATTCTGGAAAACCTATAGCGGCATACGGACGCACCTTGAGGTAACGGCTATCGTACACCACATAGCCCAGGCCCAGGCTATACGAAGCAAGCCCTGTAACGCCAGAGCCAAGAATTTCACCACTCAGCGAGAACCTCTTTACCTGCAGATAAATTTCCGCATAAAGGCCCGGATCCTGCGGTTCAAACAGGTCGGAACGGTACATGTCATCGAACCCGAAAGCAAGGCCTCCCGGCAAAAAGAACAGGTTCACGCCTAATCCACCGGTGTAGAAATTCTTCGCAATAAATTCTTCCTTGCGTTCGGCACGTTCCGCATAGTACATCTTGCGCACGTCCATGCGTTCGGCCGGGGCGGCGACGCTCTTCTTTATCCACGGGACATCGGGATGGTCCGGGTACTTTTCGCAGAACGTCTTCGAAAGTTCCGCTATTCTTCGGTAAGCGCCCATGGAGTATGCATTGTGAAGCAGAAGGACGATTTCGAGTTCCATCTTCTCGTGTTCTTGCAGGTTCGATCTTTCTATCTGACTCGATACCGTACTGAACAAGGTCGACTGTGTGTCAATCTTGGCAATCTTGTCCTTCACGTAAATCATGAGTTCGTCATTTTCGGCATATTGCACATCGGGTGGTTCGATGGAATCGTAATACGTCTTGAAAAGGTTCACTTCGTGCTGCAGCAGCTGGCGCCACATTTTCTTGTCCATGTAGATGACTTCCTTCTCAATGTTCACCAAGGGGAAAACAGCGTCCGTCTTCATGTTGTCGAGGTCAGAAATCTTCTGCGAGATTTCGGCGGTATCCCCGCTCTTGATGGCTTGCATAAGCGCTTCGCGCCCACGATAGACATAAGACATGCTGGAGCCGTCCTCACTCATCAGCGACTGCTCGAAGGAATTGCCCGAAGACGCCGAGGCGGAGTCTCCAGCACCCTGGGTAAGCGACTTTTCGAAATCCGAGAGATCCGAAGCCGAAGCCAGCACAGCAAAGAAAAAGGCCAGAACAAAATATGCTTTACGTATAATCATATCGCCTTACTCCTTACCCTCTTTTTTGGCCTTTGCTTTCTTGTCCTCTTCTTGCCATTTGGTAATCAGGGGAGATTCCGCATAGATAAAGTCAGCAAGCAAGGTAAGGCATTGTGACGACATCATCACGATGCCCGTATAAACAAAGGCTATGCCGGTATCAACCTTCTTGACATAAACAAGGTTCGCGCCAAGTTCGCGGGCCATCTGGCGAAGCTGTTCTACCGTACCTCCGGTTGAGCAACCCACGGAAGCCTCCGTCTCGATTGTGCCCAGATAGGTGTAATCAAATGGCAGCACTGGTACCGATTTCGCATTCACTACAACGACCTCTACCGATGGATCCAGCGGTTTCGGGTTCTTGGGCGTTCCGGTCATGGTATAAGGCACGGAAGCACACGATGTAAGAAGGAACATCAATAGCGCAAGAATACTGAGTGTAAAATATCTCATGGCTGTCTAATCCTTTATGCAGCGCACGTTGAGGTAACTATAAATCTGTTCCGTCGGCAGGGTTATTTTATCGCTAGCAGAAGACATCATGCAGGCATATGCATAGGTTTCTCCCCCATCATAGCCGTCACTTGTCCAGAATGCGGCCAAGCTATAGCCTTGTTGTATGTAATTCTGACCGTCTTCCCTGTAACCAGCCGGAACAGCAGAAAAACCATACTTGTCGACCCCACTCGTAACACCGGATTCGTAATCCCAATAATCTTTTGATTTAAGGTTAAAAGCATACTCCTTGCCACCGACATGTTCAATCAATTGGCTCCACTCATTCTTCGAAGGCAAGTGCCAGCCGCTCGGACAGATATCTCTCTTGTTGAGACCTCCATATACGGCATAATCCCAATCGTAGAACAATCCCATTTTCATATCATCGATGGGCCAATCATATTCAAAGCTATACAGGGTCTTATAGGCAAGGTTCTCGGCCATCCAGGTCTGGTTACCGATGGTGACAGTCTTGTATGTCTTACCGTCGCGGGAATCCGTCATCGTGGATGTTTGGTAATCCAGTCCGCTGTTGTTTCCGCCATTATCATCGTCTCCGTCATTGTCGTTGGAATAATACGACTCGGGAAGATCGTCGAGTTTAGAGCCATTTTCATTGTGGCGAAGTTTCACCCAGAAGCCTTCACTACACACGAAATCGTAGCCTTCCCATTCGGCATAAACAACCATAGATTCAAGATTTTTTCTGCAATAGGGCATTTCATACAAATCTTCAACCTTGTAAGATGCCTCTTTATTGCTGTAGTCCTTACTGGGGTCGTAACCAGCATCGGTAGTGCACGCCTGGAAAAACAGGAACGGCACCGAAATCATTGCTAAAAGACTTTTCTTCTTCATGATAATTAAATATACCTTTTACAAGTTTATTCGCAAGAGCAAAAATGCAAAAAGGCCCGTTTCCGGGCCCTTTTACGTATTTCTAGGAAGGATTCCAAAGGGAATCTTAACAACCGAGCTTAGCAGAGAGGTAAGCTTCGAGTTCGTCGATCTTGACCAGTTCCTGCTTCATGGAGTCGCGTTCGCGAACGGTCACGAAGCCGAGCTTTGCCGGATCGGATTCACCCTCGCCCACCGTGTCGAAGTCGACGGTCACGCAGAACGGCGTGCCGAGTTCGTCCTGACGGCGGTAGCGCTTACCGATGGACTGCGTTTCGTCGTATTCCACGTTCCAACGGTTGAGGAGCTTCTGGTAGAGTTCTTCGGCCTTGGCCTTCACCTGGCCCTTCTTCACGAGCGGGAGAACGGCGACCTTCACCGGAGCAATCTTCGGATCAAAGTGGAGCACGGTACGTTCGTCGTTTTCGAGCTTTTCCACGTCGTAGGCGTCGCAGAGGAGCACGAGGAGCAGGCGTTCCACACCGAGGGACGGTTCCACCACATACGGGATGTAGCGCTTGTTCTGCACCGGGTCAATGTATTCCTGCTTGACCTTGGATTCGTTCTGGTGCTGCGTCAAGTCGTAGTTCGTACGGCTGGCAATACCCCAGAGTTCGCCCCAACCGAACGGGAATTCGTATTCGACGTCGGTGGTACCGTTGGAGTAGTGAGAAAGTTCTTCCTTGGCATGTTCGCGGAGGCGGAGTTTTTCCTTGTTCACGCCGAGGTCGTTCACGAGCCAGTCGAAGCAGTACTTGCGCCAGAAGTTGTACCAGTCAAGTTCGGTGCCCGGTTCACAGAAGAATTCCAGCTCCATCTGTTCGAATTCGCGGGTACGGAAAATGAAGTTACCCGGAGTGATTTCGTTACGGAAGGACTTACCAATCTGGCCCACACCGAACGGGATGCGCGGGCGGACGTTATCGACAATGTTCTTGAAGTCGACGAAGATGCCCTGAGCGGTTTCCGGACGGAGGTACACCTTGTTGCCTTCGCCTTCGATCACGCCGATTTCGGTCTGGAACATCAGGTTGAATGCGCGGGGCTTGGTCCAGTCGGTCTTGCCGCAGGTCGGGCATTCAATCTTATTGTCCATCATCATCTGGTGGACTTCGTCAAAGTTCTTGCCGGCGCAGCAGCCTTCGCCGAGCTTGTCTTCCAAGAGTTGGTCGGCACGGAAACGTTCGTGGCAAGCGAGGCAGTCGACCAGCGGGTCGGAGAAGTTGCCCACGTGGCCAGAGGCCTTCCAGACGCGGGGGTTCAAAAGAATAGAGCTATCAAGACCGAGCACATCCTGGCGGCTCGTAACAAACTTCTTCCACCAGAGGTTCTTGATGTTGCGCTTCAGTTCCACGCCATACGGACCGTAGTCCCAAGTGTTGGCGAGGCCGTCGTAAATTTCGGAGCCGGGGAAAATGAAACCGCGGCGCTTGCAGAGGGAGATGATGTCCTTGAGGGCATCCTGAACTTTCTTTGCCATTTTATAATCCTTTATCGGCAGGCGCTTTGGCGTGCCGGACTAGGAACCTACCTGGATGATAGGCCCTGACGGGGGCAAATTTAGCAATTTTAATTGATTTTTGCTATATTTGGGCTCACTATGAGCTTAAAATTTGATACTCCCATTACCGAAGTTCCGCTGTTCCACCAGGGCAAGGTACGCGACATGTACGACCTGGGCGACAGCTTCCTGATGGTCGCCAGCGACCGTCTTTCCGCTTTTGACGTGGTGCTCCCCACCCCGATTCCTGGTAAGGGCAAAATCCTCAACCAGCTTTCGCTGTTCTGGTTCCAGCACCTCGGCATGAAGAACCACCTCATCACCGCCGACGTGAACGAATACCCGGAAGTACTCAAGAAGCACGCCGACTACCTCCGCGGCCGTTCCATGATCGTGAAGAAGGCCCACCGCCATTCCGTGGAATGCATCGTGCGCGGCTACATCGTGGGTTCCGGCTGGAAGGACTACCAGAAGACCGGTAAGATCTGCGGTCATGTCCTCCCCGAAGGCCTGCAGCTCTGCCAGAAGCTCGAAAAGCCGCTCTACACGCCGAGCACCAAGCCCGACGTTGGCCACGACGAAAACATCAGCTTCGAACAGACTTTCGATATCGTTGGCGAAAAGGTCGCAACGACTCTCCGTGACATGTCTTTGGACATCTACACGAAGGCCCGCGACTACGCTGCCTCCAAGGGCATCATCCTCGCTGACACCAAGTTCGAATTCGGTGAGATTGACGGCGAAACCATCCTGATCGACGAAGTGCTGACTCCGGACTCTAGCCGCTACTGGCCGGCAGACAAGTACCAGGTGGGCAAGAACCAGGAAAGCTTCGACAAGCAGTACGTCCGTGACTGGCTCGAAACTCTCGACTGGGGCAAGACCTACCCGGGTCCGGAAATTCCGGCAGACGTCGTGAAGAACACGCTCGCGAAGTACGAAGAGATCTTCGTGCGCCTCACTGGCAAGCAGCCGGAACTGTAATGAGACCGTTTGCGCTAGACTCGGGGATTTATTCTCCGGTCTGCGCTCACTCTCGCGACCGCGCCTAGTCAATACTAGGCACTTGTCGCTCACAAGGCGACCGCTGTTCGCGCAAAACGTAATCCAGGTCGTCGGCTCCAGGGCCTGCGGCCTTTTTTAAAGAAAAAAACTTTCATCCGAAGGATATAAAAATGAAATCTGTACCTATAACGCTGCTCACCGGTTACCTCGGAGCCGGAAAGACGACCCTCCTGAACTTTGTGCTCAACAACCAGCAGGGTTACCACGTCGCTGTCATCGTGAACGACATCGGCGAAGTGAACATCGACCAGACGCTCATCGAGAAGGGCGGGAACATCACGAAGGAAGATTCCGGCAAGGTGGTGCCGCTTTCCAACGGATGCATCTGCTGCAGCCTCAAGACCGACCTCCTGGAACAGATTGCCGAACTCCTCGAGATGAACAAGTTCGACTACATCCTCATCGAAGCAAGCGGTATTTGCGAGCCCGTGCCTATCGCGCAGACCATCTGCATGGCGGGTAGCCAGCTGCAGAGCCGCGACGGTCGCCCCCTCGCCTGTCACCTCGACAACATCGTCTCCGTGGTGGACGTGGCACGCCTCGCCGATGAATTTGCAGGCGGCCAGAAGCTGCTTGCCAAGGACATCGAAGAAGAAGACATCGCGAACCTGCTTATCCAGCAGATCGAATTCTGCAACACAATCATCATGAACAAGGTCGATTCCATCAGCAAGAACGACCTCGAGCACGTGAAGGCGGTTGTCCGCGCGCTGCAGCCCGAAGCCAAGATGATCGAGACCAACTACGGCAAGGTCGAGATGAAAGATATCCTCGACACCAAGCAGTTCGACTTCGAGAAGGTCGGGAACTCTGCCGCCTGGGCCAAGGAACTCATGAAAGAGACGAAGCCCGAAAACGAAGATGGTGATGACCATGACGAACACGAGCATCATCACCACGACCATGATGATGACCACGACGAGCATGAGCATCATCATCATCACGACCATGATGACGACCACGAGGACCATAGCCACTGCGACCACGAGCACGGCGTGTGCCACTGCGGCCACCACCACGACAAGGACCATCCGCACGGCGACGAGTACGGCATCAGCACGTTCGTGTACGAACGCCGCCGTCCGCTTGTCCGCGACAAGTTCGAGACGTTCCTTGACAACTACCCCACGAGCATCATCCGCACCAAGGGCCTCGTGTGGTTCGAGGACGAACGCAACAACAGCTACCTGTTCGAGCAGGCCGGCAAGCAGGCTTCCGCACAGAATTTCGGGCCCTGGTTCGCTAGCGAAAGCGAAGAGGAGCAGAAGCGCCTGCTGCGCGAAAATCCCGACCTGGTGAAGGTGTGGGACGAGAAATACGGCGACCGCATCATCCGTCTCGTATTCATCGGCCAACACATGGACAAGAAGAAGATTATCGCCGCGATGGACAACTGCCTCGGCGAATAGTAAAGGACCGAACGACATGCGCAACCTCCGAAAGGCTTTCTGCAAGAAGAATACTTGGGCATGGCTCGCCGTAGTAGCAATTCTCGGCGTTGTCCTTGCCATCGGGGGCTGCGCCATGGCGCGAAAACTTTCCGCAGCAGATATCCTTTCCAAGACAAAGGTCGAATTCAGCGAAATGACGCTCGATTCCGTCTCGGTCAACCCCGACATCATGCAACAGCTGGGCGGAGCGATTGTCGGGGGGCTCCTGCCGAACCCGAATGTCGTCGCGTTCGTGCAGAACATCGCCAAGGGAATCATCCAGATTGACGTCGGCAGCGCACACCTCGGAATTGTCCTGGATGTCAGGAATTCCGCACAGGACACACTCTGGCTGCGCGATTTCACGGCAAGCATAAACCTGGATTCGCTCATGGAATTGCCGCTACAGCTCAAGGATTCTACACGCCTTGCGCCCGGTATAACGAAGGTGCGGCTTTCCACCAGCTTCCCCATCGACAACAGGATTTTCAAGCTCAAGGATATTACCGGCCTGAATGCCAAGGGAGTGCTCGTCGTCGCACTTGAGCAAGAAGGCGAATCCGTTCCGTTCGATTTCAACATCCGGCACAACATCCCGCATGAAGAACTTGTCGCGCTCGAAGATAGCCTACGGCAGTCCGTACTGAACAGCATTCTAAGCGACTGGGTCGGATCGATAAAATTCTAGAGGAGAGAATATGAACCGCAACTTTGTTCCCAATGATTTGAATCCAGACGACAGCCGAGCCGTCGCCGCCCTTTACCAATCCCTTTTGCAACGCGACATACCGGTTGATTCCGAGAAACTCCGCCAGTGGATACTGGACTGGAGCGAACTTGAATCCGTGCTCGGCGAAGTCAGCTGCCGCCGCTACGTGGCGATGACCTGCAATACGGCCGATGAGAAGGCCGCCAAGGCATACGAGGACTTTGTCGAAAATATCCAGCCCGTGATGAACGAGTACGACGACAAACTGAACAAGAAACTCGTGGCACACCCGGCAAAGGATGCGCTCAAGGGCGAGTTTGGTGAATGGTTCAAGGGCGTACAGGTTTCACTTGATTTGTTCTCCCCCGAAAATATTCCGCTCGAGACCGAAGAAAACAAGGAAATCCAGGCATACCAGAAGATTACCGGCGGCATGAGCGTGGAATTCGAAGGCGAAACGAAGACCATGCAGCAGATGGCCACCTACATGGAGCGTACAGACCGCGAACTCCGTGAACGCGCCTGGCGCACGATGTGGGAACGCCGCCTCCAGGACAAGGAAGCGCTCGACAAATCGTTCGACAACCTGTTCTCGCTCCGCAAGAAGATTGCGAAGAACGCCCACTGCAAGGACTTTATCGACTATATATTCCTTGCGAAGCACCGCTTTGACTATTCCCCCGCCGACTGCGAGGCCTTCCACGAGAGCATCGAGAAACTCGTTCTCCCGATGCAGAAGGAAATGTACAGGCGCCGCGCCCAGAAAATGGGCCTTGAACGCCTCCGCCCTTGGGATTTGAGCGTAGACCCGCAGAACCGCGCACCGCTCAAGCCCTACACTTCCGGCGATGAACTTATCGAGAAAGTGGACCAGATATTCGAAAGCATCCACCCGCAGGCAGGCAAGTGGGCCCGCGAGATGCAGGCGAAAAAGCTTATCGACCCGGATTCCAGGCTCGGTAAGGCTCCGGGTGGCTACCAAATCGGTTTTGACGAGAGCCGCCTCCCCTTCATTTTCATGAATTCCGCCTGCACGGACCGCGACATCTACACGCTCCTGCACGAATCCGGCCACTCCTTCCACCAGTTTGCACTTGCGGGCCAGCCGATTTTCCCGTACCGCGACGTTCCAGCAGAATTTGCCGAGGTGGCGAGCATGAGCATGGAACTCATCGGCATGTCGAACCTGAAGCCTTTCTACGGCGACGACAAGGAAGCCATCGAACGCAGTACCCTCGGCGAACTCGAAGACGTCGTCTGGCTGTTCCCGTGGGTGGCAAGCGTCGACAGTTTCCAGCACAGGCTCTACAACTACCCCACCCATACGGCGGAAGACCGCAGTGACATCTGGGACGAAATCATGGACCGCTACGACGCCGGCGTGGATTACACCGGGCTCGAGGCCGTCCGTAGGAACCTCTGGCAAAAACAGCTCCATATTTTCGAGTGTCCGTTCTACTACATCGAGTACGGGATTGCCCAGATTGGGGCACTGCAGGTGTGGGCGAACTTCAAAAAAGACCCAAAAAAGGCCATCGATGACCTTTTCAAGGCCGAAAGTCTCGGCAGCAGCCGCCCCGTAAAGGAGCTCTTCGAGGCCGCAAACATCAAGTTCGACTTCTCCCCCAAGACGCTCGAACCGCTTATGCAGGTCGTCTGGGACGAATTGAAATAAGAAACCATAATTTTTCATAATTTTCGCAAAAAAGTCTAAATTTTATGCGAAAAATGGCCAAAATCGGTTGACAAGAGATAGAAATCAATCTATATTTGGCCTCACATCCTGGAGGGATGGCCGAGTGGTTGAAGGCGCACGCTTGGAAAGCGTGTTTACTTTACGGTAACGAGGGTTCGAATCCCTCTCCCTCTTCTAAAATTTTTCGGAGGTACCCCGATGTCCGATCAGAGAGTCTATCTTGACGATATCTATGCTAGCAAGGAATGTCAAGGCTCTGTCTTCCGTGCCGTTGTCATGATGGCACACGAAGCCCGTTTCCTCAACAACCAGGCCGGTCAGGGTTACATCCAGCTCAACAAGAAGCCCACCACCATCGCCATGTACAAGTTCAAGGAAGGCAAGCTTTCCATGAGCGAAAAGGCGAGCAACGACGTGACTGAAGAAGCGCTCGCCGCTACAGAAGCCGCAGCAGCTGAATCCGCCGCCCCGGAAACCGTGGCCGAAAACGCCGCCGCTGCCGACGCCGCCTTCGGTGTGTAATCGCTAAAACAAACAAAAATTTCGCCCGGCTTTTTAGCCGGGCTTTTTGCATTGTCAGGCAATGAGCCGTTTTTACTTCTTGAAAAGGACCCTGTGCGTATTGCGGCTGCGGCCGAGGGGCTGCCTGCCGATGCTCCTGCCCTTGAGGTCGAACGTCCTTGCCGGAGCCAGGTCCACACGCGTATCCCGCAGGCGCACGATCTTCACGGACGATGTATCGCCGGCGGAATCCGTCTTGCCCGTATCTACGACGCTCGTATCGACCTTGGAGGTGTCCTGAGCTTCGTCCTCGATAATCTGCCAGATGAAGTCGTCGGAATTCTTCTTCGGGTTCTGCACCACAGTATTCCCCACCGCCTGCAAATAATGCCCGCTCTTGGCGTTCTTGAAGAAGAACGTGAGCGGAGTGTTCACGCCCGCATCTTCGAACACGTAGCGCTGGTGAGCCCCACCGTTGTAGCCATAGGTAGAGGCCTTCACGCCCGCCGCAGTCGACTCGTTCGGGATGTCGATGACGCGCGAGCCAAGTTGCACATAGTAGGTAACGGGGTTGTCGCCCACCGAGAAAATCTTCACGAACGTCGCATTGTCGGAGCAGTCCATCAGTTCGAGCGCGTTGTCAGCGGTTATGCCCATGCACTTTCTCTCGGAGAGGGACTTGATCCTCCCCTCCTTGAAGAACGCCACCTTGAACAGCTGCTGGTAAATGGTCTCCACGAGAATCACATGGTTAATCAGGTCCTTTTCGGACTTGGCTTCGCTCGCCTGGTTCAGGCCATAGGGCCAGATATGCTGGGAGTCGCAATGGAGTTCCTTGGTCGGGTCGTTGTCCAGTTCGCGGAGCTTCGCCTGCACCTTGTCGTTCCTGAAAACACCATCCTTGCATACATCCCAGTATTCCTGGGTCGTACCGATACCCATCGTATGACCCATCTCGTGCATGGCCGTGGGCACCACCATGTAACTGCGGTTCTCTCCAAACCGGAGGTCGCCGTTGCTACTGGCCTCGGCTGTGGGTACGCCCGGCGCGTAGTAAACGTTGATGAACTTCGAAAGGTTAGAGTAGGTGTTGTAGAGCTTGACCGCCGAATCCATCACGGCCGTAATGCGCTTGTAGGCGTCCTGCTCGTCGGCAGTCGGGTTCGCGGACTTGTGGAGCGTGTAGGTGACCTCGGCATGCGAAAATACCGCCATAAAGGCAATGGCCGACACCGCTAGCAGGCTTCTCTTGAAAAGCATAGATACTCCTTAAAACCAGACACCTCCACTAATATACATTCCTCCAGCAAGGCGCGCAAGTAAAAACAAGAAAATCGGACAGGCATGCGCGGAACGGCGACGAAATTGGTGGACAAAACAGGGTGAAAATGCTATCTTTAGCCCCGTAACTTTTAACCGGCGATGCAAGTCGCCAAAGAATCAAGAGGTAAAACAAATGGCAGTTTCTTACAAGGAACTCGGCCTGGTGAACACCAGGGAAATGTTTGCAAAGGCTGTTAAGGGTGGCTACGCTATCCCGGCTTTCAACTTCAACACCATGGAACAGATGCAGGCCATCGTGCAGGCTGCTGTGAAGCAGAAGTCTCCGGTGATCATGCAGGTCTCTAAGGGTGCCCGCAACTACGCCAACGGCACCATCCTCCGCTACATGGCCCAGGGTGCTGTTGAATACGCCAAGGAACTCGGCTGCGCCAATCCGCAGATCGTGCTCCACCTCGACCACGGTGACTCTTTCGAACTCTGCAAGGACTGCATCGACAACGGTTTCTCTTCCGTGATGATCGACGGTTCCGCTCTTCCGTACGAAGACAACATCGCCCTCACCAAGAAGGTTGTTGAATACGCTCACCAGCACGACGTGACCGTCGAAGCTGAACTCGGCGTGCTCGCCGGTGTGGAAGACGAAGTCCAGGCTGAAGAATCCCACTACACCAAGCCGGAAGAAGTGATCGACTTCGCTACCCGTACGGGCTGCGACTCCCTCGCTATCTCCATCGGTACCAGCCACGGTGCTTACAAGTTCAAGCCGGAACAGTGCACTCGCGACCCGAAGACTGGCAAGCTCGTTCCGCCTCCCCTGGCATTCGACGTGCTCCACGCCATCGAACAGAAGCTCCCGGGCTTCCCGATCGTGCTCCACGGTTCTTCTTCTGTCCCGCAGGACGAAGTTGACACCATCAACGCCCACGGTGGCAAGCTCCCGGATGCCGTCGGTATTCCGGAGGAACAGCTCCGCGAAGCTTCCAAGTCCGCTGTTTGCAAGATCAACATCGACTCTGACAGCCGTCTCGCCATGACTGCCGCTATCCGTAAGTATTTCGACGAACATCCGGAACACTTCGACCCGCGCCAGTACCTCAAGCCGGCTCGCGAAAACATGCAGAAGATGTACGAACACAAGATCGTCGACGTTCTTGGTTCTAACAACAAGCTCTAATGAGACCGCTCGCGCTTCACTAGGATATTAAATTACTCCGGCAAGCGCTCGCTCTCGCAACCGCCCTCGGCTAACACCCGAGGGCTTTGTTGCTCACGGGAAAGTGCAAACAAAGCAAAAAACTTAGAAGCCGCACGGGTTAAACCGCGCGGTTTTTCTTTTTTTACCTTTACGGCTGATTTATTTTTATAGATTCACTTATATGAGCAAGCTTCAAAAATACAATCGAATTGCGTTTGCAATTATTTCAGTCCCCACCTTCATCACCATGAGCATCTTTGCTTTCATGATGGTTTGTCAAGTGCTACCGGAAAGGCATGCGAAATACGATCAAAACAACGGAGTCATATCGCAAGACAAAGCGGCAAAAAACGCTAAGGAAAAAGAATATAACCAATACATTTCGTACAAGAATATGTACGTATTGGACAATGAATCGCAGGAATTCGTCATTCCCGTAATTGCAAGGACTATGGAAAAGCCGGAACCTTACACGGAACGATTCAGATTGAACGAAGCCGTAGTTGATGAAGTGATTTTTGACGACAGTGACAATTCGTCAAGTTTCTCGATAGACGGAGAAAATAAACCGGAAAAGAAACCAGATACAACGTATCTCAAAGTGTTTAGCAATGAATTGTTTGTAAATCTCGTTTACGAAAAATCAATAGAGAAAATTCACAAAACATTGATAAACGAAAGATTTACCGGTTGGGAACTCAACTATATTCGAATTGGGAAAAAGCGCTATCTGGCATATATCGGGACAAGGGTTGATTCAAATGAAGACGGCTTCCTGAACTATGACGACAACAGTGATTTTTATCTCTATGACATCGATTCTCAGGAAACAAAAGTCGTCAAGATTCCTGACATGAAGATAAAACACTATTATCTGATAAGGAACAATCCAATCCTGATTTTTGAAGTCATGAACTTAAAAAGCCCCAAATCTCATAAATACGAAAAGTTTTTCTACCGCTACAACATCAATACAGGCAAGCTCGAAGACATCATCCCCGAAGAAGAAAAGAAGCTGCACTTAAAACTTATAATGCAGTAAAGGAGATGCCCGCCTGCGCGGGCATGACAATATCATCCCCCATCATCCATCATCAATCATCCATTATCAATCATCCATTATCAATCATCAATTATGTACTGCCCTCACTGCCACTCTGAATTGAAAGACGATGCCACGTTCTGCCCGCACTGCGGGAGCGATGCCGACACCGGCTGGAAGGAAGGCGCAGAGTTTACCGACCTCGAAACGCCGGATTATGATGAGATTTTGGAGAATGAATTCGGCGACGCCCCGGACAGCCCCTACGCAAAAAAGAAGAACGGCTTCGGTGGAATTATCGGCACAATTGCGGCAGTCATTGCTGCGCTAGCGTTTATCGCGGTATTTGTCCTTCACTAGTCCATTTTTTTCTAAATTTCGGGCGTAAAAATTGAGGAACTGATGGATTCTCTACTTAAACCATTTATGAATTCCCGCAAGGTGTATGTTCCGGGCAAGATTTACCCGGACATCCGCGTGGGAATGCGCGAAATTTTGACCGAAGACCCCGAGACGCCCGTAGTCCCAGTGTACGACACAAGTGGCCCTTACAGCGATCCGGATGCAAAACTGGACGTGACAAAGGGTATCGAGCGTTTCCGCGAGCCGTGGATTATGGAACGTGGCGATGCCGAACAGCTCGACGACATGACGTCTGCTTATGGCCGCGCCCGTCGCGCAAACCATGAGCTCGACCACCTGCGCTTTAATGCGGAACACCACCCGCTCCGCGCGAAGGCCGGGCACCACCTGACGCAGCTGGACTACGCCCGCAAGGGTATTGTCACCAAGGAAATGGAATACGTGGCCATCCGCGAAAACCAGCGCCTTGACGAGATGATGGCCGAGGGCAAGATCAAACTCGCCGGCTCCCCCATTACGCCGGAATTCGTACGCGACGAAATCGCCGCGGGCCGCGCGATTCTGCCGGGGAACATCAACCACCCGGAATGCGAACCGATGATTATCGGTACGAACTTCCTCACGAAAATCAACAGTAACATCGGCAACTCGGCCATTACCTCTTCGATCGAAGAAGAAGTCGAGAAGATGGCCTGGTCCGTGCGCTGGGGTGCCGACACCGTGATGGACCTTTCCACCGGCAAGCACATCCACGAGACGCGCGAATGGATTATCCGCAACAGTCCCGTGCCTATAGGGACTGTGCCTATTTACCAGGCGCTCGAGAAGGTGAACGGCAAGGCCGAAGAACTCACGTGGGAACTGTACCGCGACACGCTCATCGAGCAGGCGGAACAGGGCGTGGACTACTTCACCATCCATGCAGGCCTCTTGCTGGAGCACATTCCGCTCACCGCCAAGCGCACCACGGGTATCGTGAGCCGCGGCGGTTCCATCCTTGCCTTGTGGCAGATGCGCCACCACCAGCAGAACTTCTTGTACACGCACTTCCGCGAAATCTGCGAGATTCTCGCCGCCTACGACGTTGCCGTTTCCTTGGGCGATGGTCTGCGTCCGGGAAGCCTCGCCGATGCCAACGACGCGGCCCAGTTCGGAGAACTGGACACGCTCGGCGAACTCACGAAAATTGCCTGGGAATACGGCGTGCAGGTGATTATCGAAGGCCCGGGCCACGTGCCCATGCACAAGATTCAGGACAACATGGCGCGCCAGCTCGAAAAGTGCCACGGAGCCCCGTTCTACACGCTCGGCCCACTCACCACTGACATTGCCCCCGGTTACGACCACATTACGTCGGCCATCGGCGCGGCACAAATCGGCTGGTACGGCACCGCGATGCTCTGCTACGTGACACCGAAGGAACACCTCGGGCTCCCCGACCGCGACGACGTGCGCGCCGGTGTGGTCACCTACAAGCTCGCCGCTCACGCGGCTGACCTTGCGAAAGGGCACTTTGCAGCGCAGTTCCGCGACGACGCCCTTTCGCGCGCCCGCTTTGACTTCCGCTGGAACGACCAGTTTGCGCTTTCTTTGGACCCCGAAAAGGCCATGGAATTCCACGACAAGACGCTCCCCGGCAGCCAGGCGAAGGCAAGCCACTTCTGCAGCATGTGCGGGCCGAACTTCTGTTCAATGCGCATCACAAGAGCCGTCCGCAACTTTGTGGCGACCGGCGAAGTCGGCGACGTTTAACAACAGCAATGCCGAGACAAGCCCGGCATGACAAGTAAAAATTTAATGCGACCAGTCAACACTGGCCGCATTTTAGTGTTTCGCCTTCTTTTCAGCGAACAGCGCCTCATCGGCGCGCGCAAATAAGTCCACCACGGTTTCAGAACGGCCACGGCTTGCCGCATACCCGATACTCACGGTGAGCGAATACGGAAGCGAAGCAGATGTCCTCGCCAAGTCGTCCTTAATCGTCTTGCTGAGGGATTCCGCATCCGCATCGCTAGCCAGGAAGGCGACCAGATTGAACTCGTCACCCCCGAAACGAGAGATAAAGCAGCCCATCGGACCACAAACACGCTTTAGCACATCCGCCACCATGTTCAGCGCGCTATCGCCCTCGGTATGTCCGTAGGTATCGTTGATTCCCTTGAACTTGTCCAGGTCCAGCACAAAGAGGTAGACCCTGCGATTCTCGGTATATTGCCCAATTTTTGAATCCAGGAATGAATTCAACTGGTTCTTGTTGTTGAGCTTGGTAAGCGGGTCCGTCGAGATCATGCGGGACTGCATTTCCAGGAACACGAGCAAGACGGAAAGCACCATCGCATACACGGAATAAGGCGCCGAATCGGTGGTCTGTTCAAAAGACAAACCGATCAGCGGGAAAAGTCCGAACATGGCAAGCGAGGTATAGAGGACTCGGTCCGAAAAATACCGCTTAAGCGGAATACGATGCCCAGCCAGAATGCAGGCAAAGACCATATAGATGCCGCAACATGTGATATATACTGGATAATAAGGGCCACGCGAAAGCAGATTATTTTCATCAACGCTCCAAACCCAACCAAACTTGATGCTCCCTGCCACGAGCGCAATGGCGAAAACTCCAGGCAAGGCGATCAGAGTCATCAGGCGACGGTCGCGCCAAAAACGGAGTTGCATATTGTAACCCACAAAGCGTAGCCACTGGAAATAGAGCAATACGGTAATGACATGGAAAACCGATGCCAAGGAGCAAGTCAGCAAATTCGAACCAGTGAAATACACTCCATTCAGTAAAAGCTTTAGCGTATCCAGAACCAGCATGCAAATGAGCATCACGAACACGTGCGTAAGGATAGTCTGGTTCGTAAGGCGACTCAGGCTAGTACGGAGCGCAATAAGCATTACCACGAGAACCGCGATGCAGAACAAATTAGTCTCTATGTAACTGAACATATCCATTTCTGTTACCGTTCCGCATGTTTCCGTTTCTTGATTTCGTATAGCGAAGCATCTGCCCTGCTCATGAGTTCTTCTTCCTTTTCGCCATCCCTAAGGGCTGCATACCCTATGCTCATCGCAAGCGTATACGGGAGCGCCTTCGAATAGTCCGAAAGTTTCTTCTCGAGCATACGGCAAAGCTCATCGGCAGCCGCATTGTTCGGTAGATTCGCAAAAACGACAAACTCGTCTCCACCATAGCGTGAAATAAAGTGTCCGCGCGGGCCACAGACGAGCTTTAGCACTGTAGATACAATTACAAGAGCATTATCCCCCTCCATATGGCCGTAGGTATCGTTAATGCCCTTGAACTTGTCCAAGTCGATAATAAACTGGTAGAGTCTCTTGCCCGGAATGTCCTGCTTGAACCGCGAACTTAGGTAGATGCTAGCCTGGTTCCTGTTATTGAGGCGCGTCAGCGGGTCCAGGGAAATCATTTCGCGCTGGATTTCCAAGAATACGATGAGGAGTCCGAGAGTCGCACCGGTACAAAACACCGACACGCCGGGAAACTGGGCCTGCAAGACCTGCGAAAAGAACGGGAGGAACCCGAGAGCAGAAATCGCATAAAGTTTGTTCCTGTTCACCACGTCGCGCTGGCGCTTGATTGTAAAGACCGCCACAAGCAGCGAATAGACCAGGTAGATAAACATAACAGTGACCTGGATAAAGAGCCAGTCACCACGGTGATAATGGTTCGCCGAATCAATCGTGAAGTACCAGCCCGTCCAGACGGAAGCAATCGATAGCACCACCTCGACGGCCATCGGCAAGGCGAATAGCACCTTGTAGAATGTACCCGAGAAGCGGCAACTCCCCGAAAGGAATAGGGAATACTGGCTCCAGTAGTAGCAGAGGATGCCACACTGGGCGAAATACGCCGCATTGACAATGTAGTTCAGGACCCTGGCACCAGGAAAAGCGGATCCATCCAGGAGTTCCCAGAAAACATCTAGTGAAAAAAGCAGTTGTGTGTGGAAGCAAAGGTTGAAAAAGGTCTTCTGGTCTGCCTCATGCATTACGCCACGATGTACCATGAACATCAGGATGATGATCATTACGGCGCAAAGCATGTTTACAGAAATGTATAGCGACATACCGTTCGGCTCAACTTCACATTTAAATAATAAAAAAATATCCTTTTAAAATATATCCAAAATCGGTCATCGCTCTTTCGGAAAGGCCACATCCATCCACTCTTGTAAGCATAATCACATCCAAAATCGGCAGGTAAAAAAATGTTATCCATTTTTTATTTATCTTTCGGAAAAAAAGGAGCAAAACATGGTTCTGACTGTATTTATCCTGTACCTGCTCATGATGCTCGGCATCGGGGCGTACTTTTCACGCAAGGCGAACAGCCTGAACGCCTACTACCTCGGCAACCGCGGCATGAACAAGTGGGTCGTGGCGATGTCCGCACAGGCCTCCGACATGAGCGGCTGGCTTTTGATGGGCCTCCCGGGCGCTATCTTCGTGAGCGGTTTCTCGGAAGCATGGATCGGTATCGGTCTCGTGATCGGCACATACCTCAACTGGAAAATCGTGGGCCGCAGGCTCCGCAAGTACAGCCACTTCTGCGGCGACTCCATCACGCTCCCCGACTTCTTTGCGAACCGCTTCCGCGACAACAAGGGAATCATCCGCGTCATCGCCTCGATTTTCATTCTCGCGTTCTTCCTGTTCTATACGGTTTCGGGTTTTGTGGCGAGCGCTAAATTGTTCGGCACCATCTTCGGCATGAACTACACCACCGGCCTTATCATCGGTGCGGTCGTCGTGGTGAGCTACACCTTCATGGGCGGTTTCTTCGCCGTGTGCTGGACCGACTTTATCCAGGCGACCATGATGCTCATTGCCGTCATCGCCATTCCCTCGATTATCATGGCTGGCTCGGGCGGTTTTGCAGCCACCATGGATGCGGTGAACGCGCAGAATCCCTACCTGATGAGCCTGTTCACGAACGCTACCACCGGCAAGTCCATCGGGCTGATTGCGTTGATTTCTAGCCTCGCCTGGGGCCTCGGCTACTTCGGCATGCCGCACATTCTGGTGCGCTTCATGAGCATCAAGAACGCCGAAGACATCAAGTTCTCCCGCCGCGTCGCCATGACCTGGGTCACCATCTGCCTCGGTGCCGCCATCATGATTGCAATCCTCGGCCGCTACTATGTGGAAGCGAACGGCATTACCGTCGCCGACCCGGAACGCATCTTCATGATTCTCTGCCAGACGCTCTGCCATCCGGCTGTCGCCGCCATCCTCATGGCTGCCATCCTTGCCGCCATCATGAGTACCGCCGACTCCCAGCTGCTGGTTTCGGCGTCTGCCTTCAGTAACGACCTCTACAAGCACCTGTTCCGCAAGAATGCGAGCAACAAGGAAGTCATGTGGGTGAGCCGCGGCGTGGTCGTGCTTATTACCGTCATTGCCGTCATTGTCGCCATGCAGGGAGCGCCCGGCGCCGAAGGCGCTAAACAGGGCAAGAGTTTCCTCGACGTGGTAATGAGCCTCGTAAGCTTCGCGTGGGGTGGATTCGGCGCCTGCTTCGGCCCGATTATGCTCCTTGCCCTGTTCTGGAAACGTACCACGCTTCCGGGCGCCATCGCAGGCATGCTCGTCGGCGGTATTACTGCATTCGTGTGGAAGTTCTACCTCTCCGGTTTCTCCGCCGAAATCTTCCAGATTTACGAGCTCGTTCCCGGATTCGTGCTTAGCTTTGCGACCATCGTGATCGTGAGCCTCTGCACCAAGGCCCCCAGCAAAGAGATTCAGGAAGAGTTTGATGCTGTGGAACACACGCGCCTCTCCGATATGAAGCTGTAATTCAATTGGCGCTTGAGCGCTGCGAAAGTACAAAAAAGGCCTGCTCACAAGCAGGTCTTTTTCAATTTTCAAGGTTCAGCCAAGCTTACTCGACATCCTTAATCGTGCAATCCATGGACTCGCCCGCCTGTGAGGTAATCGTGCTGTCGGTACCCACAGAATAGATGAACATCGAAAGCGATGCATCCTCTTCGCGTAACGGGAGCATCAGCAACGTGGAGCGCTGGATATCGTAGTGACCTTCATGCTTGTTCACCACATTGTCGCCGGCCGAAGTTTCATAGGCGTACGAACTATCGAGGAATTTAAAAATCTTCGTAGAATCGCCGTCAGAGCATTCGTAAATCTTATTCTGGATTGAATCGGCCTTGGAAAGTTTATCCTTCTGAACCGCGACGCTGGCCTTGATGGCTTCGCTATAGTCCGAGCCATCTACGGAATAGAGAATCCTGTCTTCCGCATCGACAACGAACGACATTTTGAAGCCTTCGTTCACTTTTTCCACAATCTTTTTGGCGGCATCGGTTTCGCTATACTGCACGCCGCTATTGCCCTTTTCAATGCTCACTACGCCATCGGCAAAATCCGTATAGGTGACCACCCACAATTCGTCCGGAATGCGGAAAGCCATAAGCCCCTGCTTGCGGCCAGTAGAAAGGTAAACGGTCTGGTCAAACAGCTTGAGTTCCATATTCTTCAGCAGGTCTTCCAGTTTTGCGATGCGGGTTCCCTCAGGAATTGCTATAGAAGAAGATTCTTCGGAAGATGGGTCAACAGAAGTGGAAGAACTGTCGTCGCCGCAAGCAGCAAACATAAACGCCGACGAAATCAAGAGAGCAAGAAATCTATACTTCATATCTTAAAATATAGTTTATCGGGAACACGCTTTCAATAAAAAAGAGAACCCCGCTCGATTGAGCGGGGCTTCTTGTAAAAGTTTCAAGCGGAAGCGCGGAAATCAAGTTGCCCGAAGGCCGTTACATCCGCGCCACTAGCGCTTATCCGAAATCAATTACTTGGTGATGACGCGGGCCATTTCGCAAACCTTGTTGCTGTAGCCCCATTCGTTATCGTACCAGGCGCAAACCTTCACGAAGGTCGGGTCGAGCTGGATGCCAGCCTTGACGTCGAAGATGGAAGTGCGAGCGTCGTTGCGGAAGTCGGTAGAGACGAGAGCTTCGTCGGTGTAACCGAGGATGCCCTTGAGTTCGCCTTCAGAAGCTTCCTTCATGGCCTTGCAGATTTCTTCGTAGGTAGCCGGCTTTTCGAGTTCGGCAGTGAGGTCGACGAAGGAAACGTCGGAGGTCGGAACGCGGAGGCTCATACCGGTGAGCTTACCGTTGAGCTGCGGGAGAACCTTGCCCACGGCCTTAGCAGCACCCGTAGAAGACGGGATGATGTTTTCGAGGATGCCGCGGCCACCGCGCCAATCCTTCTTGGACGGGCCGTCGACGGTCTTCTGCGTAGCAGTAGCAGCGTGAACGGTGGTCATGAGGCCACGCTTGATGCCGAACTTGTCGTTGAGGACCTTGGACATCGGGGCGAGGCAGTTGGTGGTGCAGGAAGCGTTGGAGATGATGTCCTGGCCGGCGTAGGTCTGGTGGTTCACACCGTAAACGAACATCGGGGTAGCGTCCTTGGACGGAGCGGACATGATGACCTTCTTGGCACCGGCCTTGATGTGGGCGCGAGCGAGTTCGTCGGTCAGGAAGAAGCCAGTGGATTCCACGACAACGTCAACACCGAGGGCACCCCAAGTGATGTTGGTCGGATCCTTTTCGGCGAACACCTGAATCTTGTTGCCATCGACGATGAGGAAGTTGCCTTCGAAAGAAACGTCGTGCTTGAAAGCGCCGTGCACGGAGTCATACTTCAGCATGTAAGCGAGGTAGTCGACGTCGAGGAGGTCGTTGATACCGACAACCTGAATGTCCTTGGAGAAGTTTTCCACAGCAGCGCGGAAGACCATACGGCCGATACGACCGAAACCATTGATACCGAGTTTGAGAGCCATTATTGGATCCTTTTGTTTATTGTGAAATTGCTAGCCACCTTCTGGGTGGTGCTTTGCTGGCGTCAAATTTACTAAAAATAGCCCCGGAGGACTAGTCCTAGACGAAAAAAACATGTTTTTTGTGACAGGAACTCCACAGGCCCCTCCCCTCGACCGGCAGGGGCGGTTCGGCTCTAACTAAGGCACTCGCTAGTCAGCATCCTTTACGCAGCGGACGGAACGCGCAGAGCCCTTAGAGCCGCTGTCTATCATCGTATTTTCCATGAGAGCCGACAAATACAGCAGAGTTGCCCTGCTGGGCTCGTATTCAGAGGAACTCCAGAACGTCGTGACAAAACCATTGTCCTGCATGACTATTTCGTCCCAATAACCGGTAGGCAAGGCCGTAAACCCGAAGTTGTCCGTGCCCTTGCCGTTAGTCGCAAGGCTATCATAGACAATCAGGCCACCGGTCTTATTCACAAATCCGCCAATCCAGCCGTCTACTGACTTCAGCAACGTACCTGCAGGGCCGGATTCGCCAACAAGCGTCCGCAAGATTTCGAATTCATCCTTGCTGGGCACGTGCCAGCCGGAGGGGCAAACGCCCCGCACCGGATAACTCGGCGAGCAGGTTTTATTAAGACCGCATCCCTTGCCCCCCTCGGACCATTTGCCGACGCTGTCCATGGCGGCGCCCCAGGTGTAGAAGCGGCCGTTCTTGGCGCATATAGAATCGGCGGTGCAGTAGCTGTTTTCTGTCTCGAGGTTCAGGTTCTGCGCCATCCACCACTGATTGGCGATTTTCACGGTCTTGTACGTCTGCCCGTCGCGATCATCCTTCACCGAGCCGTATTCGCAGGTATCCGTGCTGTCAGTCTTGCAGGGCGTCGCCTTGACCTCGTTCGTAGAGCCTGCACTCTTGAGGCAGCGGACACTAAGAGCGAATTCCTTGTAGACACTGAACAGGAACGAACTATCATTGTCGAAGGTAGCTTCCAGCTGATACACCCAGGTTGTTCCCGAAGTGCTCCAGAACTGGGCATATTCCCCCACATTGTGGAACGTCGAGTCTTCTTGCATGTAGCCTGCGGGGAGCGCGGAGAAGCCGTATTCGTCCGTACCATTGCCGCCGTCTTTCCAGCCTTCGGTGGACTTGAGCACCTTCCCTGCAATGGCCTGCCCGCCTACTGCAGCAAGGAGGATCTGGAATTCTTCTAGCGAAGGCAAACCCCACCCCGCAGGGCACGATTCCAACGCACCGCTCCACGTGTAGAGCCTGCCATACTTGGCACAGTTTTCGGCCTTGTCTTCGTAGCAGTAGCTGTATCTCGATTCATAGTTGAGGTTTTCAGCCATCCACGTCTGTTTCCCGATGACGACCGTCTTGTAGGTCTTGCCGTCGCGTTCGTCCGTGAGGGTGCCAAAGGCAATATCTGCCGAAGATTTAGCAGAACTACTCGACAGATCCTCGATCCCTTCGGCTGAGCTCAGGGCAGGCTCCGCCGAGGATGACGACAGTGTGGAACTGCTGCTGGAACTCGACTCCGGCGTGGCTTCGTCGGAACTGCTTATTTCAATGCTGGAAGAAACCGGATTGTCTACCGGACTAGAGGATGCGTCGTCACCACAGGCGACAAGGAATGCTGTGAAGGCCAGGGCCAAAAATCCCAAATGTCTCATTTTTTACTCCTTCACACATCCGTAAAGAAATATACAATAAAAAAATTCTTTTTTTACCTCAGGGGCGTATAAAACCACGAAGGACGCTTAATTTATACGCCCCAAAAAGACAACTCACTTGCGGTAAATACGTACAAAATAACAAAAGGGCGTATATAACAAAGAAAATCAACCTTTTTATACGCCCCTGGGCAAAAACTCTCTGCTAACAATCGAACGAAATTTCCAAATATCCGCCAAACATAACATCACAAAAAATTCGGCGTGTAACCGGACGGGGTTCCATACCGGGAAAGAGGCGCCTTTCGGCAGCAATATCTAAAAAATATTTTTACAATCAAGACGGCATATTCCACTTGGGATTAAGCGAGGCGTGGTTTCGCAAAATCGTTTTTGTATCTTTGTCTCCATGAGAAACTCCACGCTTGAAAAATTTATTCGTACTGCTAGTCTTTGCGCCCCGCTGTTCGGGCTGTTTTTCCTTGTATCTTGTGCGGGCAACGGTCAGCCCCTGACCGATGCTGACCCGCAACAGGGCCCATCCGAAAGTTCGGCGGCGCAGAACTACTACGACTACAGCGACCAAGTTGCTTCGACGGGCTCGGGTGCGAACGCAAGTGCGGTTCGCAACCCGGACGGCACAATAGGCAACGCGGGCTTCAGCTTCAAATTCCCCGGCGGCGACTGGACGATGATCGGCGGCGAAGACGGCGCACCCTACGAGTTCTACAACGCGACAACCGGCCGCAGGGCGGTGCTGCGCGAAGTCGCGCTCGACGAGGGCGAACCGATGAACCTGATGGACCGCGCCCAGATGGAAATGCAGAGCCTGGAAGCGAGCGGCAAGAAGGCGACCTTCAGCGAGCTCAATCCCGAAGAGGCGTTCGGAACGACCGGCGCGTTCTTCGACATCGCGGGCAAGCGCTACGAGACCCCGTACGAGGCATGCGGCCTCGTTACCGGCAACGGCAGCAGCGTCTATACCCTCACGCTCGCGGCAACCGACAACGTGCCTGCAAAAGGCGCCCTAAAGAAGGAATGGAAGGAATTCTTCAAGGGATTTACCCTGAACGAAGTCGCCGAAGAACAGGGCCCGGAACTCTCTCTGGAACGCATCCAGAGCCACACTTCCGCAGCGCTCGGCTACACCTGGAGCACGAAGGACACGCTTTGGCACTTCTGGAACGGCATCGCGAAGCAGAACAACGACCCTGACCTGGTGCTCACCGACAAGTCTGAGGAAGTCTCGCTATTCGTATATGGAGCCATCCTCCCGCCCGACGTGATTAACCAGCAGGATATGTTCAAGGTGCTCCTCACCCGCCTGGGCGTAGACCCGAACAACAAGACCCTCGATGCGCGCCGCGTGAAGGTCGGCGACCGCTACGCCCAGGAATTCACGCTCACCCACATGGTCGGGAATTTCGATTTCGCCTACAAGGGAAGGTTCTTCTACGAGAACGGCCGCGGAATCTTGATTGCCGCCTGGACGCAGGGCGCAACGCAGAAGAAATATGCGAAGGCCATCGATAACGCTATTGAAGGTTTGAAGACCGGAGCTGTACCCGAAATCAAGGACGACCAAAAGCAGAACAAATTCAACGCCGCCGTGATGAACCAGGTGGGCATCCTCCGCCTTGTGGAAGACCAGCCGCTCGTGGCGCTCAGCTACTTTGAACGCGCGAACAAGATGGACCCCGAAGAACCGCTCTATCTCGTGAACTGCGGGTTTATCTACCAGATGAAGGAACTTTACGGCCCGGGCATCGCCTACTTTACAAGCCAGATGCCGCTCGTACGCAAGAACGGCAAGCTTCTCTCTATTTTGGGCGAAATGTACGAAGTCCTGTTCGACTACAGCCACGCCCGCGAATGTGCGGAAGCGGCCCTCCAGTTCACACCGAACAACCCCGAATACGTCATCAACCTGAGCGACGCCCTCTGGGGCCTCGGACAGCGCCACCAATCGCTTGTTGTGGTGCAACGCCTCTACGACACGCAACCGAGCAGCCGCCTGGGCGTGTACCTCGCAAAGACCTACATGGGCCTCGACCAGTACGCCGAAGCCGTCGAAATCCTCTACGGCATCCGCGGCAGGTTCGGCATGAGCAAGGACCTTGGCGAAACGCTCATGGACGCGCTCGTATTCCTTGGCCGCTACGAGGAAGCCCGCGCCATCAGCGAAGAGACGCTCCTGAAGGACAAGAACGATTACAAGCTCTGGACCATGCACGGCAAGATCCTCTTCTACAGCCACAACTACCGCGAGGCAGAAAAGGCCCTCACCAAGGCGCTCTCGCTCAAGCCGGATAACGAAGACGCGAAGAGTTACCTAAGTGCCACGAAGGCATTCTTGGGCAAGGCCGACAACCGCACGTTGCAGAAACCTATCACACCCGTGGAAGAACGTACCGCGAATCTCAAGAGTCTCCTCAGCACAAAGGCCAAGCAGGAAGCCGTCGAAGGAGACTTCCCCGCCGTGGTCCACTACCGCAAGGAATGCCTGAAGGCCGAAAAGAACCAGCCGTGGAGCAGGAGCGAAGAAATGCTCATGGAAATCCTCGACGTGCGCGGTGCCGCCATCTACCGCGAGTTCACATTCGACTTTTTGCCGGGCTACGACCGCATATTCCTCAACGCGCTTGAAGTGTACGACAGCAACTGGAACCTGAAACAGAAGGCAAGCCTGAACGGAGCCTACATCACCTACGCAACCGAAATCGGCGGCAAGAACGAAAGCCAGATGGCGCACTTTCCGCTCTCGGAACTCGCACCGGGCGACTTCATCTACCTGCAGTTCAGCCGCACCGCCATCGAGGCGAAGGGCATGATCCCCTACACCGACTTCGTGAGCAGCAAGGACGTTCCCGTGGGCCAGTCCATATTCCGCGTGTACGCCGACACGAACGCGTTCACCACCGAGGAATACGGACCGCTCGAGCGCGAGAACATCAAGGGCGGGCGCGAATGGAAAATCGAGAGCCCGGTCGTTACGCGCAAGGAACTCTACATGCCCGTGTACCGCGATTTTGGCGCAGGCCTGATGCTCACCGGCAAGCAGCAGTGGAAGGAAGTCGGCGAAGACTACCAGAACCTCATCAAGCACCAGTTCAAGCAGGCTGTGAGCGTGCGCGAGAAGGCGTTCGAAGTTAAAGGCAACAAGCTCGGGAACGAGGCCGTGAAGGCCATCGCGAACTTCGTGCGCCATGACATCCGCTACCGCGACATCCGATTCGGCGGGCACAGCCTTATCCCGCAGACTGCCGAAGTGACACTAAAGGAACGCCGCGGCGACTGCAAAGACATGGCGCTCCTCCTCAAGGAAATGCTCGCGACCATCGGCGTCAAGAGTTACCTCACGGCCATCCATCTCACCGAAGAAGGCTTCTCGCAGCTGCCGACCATCCAGCAATTCAACCACATGATTCTCTACGTGCCCAAGCAGGACCGCATAAGCGAAATGTGGATTGACGCGACCGACAAGACGGGCAACGACCGCCCCGTTCCGCTCGACATGGAAGGCAAGGTGGCCCTCATCATCGACGGCGAGAACAGCCGCGTGACGCAGACGCCAATTCTCGAAGACAACCAGGAACACAAGATTGCGATTGACCACAGGCTCTTTATCGGGAACGACGGCACCTGCGAATTCCGCGATTCCGTAACACTCGAAGGCAAGTTTGCTTCGGCGATTCGCAACAAGTTCTACGGTCGCGAAGTCAAGGAGCAGGAAAAGCTGATGGAAGACTTCATGTCGCAGGGAATCCCGGATGTAAACATCTCGAAGGTCGAAATCAAGAACCTGGGCGACTTCAACAAGCCTCTCGTTCTCGTTACCACCTACGGGTCCAAGGCGTACTTCGGGCAGGGCGGCGAAATGAAGGGGCGGTTCCCCAACGTTTGGGAGCGCAGCCTCTTCAAGATGCCCAAGGTCGCAAAGCGCCACCACCCCATCCGCATGCCGCACGAGACGCAGTTCCACTACAGCCTCACCGTGAAGGCGGCTGACGGGAAGAGCGTGAATGTTGTCGGCCCGAAGGCACTCGCCCGCGACGTGGACTACGTGAGCTTCGAGAAGGGCGTAAGCGCAGGGGCCCAGGCCTCCATCAACTGGACGACGTTCGCGCTGTACGCCGACCCGAGCGAATACAACAAGATTCGCGAGGAATGGGACTACCTACTGAGCGAAACGAGCCCGATGATTACGGTGAAATAACGCCCTTTCATGAAATATGAAAAACAAATGCCCATATTACAGGGCATTTGTTTTTTTCCCCTCCAAATCGCTCTAGAAGAGCGAGAAATCTAACTACACCTGAGCCGCAGCGAGGTTGAACGCTTCCGGGTAAGCCTTCGCGGCACAGGCATCGCAAAGCACGCGCATGCGGGTTTCGGCAAGCGAATTTACGCGAACCTGTTCCCCACAGTGGGCACACTTGTTGATGAACACCACGGAACGGCTCTCTTCGACATGCGGGACTTCCTTGGCAAGCACGGGTTCGCCGAGGCGGCTCACGGTATTGCGGAAGGTCACCCTGCCATTTTCGTCCTGCACAACTTCACGCGAGAGGCAGCACTTGAAACTACGGCCCTTACGGTTGCGCATGCGGAAGATGAACTTCGTCTGCGAAAGGTTGTCACAGCTGCTGAAGGTTTCCCAGTCGCCGTGATAACGGTAGCAATCGGTAATGTAATGCCACACGACTTCGGATTCGGAGAACCCGAACATGCGGCAGAACCGCTTGTTTCCCGAAAGAATACGACCGCTCTGGTTGACTTCGAAGCGAGCGATGTCGAGGTTGTTTTCGTTGTCGATCATATGGCACCTCCCTTGAGATAGTAACGGTAGAGCACATCGGATTCTCCTATGGCCGAAGTACTCAACCGAACATCGTCTAGTTTGAGATTTACGGATTCCTTGCCGAAGAATATCGGCTCGGAAGAAACACCTATCTGCGTTACCGAGACAGCCTTGTCGGCCACCTTTACCCCATTAACGTATAACGCAGAAGTATTCCCATCCCATACCGCTGTCACATACACCCATTCATCAAAGAGCTTGTAATCCACGAAGGCAGCATCTTCGCAATCAAGCGAATTGCTGGAGCCGTCCGCGATAAAGAACCCGAGCGAAACATTCTTGCGGCCGCATTCGCCCTGCACGAGAGCCAGGCTGAATACGTCCTTGTCTTCGCTGGAGCCGAAACCGAGCTTGCCGATAAGGTTCATGCGGTAGTTCTTCGAACTCGGTTTTTCCAGGCGGATCCAGGCTTCGAGCGTCAATGCCTTCGCACTGTCGAGAATGCTGCGTTCGCCCTCGATAACACCGAACTGGTCGCTACCATAGAGCGCAAGCGCCTTCTCCGTAGCCCCTTCCTCGAGCGAATCCACGCCATAGAGCAGAATACCATCGGTACCGCCACGCGCATCGTTCACCTTCTTCGTGTCCTTTCCGGCATCGGCGAGGTAGTCCATCGGCCACCAGCTTCTGAGCCCGTATTCCGGAGAAAGCGGGAACAGCAGTTCTGCAGAACCGACCGCATCAATGTTATTCACGATATCGTCAACCGGTTCTTCCTCGACGGTAGACTGCGCGAAGTATTCAAACATGCCCGTAGGTATGGGCCCGCGGAAACTGGTAGACTTCTGCGAAACACTCACGACATAGACAGCATCAACAAAGTGAATCGGGTCCGGAGACTTCGCAAGTAGCGGCAGGACTCCGACAGGAACGTTCTTGAGGGTAAAGGCGCCATCCTTGTCGGTTTCCGTTTCCCACGGGGAACCCGGAATGTAGACCTTGACACCCGCAGCAGCGGTATCCTGACGCAGGTAAATTTCGCCTTCCACCTTCCCCGTCTTTTCGAGCGTCGCAGAGACGTTCACCTCAGAACCGTCGTAGTTAATAGTACCGTAATAGGCAAACTTATCCTTGCTAGCGCTCAAGCCGTACTGTCCCTGGCGGCTAATCGCAAGCCCAAACTTGCCATCGGAATCTGTCGTATCAACTACCGAGATCGTATCGAACATGAAATGACGGGCACAAACCGGGACTCCGGCGACAGCCTTTCCGGAGCCGTCCATCAGGATTCCCGCAACAGTATTCGTCTCCTCGCTAACACCGTTCGCAACTTCGGTTGTACAAGCCACAAAATGCAAACCGGCGAGGCCGAACGCTAGCCCTGCTGCACACAAGGATATGTGCTTGAAGTTAAACATTCTTCTCCCCCTTCTTAATCTTCTTTGTCAGCGGGAAAAGCTGGACGTTCAGGCGGTAAACGCGATCTTCATCCGTATCCTGCATGACAATAGATGCAATGCGACGGCGGAAATCTTCAATTTCCTTCGTTATACGGTAGTATGCATCTTCAGAAACACCAATCGTAAGGCCCGAGACATCGCGCTCATTCACGGGGACTTCGTCCAGGGAGCGCACGGCGAGTTGCCCCATTTGGCGATGCATCTCACGCACAGAAAGGCTCGCCACTTCGATATTGCCGGTGGTAATGGCCTTGGAGGACTGCTCGTAACGGCCTTCGGAATCCTTGTCCAGTAACCCCACCTTCTGCAGGAGCTTGAGCGCCTTCTTCACTTCAGCTGCCTGCGTATCGAACGCGAGCATGTCGGCCATCTGGGCCGGTGTGGCATCGGGAACCTGCGGCACCAATTCGCGCAACACAGGGTTAATCCACGATTCGTAATAATCGTACTGGTCCTCGCCCACGAGAGTCATCTCGTTATCCTTGGCGATGGCCCGGAGTTCCTTGAAGAGTTCCTTCTTCTTCGCGGAATCCTTTTCCTGGTTGAAATTCACCAGCACGCGGAAATACTGAAGGTCGGCACCGGTGAGGCCCATTGCATTGGCCACACGTTCGATACCCACATCACTCAAATTAGCCTTGTCGTCACAGACCAACTTGAGAAACACCGGAGAGGAATACCCGGCAGCCTTGGCAAAATCACGCCAGGTGAAACCGGAACTACGCTTACGCTCCGTATAGAAGTCACGCACATAGATGCGAAAATTCTGGTATTCCATCACACGTTTCATACAATACTGAATATATACTCTTTTTTTTCGAAACGCAATAGTTTCATGATACAAAATTCAAATTTTTTGTAAAATTTAAGCACTTTTGGCCAAATTTCTTCAATTTCAGCATTTTTGCCATGATACAATTGTGGCAAAACAAGTTGATAATATACACTAGAATATTGCAAAAGGGAATAATTGCGTGATTTTTCACGCCAAAAAACGCATAAAAAAGCCCACCCCGAAGGGTGGGCTAGAACTTAACCGCAGCGGGTCTTGTGGTAGTCACTGCCGATATAATCAGGATAATCGTTGTCGAAGCAGGCGGCGCAGTAATGTTCGCCCTCACCGGTGCATTCCTTCATGCCCTCCACGCTCAGGTAACCGAGACTCTCGACTCCCAGCATCTTGGCAATCTCTTCAGGGGTCATGGAACTTGCGGCAAGTTCACCCTGACTCGGGAAATCCATCCCGAAGAAACACGGATGCGCTACCGGAGGCGAAGCGATACGGATATGAACTTCTAGGGCACCTGCGTCACGGAGCATCCTGGACAGGATCTTCAGCGTTGTCCCGCGAACGATGGAATCCTCGACGACACACACGCGCTTGTTCTTGAGCACGCCAACGATGGGGTTGAACTTGAGTTTCACTTTCTGTTCGCGTACGTTCTGCGTGGGGTCAATGAAGGTGCGACCCACATAATGGTTACGCAGCAGGCCGATCTCAAAACGGATGCCGCTCGCCTGCGAATAGCCGAGTGCCGCCGTAGTCGCGCTGTCGGGCACCGAAATAACGATGTCAGCATCGACGGGGCATTCCTTCGCAAGCTGCTTGCCCATCTTGCGGCGCACCTTGTCGCAACTCTGTTCAAAGATTACAGAATCCGGGCGACTGAAGTAGATGTATTCGAAAATGCAATGGGCCTGCCGTTCCTTGTGCGTGAAGCGCTCGGAATGCAAACCGTTATTCGTGATGGTGAGGAATTCTCCCGGCTGGATATCGCGCACGTAGTTCGCGCCAAGCAGGTCGAACGCACAGGTTTCGCTTGCAACACACCAGGCCTTCCCCATGCGGGCAATAGAAAGCGGGCGGAATCCGAATCCGTCGCGCGCGACATACATCGTATCCTTGCTGATGAACACCAGGCAAAAGCTCCCGGTAAATTTCATTATCGCCTTCTTGATGGCTTCGCCCAAAGTATCTGCATGAGTGCGCGCGATTTCGTGTAGCAAGATTTCGGAATCAGACGTCGTCTGGAAAATGTGACCATCGGCTTCCATCTCGGCGCGGAGTTCGTTCGCGTTGGTGATGTTGCCGTTATGCACAACGGCAAGCTGCCCCCACTTGCAACTCACGAGGATCGGCTGAGCATTCGCAAGAGTGCTTGCACCTGTGGTGCTGTAGCGCACATGTCCGATGCCCGCAAAGCCCTGCAGTTCATCGACGTTGTGTTCTCTTAAAAGCGTGGAAACCAGACCCATGGATTTACGGACGCGGACTTTTTCGCCATCCGTTACCGCGAAGCCAGCGCTTTCCTGACCGCGGTGCTGAAGTGCGTAGAGACCCATGGTGACATTACGAACAACGTTATCTCCGTTATAGATTCCGATAACGCCGCATTCTTCATGCAATTCTTCGAGCATATCGCCTCTTTGAATTTTAAGCCTCCCCTACCTCGAAGGTCACAGCCCATCCGTACGGATGCAAGCAGGGAAGCGGAACGCGGAAAAATATAGCAACGAAATTCTCGTTCAACAATGCACAAAAAGAAGAAAATTTTTCTGCAAAAAAGTGAAAAACCCTACGGCAGATTTGCTCAACTCTTGCACCTATACTAAAAAATTTCTCAGCGCAAAAAACGACTTTTACATTTTATGAATTTTTTCCATTACGCGAATAAGAAACGTAAAAGTCTCCAAACCAGAGTCCTCGTCGCGTTATACAAAAAACAAGAAACTATTTGCAATTTTCATTGTTTTTCGCAGGATTTCAACGATTTCAAAAATTTTGGCATGGCTTTTGCATAGGGTGTGGCGTAACAAGATAACCTCAACCAAAGGATAGGAACATGAAGCTCGTTACAGCTTATATCCAACCCGAAAGACTAAACCTTGTAAAGCAAGCCCTTTACGAGAAAAACATTTTCAAGATGTCTGTCACTAACGTTCTAGGTTGCGGCCAGCAGAAGGGTTATAACCAACGCTTCCGTGGTGTCGTTACCGAAGTGAATTTGCTCAAGAAGATTTGCTTAAAGATCGCGGTGAACGACGACTTTGTGCAGCCCTGCATCGACGCGATTATCGCGGGCGCACGCACAGGCGAAATCGGCGACGGAAAGATTTTCGTCACGAGCCTGGAACAGTGCATTAGAATCCGCACCGGCGAAACGGGATCGGATGCGATTGGTTAAACACAAGGGATTCAAACACAAAGGATTTAAACAATGAACGAAGTTACACAAGTCGTACCTGTCAGCGACGCCATCTTTATGACAGAAAACATCTGGATCATGATTAGCGCCATGCTGGTGTTCATCATGGGTCTTGGATTCGCCTGCGTTGAAGCGGGTCTCGTGCGTGCGAAGTGCGCCGCCAACGTTGCCTTCAAGAACATCGCGGTCCCCGCCATCGGTATCACGATGTACGCCTTGCTCGGCTTTGGCCTCATGTATCCGGGCACCTTCAACGGGATTCTCGGTTTCGCAGGCTTCGGCATTGGCGACTGGGCCAACCCGGCAAGCTTCACCTCTGCCTACAACGGCCACTTTACGCTGTTTGCCGACTGGCTTTTCCAGGCCATGTTCGCCGCCACAGCCGCGACAATCGTGTCCGGTGCCGTAGCCGAACGCGTAAAGCTCAATTCCTTCCTCGTATTCACCATTGTCTACGTAGCTCTCGTCTACCCGATTGTGGGTAGCTGGACATGGGGCGGCGGCTGGCTTAGCACCATCGGCAAGGCTGGCTTCCATGACCTCGCCGGTTCTACCCTCGTGCACTCCGTGGGCGGCTGGGCAGCGCTTGCCGGCGTGATGATCCTCGGACCGCGTATCGGCAAGTACGTGAACGGCAAGGTACACGCCATTCCGGCACACAACATCCCGCTTGCAACCATCGGTGTATTCATGCTGTGGTTCGGTTGGTGGGGATTCAACGCCGGTTCCGCCCTCAGCGGTGACCCGAAGGCTACTAGCTGGATTCTCGTGACCACAAACCTCGCCGCTGTCGCAGGCATCATTACCGCAACGCTCACGAGCTGGATTGTCTCGAAGAAGCCCGACGCCACCATGGCCCTCAACGGATGCCTTGCCGGCCTCGTGGCAATCACTGCCGGTGCAGACGTGGTTACTCCGCTCTCCTCCTGGATTATCGGTGCCATCGCTGGCGTACTCGTAGTCGGTGCAGTGTTCATGTTCGACCGCCTTCACTTGGACGACCCGGTCGGTGCACTCTCTGTTCACCTGGTGAACGGTGTGTGGGGCACAATCGCTGTGGGCATCTTCGACATGACGGGCAACTACAGCGTGCTCACTCAGCTCATCGGTGTTGCCGCCTACGCCCTGCCCTGCTTCGGTGCAGCTAGCCTGATCTTCTTCGTCATCAAGAAGACAATGGGCCTGCGTGTCACGGAAAGGCAAGAACTCCGCGGCCTCGACCAAAGCGAACACGGACAAGAATCCTACAGCGGATTCCAAATCTTCAGCAACATGTAATCGGTTTATCCATAATCCACATACTCCTCACACAATGATAGAAGCCCCGGGACAAACGTCTCGGGGTTTTCTCAATTTTAGATTAAAATAAAAAAGCCTCGATATGGAGGCGAAAACACTTACATTTTTTTACGATTAAACTTCTTTGAACCAGTCCCCAAAACTTGCGTCGCTGGGCATACGCCAGTCGGCACGGGGCGATAGAGAGATGGTACCGACTTTTGGACCGTCGGGAATACAGCTGCGCTTGAATTGCTGCGTAAAGAATCGCCTGATAAAGACGGCGAGCGCCTTGTCGATTTCTTCGTCGATATGCAGGCCCTTGAAGGCGTATTTCGCGAGGTAGCGCAGTTTTTCGGGAGTGGCGCCGTATTTCGCGAAATGATACAGAAAGAAGTCGTGAATCTCGTAGGCGCCGAGAATGCTTTCTGTCTTTTGCGCAATCTGGCCGCTTGAATCGGCGGGCAGAAGTTCCGGAGAGACGGGCGTATCGAGAATGTCTTTGAGAACGGCGGCGAGGGCGGCGGACCGGTCGGCATACCAGCTTACGATATGGCGCACGAGCGTCTTGGGTATGTCGCAGTTCACCGCATACATGGACATGTGATCGGCATTGTAGGTGCTCCAGCCAAGCGCAATTTCGGAGAGGTCGCCCGTACCGATGACGATTCCGCCTTCGCTGTTCGCGATGTCCATCAGGATTTGCGTGCGCTCGCGGGCCTGCACGTTCTCGTAGGTAACGTCGAGTTTTTGCGGGTCGTGTCCGATGTCGTTAAAATGCTGGAGGCAGGCCTTCTGGATATCGACAGTGCGCAGTTCCACGCCCAGGAGTTTCGCAAGTTCAACCGCATTGTTCTTGGTGCGCTTGGTCGTGCCGAATCCGGGCATCGTGAGCGCGAGAATTTCTTTTGCAGGGCGGTTCAACAGCTTGAACGTTTCCGCAACCACAAGAAGCGCAAGCGTAGAATCAAGCCCGCCGCTCAGGCCAATTACAGCACGCTTGCTGCGGGTCGCCTCCAGGCGCTTAGCAAGCCCTGCACACTGTATGTTAAAAATCTCGGTGCAAGATGTATCGCGGGTTTCCGTATTCCCCGGCACAAAGGGCGTCGGCGAAACATAGCGGTACTGGAGCATATCGCAACCACGCAGGCAGTCAAGAGTCGCCGCACGCGCAATAATGGCACGGCTGTCAAAATCCTGGAACGAACCTTCGCTCAGACGCTGCATATTCAGGCGTTCCACGTCCACGTCAGCATAGACAATTTCAGTTTCGCGCGAGAACGGCTTGCTTTCGGCAAGCATGCTCCCGTTCTCCGCAATCATCAAGTGGCCGCTAAAAACCATATCCGTCGTAGATTCGTGCACTCCGGCAGAAGCATACACGTAGGCCGCCATGCAACGCGCCGACTGGTTCATCACCAAGTTTCTGCGATAATCGCGCTTGCCTACCAGCGCATCGCTTGCAGAGAGATTCACGATAACGTTCGCGCCAGCAAGGGCAAGTTCCCCGCTAGGTGGCGCAGGAGTCCACAAGTCTTCGCAAAGTTCCACGCCCACGCGAACTTCGGAACCCGAATTACAAGATGCGCAGCCCTTCACAGTAATAAAATTCGTGATAGGCACCTCGCCCGCGCCCTCGATAAAGCAACGGAGAGGCGCGCAGCCATTACCCGCATTGCCACGCAGTAAATCGCGCCCGCTGGAAAAATGCCGTTTCTCGTAGAACTCGCGCTGGTTCGGCAAGTGTATCTTGGGCGTTACCGCAATCACCTTGCCGCGCTGCACGAAGGCGGCGCAGTTATACAGCCGGCCAAATATACGCAAAGGCAGGCCAACCGCAATCACGGCGTCGCTATCTTTCAAGGCTTCCGCAATTTTCAACAAGCTGCGCGTACTGTTCTGCAAAAGCAGTTCCTGATGGAACAAGTCGCTGCAGGTATAACCCGTAATGCAGAGTTCCGGGAAAACGACAAAAGCCGCCCCGTTAGAGGCAGCAATTTTCGCGCTTCTGATAATTTCCTCGGTATTGTAGGCGGTATCGGCCACCTTCAACACCGGAGAAACGCATGCGAAACGGTAAAATCCGAACATAGTTCCGCGGGCAGCTCCAAAGAGTTACTTCAGCGCCGCGACTTTCGCCTTCGCGTCGGCCATGGCACGCACCACGAGGGAGGCGCCGTTCGCACAGTCGCCCACCGCATGGATGTGTCGGGCCGGATCAGCGATAATCGCCGTACGCGGAGTGAGTTGCAGACCAAGGTCGTTCACGATACCTTCGGCAGGCACGCCGGTGAATCCCATGGCGAGCACCACCAGGTCGGTGTCGATGACTTCGGTAGAATTCGGGACTTCGTTCGGCTTGAGCGGACGACCCTGCGGGGACATTTCCCATTCCACGCGAACCGCTTCCACGCCAGCCACGCGGCCGTCTTTCACAATGAACTGCTTGGAAGAAACATTCCAGCGGCGTTCACCGCCTTCGTGCTGGGCATAACTGGTGCGCAGCATATACGGCCAGTCGGGCCACGGCGTAGACGGGGAACGTTCCTCGGGCGGCTTGGGCATGAATTCCACCTGAAGCACGCTTTCGCATCCTTCACGGATGGCTTTACCCACACAGTCGTTACCCGTGTCGCCACCGCCAATCACCAAGACCTTGCGGCCCTTCGCGCTGAACTTTTCGGGATTGGTTTCACCCGGCTTTTCGGCACCATGCAAGAAGTCGAGAGCAAGGAAGATTCCTTCGGCTTCGCGGCCCGGGATTTTCAGGTCACGTGCGTTCGGCGTACCGATGGCGAGGAACACTTCGTCAAAATTCTTATGGATGTATTCCGCGGCAACGTCCTTGCCGATTTCGGTATTGTAGACAAACTTGATGCCGGCAGCTTCGAGCAAGGCGATACGCCGGTCGATAATGGACTTGTCGAGTTTCCAGTTCGGAATGCCGTAGCGCAGCAGGCCACCCGCCTTCGGTTGCTTTTCGAAGACCGTGACGGCATAGCCCTTGCGGCGCAATGCCTCGGCTGCGAACAGGCCCGAAGGACCGGAACCGATGACAGCGGCAGACTTGCCGTTGGGTTCAGCCGTCGGCAACACCACGCGACCTTCCTCGAAGGCGGTCTCGATGATGAACTTTTCGATCTGGCGCACCATCACCGGGTCGTTATGCACATTGCCGGTACAGGCGGATTCGCAGAGCGCCGGGCAAACGCGGCCCGTAAACTCCGGGAAGAACGCCGTCTTGCTGATGATATCGTAAGCGCGTTCCGCATTCCCGGCAGCAATGGCCGCATTGAATTCGGGAACGAGGTTTCCGAGCGGGCAACCCGCACCATGGCAGAACGGGATTCCGCAGGTGTGACAGCGGCTCGCCTGATTGATGACCTCGATCGAGGTGAGCTTGCGCTCGACTTCGTTGTTGTCCTTGACACGCTCTTCGACAGGGCGGTAGATGTCTGCGATTCGGTTGATTTCCTGCATATTAACCTCAAATCCCTATGCCTTCTGGGCCTTCAAAAGAGCGTTCCTGTAATCCACCGGGAATATCTTCACGAACTTCGGACGTTCGCTATTCCAGTTCTCGAGAATGCGCTTGCCCTTCTCGCTACCCGTCGCCTGAACGTGCTGGTTGATGATATCGAGAAGTTCGCTTTCGCTCTCGGTACCCGGAAGCACGCTTTCAAGGTCGGCAGAATCCACGTTGCAGCTCAGGTCAAAGTGACCCGTCTCGTCGTACACGTAGGCAAAGCCACCCGTCATACCTGCGGCGAAGTTCACGCCCACGCGGCCGAGCACCACTACCCTACCGCCGGTCATGTATTCACAGCCGTGATCACCCACGCCTTCGCTCACCAGGAGCATACCCGAGTTACGGATACCGAAGCGTTCGCCGGCGAGACCGTTGATGAAGATCTTGCCCGAGGTTCCACCGTAACCGATGACGTTACCTGCAATCACGTTGTCTTCGGCCTTGAAGCTTGCATTGCTAGGCGGGCGCACGATAATCTTACCGCCCGAGAGGCCCTTGCCCATAAAGTCGTTCGCTTCGCCCTCGAGGTCGAGCGTAATACCCGGAGCGAGGAATGCTCCGAAGCTCTGGCCCGCGACACCCTGAAGATGAACCTTGATGGTATCTTCGGGGAGGCCCTTCACGCCGAAGTGTTCGTCCACCTCGCCGGAAAGTTCCGTACCGACCGTACGGTCGACGTTGTGTACCACCGTGCAGAGTTCCACAGCCTTGCCGCTCTTGAGCGTGTCGGCCACGAACGGCAGGAGTTCACGACGGTCGAAGTTTTCAAGCGGTTCCTTCACAAAGTTCTTATCGAAGGACTTGATGCCGCCATTGACGGTTTCGAAAATCTTGGAGAAGTCGAGGTTGTGAGCCTTGTAGAAGGCAATCGCCTCGTCGCGTTCCAGGAGGTCGCTGCGGCCGCAGGCTTCTGCCAACGAGCGCAGGCCAAGGCTTGCAAGAATTTCGCGGACTTCATCGGCAATGAAGTAAAGGAAGTTTTCCACGTATTCGGGCTTGCCCGCAAAGCGCTTGCGGTAATCCGCATCCTGCGTGGCGATACCCATGGGGCACTTGTTGGTATGGCACTTGCGATCCATCACGCAGCCAAGGCTTACGAGAAGGTTCGTGGCAAATCCGAATTCTTCGGCACCGAGGAGGGCGGCCACCACCACGTCACGGCCCGTCTTGAGCTGGCCATCGACCTGGAGTTTGATGCGGCCGCGCAAGTCGTTAAGCACGAGCGTCTGTTCCGCTTCGGCAATACCGAGTTCCCACGGGAGGCCGGCATGCTTGATGGATGTGAGCGGAGATGCACCCGTACCGCCATCGTGACCGGAAATCAGAACCACGTCGGCATGAGCCTTCGCCACACCCGCGGCAATCGTACCCACGCCCACTTCGGACACGAGCTTCACTGAAACACGGGCCTTCGGGTTGGCGTTGCGCAAGTCGTAAATCAACTGCGCCAGGTCTTCGATGGAGTAAATATCATGGTGCGGCGGCGGAGAAATCAGCGACACGTTCGGGATGGAGTGACGGATACGCGCCACGAACTCGTTCACCTTGTGAGCCGGCAACTGGCCACCTTCACCGGGCTTTGCGCCCTGGGCCATCTTAATCTGCAAATCCTTCGCATGGCGCAGGTAGTCAATCGTCACGCCAAAGCGGCCCGAGGCAACCTGGCGAATCGCAGAACTGCGGATATCGCCGTTCGGTGCCGGAGTATCGCGGTCGGGGTCTTCACCACCTTCGCCGCAGTTGCTCATGGCACCGATGCGGTTCATCGCAATGGCAATCGTCTCGTGGGCTTCCGGGCTCAAGGAGCCAAGACTCATCGCGCCCGCCACAAAGTGATGGATAATGGATTCGCGAGATTCGACTTCGCTAATGTCAATCGGGGTCGCCTTCTTGAACTTGAAGAGACCGCGCAAAGTTGCCTGACGTTCAGACTGGTCGTTGATGAGTTTGCTGTAGACCTTGAACTTCTCGTAGTCGCCACCCTGCACTGCCTGGCGGAATGCGGCAAGCGACTGCGGAGTCCACAGGTGCTTCTCGCCTTCCTTGCGGAATGCATACTGGCCACCCGACTGCAAAACCTTGCTTGCATCGGCAAATGCAATCTTCTGACGTTCGCCCACTTCGCGGGCAATCTCTTCGAGGCCGATACCTTCGATACGGCTTGCCGTACCCGGCAGGAACTTCTCGATGAGTTCGTGATTCAGTCCCACGGCTTCGAAAATCTGGGCGCTGCGGTAGCTGCGGAGCGTGGAGATACCCATCTTCGACATAATCTTCAACAGGCCCTTGTCCACAGCCTTCACGTAGTTCGCGGCAGCCGTCACCGGGTCCACATCCAGGTCGCCGTTGTGGCACATATTGGTGATGCTCTCGAATGCGAGATACGGGTTGATGACCGTCGCTCCGTAACCGAGCAAGAGCGCAAAGTGCATCACTTCGCGGACTTCACCGCTCTGCACAATCAAGCCGATTTCGGGGCGAACGCCCGCTTCCACCAGGGCGCGGTTCACGCAAGCCGTTGCCAAAAGCGAAGGCATGGGCACGTAGCCCCAGTCGATGTTTTTATCCGAAAGCACGATGATGTCGTAGTTGTCCTGCACGGCGCGCACGGCATCGCCGGCCAAGTTCTGCAAGGCCGCTTCCAGCACGGAACCGTCACCGCCCAACGGGAACTGCATCTTGAGCACCTTCGCCTTGAACGCCTTGTCGCCGATATTTTCAAAGCGGCGGATTTCGTCTTCGGTCACGATCGGGCGCGGAATCTTGATGAGGTGCGCCTGCTCCGGAGTTTCTTCCAGAATGTTGCCGTGGTTACCGATGTAGGTCGTAAGGCTCATCACGAGCTCTTCGCGGATCGGGTCAATCGGCGGGTTAGTGACCTGCGCAAACAGCTGCTTGAAGTAGTTGAACAGCGGCTGCGGCTTGTCCGAAAGCACGGCGAGCGCGGCATCGTTACCCATGGAGCCGATAGGTTCTGCACCGTTCTTCGCCATCGGCTGCAGAATGATGCTCAGGTCTTCTGCCGAGTAGCCGAAGCGCTTCTGCTGCACCAAAATATCTTCCGGAACGTCGGACGGGTTGATCTCGCTGAAGAGCCCGCGGACGCTCATCTTGTTCTCGGCAACCCAACGGCGGTAAGGCTTGGCTCTCGCCACCTGAGCCTTCATTTCGGCGTTCTTCAAAATCCTGTGGTTTTCGAGGTCGAGGTAGATGATTTCACCGGGTTTCAGGCGGCCCTTTTCTTCCACTTCGTCATCGCGGAGGTCGAGAACGCCCGTCTCGGAGGCCATCACAAAGAGGCCATCTTTACACAAAGTGTAACGTGCCGGACGGAGGCCGTTGCGGTCGAGAATCGCACCCGCGTTCACGCCATCACTAAACGCGACGGCGGCAGGGCCATCCCACGGTTCCATAAGCATGGATTCGTATTCGAAGAAACCGCGCACATCGCGGCCCAGGTAATGCTTTTTGCCCCAGGCCTGAGGCATGAGCATCATCATCGCATGCGGGAGGCTACGACCCGCTGCGACGAGAAGCTCAAACATGTTGTCAAGGCTGGCCGAGTCGCTCTGGCCCGCCGGAACGAGCGGGAGAAGCTTCTGCAGGTCGTCACCGATAATCTCGCTCTTCAGGTGCGGCTCGCGGGCACGCAGGCTGTTGAGGTTACCGCGCAGGGTGTTGATTTCGCCGTTGTGAGCGAGGTAGCGGAACGGGTGCGCCAGCGGCCAAGTCGGGAAAGTATTCGTGGAGTAGCGCTGGTGGACAAGCGCAATCGGAGTCTCGAAATCGAGATCGTTCAGGTCCTTGTAGAAGCCCTCGATTTGGCTTGCAAGCAACAGGCCCTTGTACACGATGCTACGGCGGCTGCAGCTACAAACATACAAGCCCTTGCAGGCCTTTTCCATCAGGCGGCGAGCCACATAGAGCTTGATATCGAACGCACTGTCGGATTCGAAAGCGGAACCGTCGAAGAACGCCTGGCGGATATGCGGCAGGGTTTCGCGGGCCGTGCGACCGATCTTGTCGGCATTCACAGGAACCTCGCGGAAGTTCAGCACCGGCATGCCCTCGGCAGCGGCAATCTCCTTGATCTTCGCGTCAAAGGCAGTAGCCTCGAGCGTATTGTCCACAAAGAACATCGCCACGCCATAGCGTTCCGGCAGGTTCGCGTTCACCTTGCGGAAGAACTTGTGCGGCATAGAAAGCAAAAGACCCGCACCGTCGCCGGTTTCCGGGTCTCCACCTGCTGCACCGCGGTGCATGAGCCTTTTCAAAACAGTAATGCCCTGCAGCACTATCTGGTGCGAGGCAACATTATTAATATTGGCGACCAGGCCGACACCGCAGGCGTCGTGTTCGTTCATCGGGTCGTAAAGAGCTTGAGCGTTCATAAAAGTCCTTTTCTTGCTTTTTGCGCTCTTTATTTGCAAAAATCGTGCCAATTATGTAAAGCACTCGCCAATTATTGAAAATATGGTCAAAAATGTAAAAGACAAGGATTACAGGCCGCTTTCGCTCGTTTTCAGATTTCAATTTCTGTAAAACACTACACCATATTTACACTACACGTAAAGCAAAAAGGCGGCATTTTCATTGCCGCCCTTTACGATTTTCGCACCTCAAAAATCTACTCGAAGACCTTCTTTTTGCGCTGGTCACGACCGATAAACACGAGGCTCACGACCACACCGGCGAGGAGCGCTACCGAGGTGACGATCCATGCGGTAGAATGTCCGCAGGTCACCTGGAAGAACAGCACCGAGAGGCTCCAGCCGATAACCGTCTGGAACACCATCATGAGCGTTCCGTAGAAGCGCCCAAGCTCGCGGAAGGCGGTTCCCATGGCAGCAAGGCACGGCACATAGAGCAATATAAATAACAGGTAGGCCAGCACCTGGAAACGCCCGAGGTTGAAATGCGCCTGCATCGTCTTGTACGCCCCTTCGTTTTCAGCACCTTCGCTCTCTTCGATAGCATCCTTGACGCCCAGCGGGTTCGCGATGGACGTAAAGACTTCTACCAGGTTAGCCGGGACGCTCACGAGAGCATCTTTCACCGTAGATTTCAGGCTAAAGCCCTCGTCCGCGGCAGTTTCTTCCGGGGCCGCGTCGGCAGTAGTAAGCGCGCCGGCCTCCCCCGCCTTTTCTGCAGCGTTTGCACCACCCGTGCCTTCAATCGCATACAGCGAATTGAGCGTTCCGACAATCGCTTCTTTCGCGAAGAGCCCCGTAAAGAGCGCGACAGATGCAGGCCAGTTGTCGCGTTCGACACCGAAGGGTTCGAACACCGGCGTAATCACCGTCCCCACGGCACTCAGCACCGACTTTTCGTTATTGTCGTTGCCGAAACTTCCGTCAGTACCGACGGAGCCCATAAAGCCAAGCACCGTCACCATGATGAGCACGACCTTGCCCGCACGGAAAACGAATTCCTTGAGGCGGAGCCATGCGTGGCGGAAAAGGTTGCGCACCTTGGGCAAATGGTAAGGCGGCAGTTCCATGATAAACGTTGATTCCTTGCCCATGAAAACCGTATGGCGCAAGAGCAGGCCGTAAATCAACGCAATCACGATGCCCGTCAGGTAAATTCCGAACACGAGCGTCCCTGCGCTTTCGCCGAAGAACGCCGCACCAAATAGCGCATACACCGGAAGGCGCGCGCCGCAGCTCATGAACGGCACCAGGAACAAAGTAAGGAACCTTTCGCGCTTGTTTTCGAGCGTACGCGTGCCCATGAGCGCCGGCACCGAGCAGCCGAAGCCTACAATCATCGGCACGAACGCCTTGCCCGGGAGCCCGAGGAACCGCATAAATCGATCCGCCACGAACGCCGCACGCGACATGTAGCCAGAATCCTCGAGGAACGAAAGGCAAAGGAACATGAAGAAGATGACCGGAATGAACGTCGATACCGTCTGGATGCCCGTACCGATGCCGTTCGCCAAGAGCGCCACGACAACGCCCGGAGCGCCAATCTTAGTCAAGAGTTCAGTCATGCCGTCCACGAAAATTCCACCGAACAAAATGTCGAAGAAGTCGATAAACGCGCTGCCGACTTTCACCGCAAACCAGAACACCAGATACATGGCGACAAGGAAAAGCGGGATTCCCAGGATGCGGTTGAGGAATAGTTTGTCGAGCTTGTCAGTTCGCGTGCGCTTGGTAGTATTGTCGCGGATGACCGCCTTCGCGATGTCGCGGGCGTAGGAATAGCGGGAATCGGCCAGCGCGAATTCCACCTCTTCGCCCAAGTCTTCTTCAATCTTGTCGTGCGGAATTTCGACACCGAGTTCGTCGGCAAGTTCCAGTACTCGCCCGCTATGCTCCAAATACTGCACCGCAGTCCAGCGCGGGCTTGCGCCAAGCTTATCGGCTACGGGCTTGAGCGGCACCGCAATTTCTTCAATCAGTTTTTCCAGGACTTCGGAATGCTTGACCGCCTTCGGGAGCGGGAGTTCGCGGCTATTGTGCAGCAGCTTGTGCAAGTCGTTCACGAAGCCTTCGCAGCTCTTGGGCGAAACCGCCGTGAGGCCAATCGCCGTCACGCCGAGGATTTCTTCGAGCTTGTGCAGGTCCACATGGATGCCGCGGCTCGCCGCGATGTCCATCATGTTCACCGCCAAGACCATCGGCACGCCCTTTTCCATCAGCTGGCTCGTGAGGAACAGGTTGCGTTCCAGGTTCGTGGCATCCAAGATATTCACGACCAGGTCTGCTTCGCCCTTGAGCAGGTAATCGAGAGCGGCACGCTCGTCTTCGGAGTTTGCAAACAGTGCATAAATACCCGGCAAGTCCACCACGCGAATCGTGTGGTTGTCGAGCTTAAACTGGCCTTCCTTCTTTTCGACAGTCACGCCAGGCCAGTTGCCCACAATCTGGTTCGAGCCAGTAAGCGAGTTAAAGAGCGCCGTCTTTCCGCAGTTCGGGTTGCCCGCAATCGCAATCGTGAAAACTTCTTTCTCGATAGGCATCAGACTCTCCTCAACTTGAGCACGTTGGCTTCTTGTTTACGGAGCGAAAGCCTGTACGAAAGCACGCTCACCTCGACCGGGTCGCCGAGCGGTGCCACCTGCAAAACCTGCAGCACCACGCCGCGCACAAGCCCCATCGATAAAAGCTTGGACTTGTACTGAGAATCACCCGTGTTGTATCCAATAATTTCGGCCTTGTCGCCTTTTTTTAGTTCCGAAAACTTCGGTTCGTTATTCATACACCAACGATTTACTTTTTCTTAGATTTAGCGGCGTTCGACTTTTTCGACGGTTCACTGGGCGTGTTCACAAACTCCTCGATTTTTTCGAGCGTCTCCGCCGAAAGAATGTGCTCCATGCAGCAGGCGTCCTTGTCGGCAATCGCCTCAGACACGCCGAGCTTGATCAGGAAACCCTTCAGCAAAATATGACGGTTCAGAATCTGGGACGCGACAAGAGCGCCTTCAGAGGTGAGTTCAATGCCGCTGTAGGGTTCCTGCGTCACAAGTCCCAGTTTCTTGAGTTCAATCACCGCCTTGGCAACCGACGGCATCTTGACCTTGAGCGCCGCCGCAATGTCGCGGACACGGGCAATCCCGTTCGCAAGGCGCAGCATGTGCACCATTTCCAAGTAGTCTTCAAGGCTCTGGCTTAACTTTACTTGTTCCATAGGACGGCTCCGATTAGACGAAAAACACACCTTATATATTAGTCAACGCTAAATTTAGAAAGCCTCGGCTAATTAGTAAAGGCTAAACCTTGAAAAGCATATCAAAAAGGGCCGCGGCAATTGCCGCAGCCCCTTTTTGAGCATTCTATGAAGTAATTAGAAGCTGAATACGGTTTCGAGACCGAAGCGCAGTGCGGTATCGTCCTCGTTATCCTGCACGGGAATATCCACCATGCCGAAGGCCGTGATTTCGAGGTTTTCCACCGGTGTAATGTAGGCGCGGGCACCGACATCGAACGTAGCGGCGGAATCATCGTCATCATCCATTGTATTGGTGTGATATTCTACAGGAATGCCGAGCTTGATGAATTCAGCAAGCTTGAAGGCGGGTTCGGCATACACGAAGAAGTATTCCGGAATTTCGCCGTTATCAAGGTCGCTCGCATCTTCGTCGGCATCGCCCCTATCGACAATGGCATAGAAGGCGGTCGTCTTGATATCGAACATACCCACTTCAAAAGTCGGCTCGACCAAGAAGGCGTGGGCAGTAGAAGTCCAGTCCTGACCATCGACCACGTCGCCGTCGTCACCCAGGTAATCGGCATGGAAGCCGTACACGGCCCTAAAGCCAAAGCCACCGATATTCAGGCCCGCCTCGACACCGGCATGGAATTCGTTGTGCTGAGCCGTCTGGAAGCTCTTGTAGTCAACGAACGGACGCAGGTGCTGACCGGCGATATCGAAATCGTAGGCAGCGTGAATGTCGTAGACCTTTGCGCCTTCGTCATCGGCAAAGTCGTTATCGCCACGACCAAAACCGAAACCGAGCACGAGGCCCGCCAAGTCAATTTCAAGACCGCGAATATCGTGTTCCTTCATGCCCGCAGCATTGTCGGCCGGATCATCGTAGCCGTAGTAGGCATTGAACGCACCTTCCGAGAAGGTCAGGTCACCCAGCTTGACGGCGAAGAAATCGGCCGGCTGGTACTGAACGTAGGCGCCGTTATAGACAGCAGCGGGGCTATCCGTCTCGCCATCGGCTTCGAGGCCCACGAATGCAGACCACTTTTCGTTGAACTTCACTTCCACATTCAGGTCAAACGTAGATGCGTATTCATGGTTCAGGTCGTCATCGTTCAAAACGTCGCCCGTATAGGCATCGAATTCGACTTCGCCAGAGAACTTGACTTCCATGTTGGCGGCAGAAGTTGCTTCACTCATGCTCGCCTTGAGCATATCGAGAGCGTTACCTGCAGCGGCAGCAACTTCACCGGGGTTCGTGTTTTCGGCAGGAGCCTTTTCTTCAGCGGAAGCCGGTTCTTCGGCCTTTGCCTGTTCTGCGGCGGGAGCTGGAGCAGCCTGTTCTGCAGGTGCTGCAGCAAGGGCATCCTGTGCAGGGGCCGGGGCAGCTTGGGCAGGAGCTTCAGCAGCGGGAGTTGCCGCGGGTGCTTCAGCAGCAGGGGCAACATCCTGAGCGAACGCCGGCATCGCAAACACGGTGGCGGCAGCAAGGCCGAACAAAAGGTTAGATGACAAACGGTTCTTCATATTTCTCTCCTATGACGGACTATTTTCCCGTTTCTGTAACACTCCGTCAAGTTTTTACATATAGTGCTACAAAAACGCTCGGCAATCGCCTTCTACATGCTGTTGTTGCAAAATGCGTGCCAAGTTTTTTTTGTTAATTTGTTTGTTAGACCAATCTAACTTAAACTTTTTAATGAAGGGCTGGCAGGTTTTGGGCCCACCAGCCCTATTCTTGATTCCAAACGTTAGTCTTCGAAGCGCTTTTCTTTATTCGCCTTCATGCCGAAGAGCTTGAGGAAGATTCCCGTACCCACGAGCACCACTATGGCGGCGACAATCCATGTCATGTTTCCGCCAACGGGGACCTGGTAGAGGAGCACGGCAATTGCCCAGGCAAGGAGCGTCTGCACGGTCGCCATGAGCACAGCGAGACCGAGGCCGATTTCACGGGCAACCACGCCCATGGCGGCAAGGCACGGCACATAAAGCAAGATAAAGATGAGGAACGCAAACACCTGCCAGTTAAAGCCATCCACCGGGTTACCGTTCTTGTCCGGATTGTGGAAGTAAGAGCGGAGGTTCGCATAGATGTCGGCGGTTTCGGAAAGGTCGCCTTCTTCGAGAGCGCCCATTTCGTCTTCGGAGAGTTCGAGGCCTGCGGCAGCGAGCTTAGCAAACACGGCTTCGCGGGTCTTTTCATCCTCTTCTTCTTCGCCGAAGGTTTCGATGGCAGCGAATTCTTCGCAGGTCAGCACCTTGGCATCGGTAATCTTGTCAAGAGTTTCCTTCTTGAGTTCAGCGGCTTCCTGGCCTTCCAATTCGCCGGTGGTTCCGAGCGGGTCGGTGAGCGAGCCGAAGACTTCGGCGAGGTTAGCAGGAATCGAGCCGAGAGCTTCGAGCACAGCGCCCTTGATATCGGGTGCGCCACCTTCTTCCTCTTCTTCGGCGGGGCATTCATCCACACCGGCGATAAGCGGCTTTTCTTCTGCAGCAGGTTCCGCGGCGGCTTCTTCTGCGGGAGCCTCGGCAGGAGCGGCTTCGGCAACAACTTCTGCGGATTCAGCAGGTGCTGCGGCACTATCGGCAATTGCAGCGGAATCAGCAGCGGCAAAAGTCGAATCAGCCTTCACGCTATCTGTAGCAGCAGAGTCCGCAACTGCAACTTGTTCCGGTGCAGGTTCTTCAGCCTTCGGTTCTTCAACGGGTTCCGCGGCCTTGCCATCTGCAGGAGCCTCGGCATTTTCCCCCACCATGGAATACAGCGAGTTCATGGTACCGATAACGGCTTCCTTGGCCAAAAGGCCCGTGAACAGAGACACAGAGGCCGGCCAGTTTTCCTTTTCGACGCCGAAGGGTTCGAATACCGGCGTAATCGCCTTACCGATGGTAGAAAGCAAGCTGTTTTCGGAGTCACCGTTACCGGCAGTGAATTCATTAGCCTTCACCACCTTAGTTTCATCAACCACGAATCCTTCAGGGAGAGCGACATTTTCAGCTTCGCCTTCCTCGTTTTCCTTGACCATCTGGTAGCCATCTTCAGACTTGACGATTTCAGTCTCGGTACCGTTCACATCGACATACATCTTTTCGACAATACCAAAACTATTGAGGAAGCCGAGAACAGCAACCGCAAGCGTAATCACCTTACCGGCGCGCCAGATGTAGTCGCGCAGGCGCTGCCAGCAGTGGATCATCAAGGACTTGACCTTGGGCAAATGATACGGCGGAAGTTCCATCACAAAGTTGCTGGCCTGCCCCTGGAATAGGGACTTCTTCAAGAAGAGACCGTAGGCAACGGCGAACAGAACGCCAGCGAGGTAAAGCAGGAACACGACCGTGCCCGCCATCTTGCCAAAGAATGCCGCCGCAAACAGCGCATACACCGGAAGGCGAGCGCCGCAACTCATGAACGGCACCAGGAAGATGGTGAGGAAGCGTTCACGCTTGGATTCCAGCACGCGAGAGCCCATAATGCCCGGCACACCGCAGCCGAAGCCCACCATCATCGGCACGAAGGCACGACCCGGGAGCCCGAGGAATCTCATGAAACGGTCCGCAACAAAGGCCGCGCGGGCCATGTAACCCGAGTCTTCCAAGAACGAAAGGCAAAGGAACATGAAGAAGATAACCGGGATGAAGGTCGAAACCGTCTGGATACCGGCACCGATACCGTCGGCGAGAATTGCCGTGACAAAGGAGGGGCAGCCGAGTACATCGCCCAGCAGGTAGCCGAGGCCATCCACGAAAATTGCACCGAACAGCACGTCAAAGAAATCAATGAACGCAGAACCGATCGTCACCGCAATCCAGAACACCAGATACATGATGACCAGGAAAATCGGGAGTGCAGCCCAGCGGTTCAAAAGAACTGCGTCAAGCTTGTCGGAGAAAGTCTTCTTGGCGCGCGCAGAAACAATCGCCTTGCCCGCCACCTCGTGCGAAATGGAGTAGCGGTTTTCGGCCATCGCGAATTCCGGCTCTTCGCCCAGAATCTTCACGACTTCAGCCTTGTCAAGCTTCACGCCCGCTTCGGCAAACTTATCCGCATAGCTCTTCTCGTTGCCCAAGTACATGAGCGAAACCCAGCGGGCATCGGCCGACAAAAGTTCTGCGACCGGAGCCACCTTCGGCTCCAACACCTTTACGGCTTCTTCGACCTTGTCGCCGTAAACCATCTGCTTCGGGAGCGGCATCGGGCTGGCAAGCACGTGGCCCATCTGGCTAATAAAGTTAGTGACGCTCTTTTCGCTCACGGCAGAAAGCGGAATGCACGGCACACCGTAGAAATCAGAAAGTTCGTCGAGGTCCAGCTGAATTCCGCGATTTTCGGCAATGTCCATCATGTTGACGGCAATCACCATCGGAATCTTCATGTCGGCAAGCTGGCTCGTAAGGAACAGGTTGCGTTCCAGGTTCGTCGCATCGACAATGTTAATAATCAGGCTCGCTTCGCGGCTAAGCAAGTAGTCGACAGCAGCGCGTTCGTCTTCGGCATTTGCGAACAAAGCGTAAGTACCCGGAAGGTCCACCAGGCGAATCTGGCGGTCGCCCAGTTCAAAGTAACCTTCCTTCTTTTCGACCGTCACGCCGGGCCAGTTACCCACATGCTGGCGTGCACCCGTAAGCGCGTTAAAGAGAGCCGTCTTACCGCAGTTCGGGTTACCGGCAATTGCAATCGTCAAAAGTTTTCTGGCAGCCATTATACCCTCCTCAGCTTGAGAACGTTGGCTTCTTCTTTGCGGAGCGAGAGTCTATAAGAAAGCACCGCCACTTCAATCGGGTCGCCAAGCGGGGCCGCCTGCAAGACTTCAATCTGCACGCCACGCACAAGGCCCATCGAAAGCAACTTGGACTTATAAGCAGAATCGCCCTCGTTATAACCGACGATCTCTACCTTGTCGCCCTTCTTGAGTTCCGAGAACTTGGGCTCGGTACTCCATTTTTTCGTATGCGACTTGCCGCCGCAACCACAATTACAGCTCATGTTACTATTCACCTGCTTTTTTGCCGTTTTTCGCGGCGGGTTTTAATTTTTTAGCCGACGAAATCGCGTCCGTCGGCTTCACAAAATCTTCAATCTTACCGAGAGTTTCTGCCGAAAGAATGTGCTCCATGCTGCAAGCATCCTTGTCGGCAATCGCTTCGGACACGCCTAACTTAATCAGGAAACCCTTCAGAAGAATATGACGGTTTAAAATCATGGCGGCAACGCGTTCGCCCTCTTCGGTGAGTTCCACGCCGCTGTAAGGTTCCTGCCTCACAAGGCCCATCTTCTTGAGTTCCACCATGGCCTTTGCAACCGACGGCATTTTCACGCCGAGAGCCGCGGCAATATCCTTGACGCGGGCAAGCCCGTTCGCCAGGCGCAGCATGTGCACCATTTCCAAGTAGTCTTCTAAGCTTTGAGTCAGTTTTGTATGGTCCATATCAACCAGCCTTATTTAGACGAGGCTAATATAGTTTAATAAAACTAATTAGGCAAGGCTAAAAATATTACAAGAGCCATACTTTTTTAGACAAATCTAACTTTGAAACGGAAAATTTACACTATTTTAGCGTTTTTGCCCTTGTTTTTGCAGTTAGATTTATCTAACTTTTAGTTAGACAAGTCTAATTCCAATTGTTGCCATAGCTTTTGGACCCGGACTTGTCTGGTTGAAGCAAAAATCCAATTCCCTCCTTGTGTCTCTTTGGGAACGATTGCGCCCCCGCTCAAGTAGCTCTGAGCAGGGGCGTTTTTTGCTAAAATCAGTTATTTTACGCTGATATGCCGCAACTGATTTCCGATCTTTACCAAGTAATTACCCGCAATCGGCATCACAATATTAAAGTTTACCGAATCAACACGTCCTTTTCGCAGCACCCGCCCCTGCATATCAAAAATCACGTATGCAGAACCGATTGTCGCAGTCGAAATTTGGATGTTTCGATTCACGGCCTTCACAGACAGTCCCTGATTGGCAAAGTGCACATCAGCAATCCCAGTTATCACAGTGCTATCGAAAACCGCAGTGTATATCAAATCTTTTTCGACCGGACCAAGTTTCGGTGACCATCCAGCAAATTCATAAGAATAGGATTTACTCGAAGGCTTTGTAGGCGTTTCACCTGAATATTTGGGAGTTTCTCCGTAAACAACATCGACTGTTTCCAAAACGGACCCGTCTGATACAAAGGATACGCTATATTTTCTAAGCGTGCTGTCGAACACGGCTGTGTAGGTAGCATTATCCGTTACCGATGTAACCGACGGAGTCCATCCCTTAAACGTGTAAATATACTTAGCAGTCGTATCTCTCTTTGGGTTGTCGGGTTTCGCAATCTGCGAAGCATCCGTACCATAAGCATAAGTCGAATGTGATAGCACCATTCCCTTATAATCCATAAACATCACGTCATACTTATTAATAATGGAATCATAAACAGCGGTATAGGTCACATTACCCGTCACCGGCGTAATTACAGGAGCCCAGTCCTTGAATATGTAAGCATGCTGAGCTGTTTCCGGTTTAGATGGTTCTACGCCATTATACGTAGGAATTTCTCCATATGCAACAGTTTCCGATTGAAGTTCTTCATTGCCATTGACAAAGACAACCTGATAATCTCGAATAGTGCTGTCATATTCGGCGGTGTAAACGGTATTTCCCGTTACATCTGCAAGAGTTGGGTTCCATCTCTTAAATGTGTAGGTGTATTTTGCTGTTTCTTGTCTTGTCGGATTTATCGGTTTAACAATACTTGCCGAAGATGTTCCATAATCATATTGAACAGCATCTTTCAAAATTGAGCCATCGTAATCCTTGAAAAGTACTTCATACTTATTTACGACGCTATCAAATACAGCCATATAAATCGCAGGTTCTGCAACAGATGAAATAGCAGGATCCCAACCTTTGAATATGTAGGTATATTGCGCCGTTGCCATCTTTACAGGTTCACTACCCTTATATGTAGGGAGCGTTCCATATGACAATTCTTCAGATTGTAATTCCATGTCATTATTTACAAATCTCACAACAAAAGTTTTTATCTCATAAACGGCCTCAACAACCGTGTTTTCATTCACGATGATTTCGTCTCCTGAATCGCCGACTTTTAAATCACCATTATAAAATCCTACAAATGAATAACCTATGCTATCAGGAAGCACAGGCAATGTGTAACTACCCCCCTTTATAACAACCATGCTATCAAGAACTGCACCATTCACGCGAACAACAACGCTTGCTGCATCACGGACAATAAGCGGCACCACAAATTCAACCGAATTATAATCAACGGTATCAATAGGCACAAACGCCACAACATAGCCGTCATTTTCAGATAAAGGCGTCATTTGAGGAGTTTCCCATATGAAAACACCTTCAACATTAGCGGCACCCCCTAATAATTCTGACGAACCAAGTTGTTGTCCAGCAGGAATATCGCTTGCCATTGGCATTTGATTAATAACAGGCGTTGCTTTTTCTATTGTAAATGTTTGGGATCCCGAGCCACTATAATTCCCCTTCAAATGTACGAATGCCATCGCTTTTCCGGCATTTATATTATCTTTGTATTCAACAGTGTAATCGGTTATTGCAAGAATATTTTCGCCATTATTGACAGAAACTTTAGGGGTCAAGGGATACCCGGTATAAACAACATTTTCAATAGTGGCGATAGACGGTTCAATCACAAGGGGGGCGATTTCAAATGGAATATTTTTACAGCCTCCATATGGGTAATGGCCGCATACACTTATATTTGCAGAGCCCGATTCGCTATTGTTAACATAATTAACGGAATAATCAACTCCTTGCGTCAAAATTCCCCCAAAAAGACTCACCATTGTCACCTGAGGAGTCTTGGGCAGACCATCATAGACAAATCCATCTAGCGATTCCGTTGTCACGACAGCATTGACCAAGGAATTAGCATATATTTGTAAAAAAGGATACGATTGACTCATCATTTTCCACGTATCAACAAAATCCCAGTTTTCAAAAGTAGATTGATTGTACATTTCTGCAGTTGTTTTTCCAACGACCCCAGAAATGGAAGCTGCATTTTCCCCACCATCTGCACCCAAATCACATTTAGTTTTATCATAATATGAATTTGTGATACTCAAAGAACCATTCACATATCCAACAATGCAACCCGTATAAACAGGATCCTCTTTAATTCCCCGCACAGCCCCACTTGCATACGTTTCTGTAAAGGTCCCCTTTGCGTAGCCAACCAAACCACCTATATAATAATTGCCCATTTCGTCAGCAGGATTTCCATAATAATCGCCAGTCACATCACCATTTGCATAAGATTTCGATATACTTTTTCCATCAAAGCGACCAACAAGCCCACCCAATTTGGTAGTACCAGAAACATTACCGAGTGCCATAGAGTTGCTTATTGATCCAGCATATTGATAGCCTACAAGTCCCCCCAAATTATCATTACCAGTCGATGAATGGTCAATATCACCAACAACATTTCCTAACGCATATGAATCAGATATATGCCAATCAGCGCTACCAACAAGTCCACCTACATTGTCATCACCTTTGACATTTGTTGTTGAATACGAACGAACAACAGCCGATAGAGTTTTTCCAACAAGACCGCCAACTTCAAAAGTTCCCATGACGGTGTCGCCTTCAAAATATGATGCATAAACAGAATCGGTTGCATATCCAGACAAACCTCCAACATTATTACGTCCCATAACAAAAGGCATAATCGCATAACTATTTCGAATCACGTTCGCAGAACCTGCCACACCACCAACGAAATCACGTCCAATCACCTTTTCTCCAGTATGGTAGGAAAAAACAAGTCTTCCCGCTATAGCTCCTGCTAAACCACCGATATAATTAGAGTCACCAACCACATTTCCATCTGAATGTGAATCCGATATAGAGCCATAAGTATAGCCCACCAAACCGCCCACATAACTCAATCCTACCACATCTCCATGTGTATGCTCGCATGAATTAAGTTCTGATTTGTAATAAGATGGTGAGGAGAAGGAAGAATTCCGGTAACCATAATTCATTTTACCAACAATTCCTCCAACATATTTTTTTCCTTCCACAGAACCTTGAAGTACCGCATTGTTTACTTTTCTTGTTAACGTTCCGCTATAATATGTCTGGTTAGAAGAGAAATAAATAGAATCCAATCCAATGAGACCACCGACATAGTTACCACCTTTTACATTTCCGCTAGAATGTGAATTTGACGCAATATTCCATATTGACTGGTTAGTTGACTTACATTCGCGATAATACATACCAACTAAACCACCAACATAATTTCCTATAGCAGAAACATTCCCCTCTGAGTGAGAATCTGATACATCACCTGCCATATACCCAACTAATCCACCGACATAATTTCCTGTGGCGACCACATCTCCTTCGGAATTAGAATTTGACACATCACTCATTAAGCATCCCGTTAAGCCACCAACATAATCATGTCCACTTACACTTCCTCCTATATGACTAGATAAATAAATAGTTCCTGTCGTATAGCCAATTAAACCACCAACATAACTAGAATCACTTGAAACAGAGCCCACAGCATCACATGAACGCACTCTCATTTCATTTTCACCAAATCCAACAAGCCCACCAACATATTTTCCAGTACCCCTTACATCTCCTTCAGAACGAGATTTGTACACATTACTAGACGCATAACCAACCAAACCGCCAATGTAATCGCGACCACTCACATTACCTCCAATATGATAAGAGGAGTCAACACCATAATCAGTGTGATTTACCTGCCCACCCATATATCCAACCAAGCCACCTACATAATCAGAATTTCCGACAACGTATCCATCAACATAGCTTTTTCTTATTTTGTATTTTCCATACCCAACAAGTCCGCCAACATAATTGCCATCACCCCTCACATTTCCTTCAGAATAAGAATTTGACAAAAATCCGTAAATAGATCCTGATAAACCGCCCACATAATTTGTCCCAATTACATCCCCATCAATATGATAACACGAATCAATTTCTGACTTATAATATGAACTTAACGAATCTGAATCGTACTTATAGCCGTAGTTCATTTTACCTACAATTCCACCAACATAGGATAGACCTTCAACAGATCCTTGCATATGAACACTTTTAAAATTCCTAGTTAAAACGACTTTATTATCGACATCGCGATAAACGGAATCCAATCCAACAAGTCCACCAACATAATTAGCCCCCTTTACGCTTCCTGTATAAGTTGAATTTGATACAACATTCCATGTTTGTGCAGAAGAGCTTGCATGACGAGAATAATACAACCCAATTAATCCTCCTACATAATCTCCGACACCCGTTACACTCCCTGCAGCAATTGAATTAGACAAATTAGCAGTCGTATACCCAACCAAGCCGCCAACATAGCTCAATCCACTAACGTTACCATCTATTTGTTGAACTTCATCAATCGTTCCTGTCGAATAGCCCGTAATTCCTCCAACATAGTTGTTTTGCCCGATTACAGAACCTTTCGCATGACTTTTTTTTATGATCTTTCCATATCCGACAAGCCCACCTACATAATTCCCTTTTCCTTTTACATTTCCTTCAGAATAAGAATTCAAAACATCACTAGTCGTAGAACCAGCCAATCCACCAACATATCTAAAGCCACTAACATCGCCTTCTATATGATAAGCGGAATCAACTCCTGTCGCTCTTCCCGCAACTCCGCCAACGTAACTAGAATCACTTTCAACAGAACCTTTCACATAACTCTTTCGAATATCAGTCCCAACTCCAACAAGTCCACCTACATAATTTCCTTTTCCTTTTACATTTCCTTCAGAATAAGAATTCAAAACATCGCTAGTCGTAGAACCAGCCAATCCACCAACATACCTAAAGCCACCAACATCGCCTCCTATATGATAAGCAGAATCAACTCCTGTCGCTTTTCCCGCAACTCCACCAACGTAACTAGAATCACTTTCAACAGAACCTTTCACATAACTCTTTCGAATATCAGTCCCAACTCCAACAAGTCCACCTACATAATTTCCCAAACCATTCACATTCCCTTCAAAAGATGAATTTAACACAGGGCCTTTAATATAACCAGCCAACCCTCCAATATAATTCAATCCAGCCACATCACCATCGGTATGATGGCACGAATCAATTTCTGATTTATAATAAGAGTCCGAAGACGCAGAACTATATCGATAACCAAAATTCATTTTGCCCACAATTCCGCCAACATATGAATTTCCTTCAACGGATCCTCGCATGCTTACTCCATTAAAATATCTTGTCAACGTGTATGTATTTTGGACATTACGGTAAACAGAATCTAATCCAATAAGTCCCCCGACATAATCGCCACCTTTTACATTTCCAACAGAATACGAATTTGGAGCAATACGCCATGTTTGTGGTTCGAAACCTTCGTAAAGGCAATAGTGCAACCCAATTAAGCCTCCAACATAATTACCCAACCCAGTTACATTACCTTCTGAATGAGAATTAAAAACGTCGCTTGCGACATAACCAAGTAATCCGCCAACATAATTACCCAATCCCGTTACATTACCTTCTGAATGAGAATTAAAAACGCCATTTGTTGCATAACCAAGTAATCCGCCAACATAGCTAAAACCTCTAACATTTCCACCTATATGATAATTAGAATCATTTGTCCCTGTCACATAACCTGCAAGTCCGCCCACATAACTTGAATCGCTTTCAACGGCCCCTTTTACATAACTTTTCTGAATGCCTTCTACAAATCCAACAAGCCCCCCTACATAATCCCCTCTCCCAAACACGTTTCCTTCAGAAAAACTGTTTAAAATGGTTTTTGCTGAACCCGTTAAGCCTCCAACAAAACCAAATCCTTTAACGGGTCCTCCTATATGAGAGCTAGAATCGATTGTCCCGGACGCATAACCAGTAATTCCTCCAACATAACTAGAATCGCTCTCTACGGAACCCTCCACATAGCTCTTTTGGACATCCGTTCCATATCCAATAAGCCCTCCTACATAATTGCTTAGTCCCTTCACATTTCCTTCAGAGTATGAATTTGATATAGAACCATAAGTATAACCCAGCAAACCGCCAACGTAACCTACTCCAACAACTTCACCATTAGCATGATGGCACGAATCTATTTCTGAATAAAAATTAGAAGAAAAAGAACTATCACTATAGCCATAGCTCATTTTGCCCACAATTCCTCCAACATAATTTTTCCCCTCTATGGTTCCCATAACACTCACGCCATTAATTTTTCTCGTTAGCGCATAATCGTTCCTGGCGTTTCGATAAACAGAATCTAATCCAATAAGCCCACCAACATAATTTTCGCCCTTTACGTTTCCGATTGAATACGAATCTCTAGCAATATCCCATGAAACAGATTGAGAATTACTATAAGAAATATACAATAAGCCAACTAATCCACCAACATAATTACCCAAGCCTGCTACATTACCTTCCGAATGAGAATTTGAAACATTTCCGTTCACATAGCCCGCCAAGCCACCAACATATTCCCCTGTTCCGAGAATATTCCCTTTTGAATAAGAATTCAAAACAGACCCACTGCTATTTCCCACCAACCCACCGACATAACGTTGCCCACGCACAATCCCGTCTGTATGATAAACAGAATCTATTCCTGCAGCACTTCCTGCTATCCCGCCAACATAATTGCCCTCGCCATCTATAATTCCGCTAGAATAACATTTTGATATAGGTCTGACAGCTCGGCCAGCAATTCCTCCAATGTTATTGCGTCCAGTCACATTTCCTACAAAAGAACTGTTCTTGATTTTTCCACTAAAATCTCCAGTCAGTCCTCCCACATAATCGACACCTCTAACCTTAATTCCTTCGGCATGTACATTTGTAATCGATCCCATCAATGCGTATCCAACACAAGTTCCAACATCGTCGTCTTCAGACGAAATATTTCCAATTAAAATGTCTATATTGCTGATTTTTGCAACACTTGTATAACCGAAAAGCCCCACATGATAAGACGTTGATTTTATATAAAGCCCATAAATCTTATGGTTGTTTTTTCCTGCAAGTCCGTCGAATTCTCCCTTAAACGGGTGATTTATCGTTCCAATGGGAACCCAATTTCTATGCGCATTTTCATACCAAGTTTCAATGCCAGCTCCTACTGTATCATTCAAGAATATGTTTGCACCTAGAGAAATTGTTTTTCCGGAAAAATCAGATGTTCCGTTATTTACTAACTTTGCCAGCCCTGCCAATTGCTCTGGAGTTGTCAGATTATATGTTTGGGCTCCGTCTTCATACCAAGACACATCTGCGGATCCATCCCAAATGTGGGGTGCAGCCAAGGCCATCGCGACAAAGCTATAAAAAAACGCTATTGTTTTTTTTAGAATTTCAACCATGATCTTTTTCCCCCTCAAAAACAACATTTTTTAAATCTGAAAACAATATTTGCTCGCAAGGTTTTTGTGTTTTATATATACCAGATCGATTAATCCGACTAGATAATAATGGCATTTGCTCTTTAGCTTTCGCTTTGGTAATCCATCCTGAAGGAAACGGTTCAATCCATACTTTTTTCACAGCAGCAGCATAGTCAAATTCTTTTATTCTAAAAACCCCATTATCTTGAAATTGAATTTCCTTGTTGCCATTAGGGACAAGAAATATTCTAATTTCGTTCTCATACTCATATGACATCCTTTTATATGAGAGCATTTTGATAAACAATTCTTCTTGGTTAATTTTTTTGTTATCATTCAGATTAATAATGCTTGGAAGAAAAAGGCTTGGCTGCTTAATTTTTCGTTGTTCGAGGGAGTAATCAATTGCAGAGACATATATATGTACATTTTTTAATTTTGAACATAATTGTACAAGCAATGATTTCAAAGAGAACTCAACTCTAACAAGTTGTTGGTTAATATCTTTTTTAAAACTTTTCCAAAACGCATCTGAATTTCTGGTTAAATGTCTCGTGAAACACAGACAAGCCACTTTCGGAGGAATGAAGTCTTTAATGTTCGGGAAACCTGATAAATGCGCGTGTAGATATATTTTTTCAAAAGGATCGGTCCATTTTTCAGGTGAAACAAATAACAAACAATTGTCATTTACGGATTTTTTAAATGTAATATACGGCATATAGCGCGAGATTGTCGGATCCGGCCTGTCAAACCATTTCATCGTCATTTTATCTTTATTTCTATTGACGAAACAATTTTTTAAACCATCAAAAGGCACAAAATCCATTGAGCACTTTTCATTTTTCGTTCCAGCCATCGCAGCCTCCGCTTCAACTTACGGAGTTTGCTCGGTTCTGCAAGGATTGCCGATTTCTGTCTGAAAAACGAAAAGGCGCAGGTCGATGCATCTATCCAATCGGGGCTCTCGACAGCCTTGAACGATAAACGCAAACGACCCACGCCCCAAACGGGCTGTTGTCATTGGCTTATGCGGCCATAAATCAGCCAAACAGCTGACACGACAAACCGAGGCACACCGCAAAATGGCATACCTGCGTGAGCGTTCGCCTTGTCCTCGTTCAAAGAAATGGTCGAGATTTCGATTGGAGAACAAGAGCAAAACTCTTTTTTCAATCTAAAAATAACTTAAAATAGGGCCGTCGGAACGAAAATTTTACACAAAACCAGGCTCACAAGCCTCAAATTTGAGCAAAATCACCGTTTTTCAGGGAATCTCCCATATTCCAACCTGGATTAGGGTGGAAAGTCGTTTTTTTAGTGAAAAAGGTGGTATAACACCACCTTTACGCATTAAATAGACGGCGTGATAAATACATGCCAGGAGCCGTCCTCTTTCCCACGCTCGACATAGTGCTTATCGAGAAGACGCTGGACCAACTTATCGACTGCTGATTTTTGAATACCAAGTTTTCTCTGGATTTCGGCGTTCGTCAATACAGGTTCACTCAGCATCATGTTAAGAATTCTGCCGTAGTTCGGTGTGCGGAACTCAATGCATTCTCCATCATACCACCAGATGTTTTCGCCACGCTTTGTGAGAAACTGAACATCGGCATCAATCTCTTGCGCAACCATGTTGCGGAAATACTTGAGGAACGGGGCAATCGCTTGCAACGAAGCCCTCGCACCAGAACTAGGCGCAGATCCCACCTTCAAATCGGCGGCATGCAAAGCCTCCAGATATTCGTCCTTCTTTCGACTACGGACTACAACCATGGGAATATCGTGTTTCGCCAAAATGTAATTGACGAGCAACCGAGCAATTCTGCCATTGCCGTCCTCGAACGGATGAATCCTGATATAGCGGTAATGGAACAAAGCAGCCAACTCCACTGGTGACAACTTGCCCTCATTTTCAGCATCGTTGTACCAGTCGACAAGATCCGTCATCAACGCAGGCGTTTCTTCTGGGGATGCATAAACGAATCGGTCGCCATATCGTGTAATGACACTGTTCGGGCGAGTCTTGTACTGCCCTGCATGAACCACATACCCAACTTGCATTCCTCCGGGTAGTTCACGATGGACGGAATAGTCTTCACGCAGCAATGTGCGGTGCAAGCCCCTTATAAAATGTTGGGTGAGAGGAGTCTCCTTGACACGGGACTCCGCCACCATCATCTTGAGCGTGACCTCGCTCGCGACCATCTCCTGCACGCTCCGTACATTCGCTTCACCAATGACCTTCCCAAAAAGCAGAAGAATCTCCGTCTGCCCGTAAGTGAGCGTGTTGCCCTCGATGTGGTTGCTGTTGTAGTTGAAATCGACCGAAAAACGACGTGCAAGGCGAGCCTTGTCATCTTCTGAAAGCGGCTGGAGGGCCAGCCAGGCCTCAAGGGCTTTTTCTAGGGTCAGGTATCTCACACTCTAAATATAATCAAAATTTTAACAAAAAGGTAGTGTATATACCACCTTTTTTATAAAATTTTGCAAAAATTTATCCAAAACATCATTAAAAAGGTAGTTATTGTACTACCTTTTCTGCAACATTTTCCTTAATTCTGCTTCAACGGCGTCATGCTCTTGGCACAGATCGCCATGGTCGAGAGGTTGTGCAGCAGGGCCGAGGTCGAGGGGGCAAGTATCCCGAAGAAACCTGCGGCCAGTAGCGACGTGTTGAAGGCGACGATAAAGCGGTAGTTCGCCTGGATGCGCTCCATAAGTTGCGTACTCAATGTGCGGAGTTCGGCGAGGTCGCGCAGGTCTTCGCTGCGGAGGGTCACATCGGCGGTTTCGCGGGCAATGTCGCTGGCATCACTCATAGCGACCGACACGTTCGCGGCGGCAAGGGCGGGAGCATCGTTGATTCCATCGCCCACCATAATTACGCGGCGGCCTTCGGCCTTCATTTTTTCCACATAGCGGTGCTTGTCTTCGGGCAAAACCTGCGCAAAGAAGGTATCGATGCCCAAAAGTTGCGCTGTGCGTTCGGCAGCCTTCTGGCTGTCGCCGGTAATCATCGCCACATGCTTGATTCCGCATTCGCGCAGCATGCGGATCGCTTCTGCAGCTTCGTCACGCGGAGGGTCGCTAATGCAAAGCACGCCCGCAAGGTTCCCGCCAATGGCTAGGTAAATCACGGATGCGGCTCCGGCGAGTTCGTCGATCTTTTTCTGCTCCGCCTCGCCCACCGCAATTTTTTCGTCTTCGACGACGAAATGTTTGCTGCCGATAACGGCGCGTTCACCGTCGAGAGTCGTCGCGATTCCATGCGCCACGATGTATTTGACATCGGCGTGTTCTTCTTCGTGGTCGATTCCCCGTTCGGCGGCACCACGCACAATGGCGCGTGCCATGCTATGCGGGAAATGCTCTTCGATGCAGGCCGCAATACGCAGGATTTCTTCTTCGCTGCGGTTTCCGAACGGAATAACACGTTCAAGTTTCGGTTCCGCCTTGGTGAGCGTTCCCGTCTTGTCGAAAACGATGGTGTCTGCAAGCGCGAATTCTTCCAGGTACTTGCCGCCCTTCACGGTCATGTTGCGGTCAGCCGCTTCGCGGAGCGCCGAAATCACCGAAATCGGAGTGGAAAGCTTGATGGCGCAAGAATAGTCCACCATCAGAATCGAGACGGCCTTGGTGATGTTGCGCGTAATCAGGAGCGTGAGCCCGAATCCGATAAAGCTGAACGGTACAATTCCGTCGGCAAGGCGTTCAGCGCGGCTTTGGATAGAGGCCTTCAAGTCTTCAGAGCGATCGATAAGTTCAATGATTTTCTGAATCTTGGTATTGCCACTCACGGCACGCACCGACACGACAATCGAGCCCTCATCTACGATGGTGCCCGCAAAAACGGACTTACCGACCGTCTTATGAACCGCCTGCGATTCGCCCGTCATAGTCGCTTCGTTCACAAAGGCGTCGCCTTCGGTAACGGTTCCGTCCACCGGAATCATGCTGCCGGAACGCACACGCACGAGGTCGCCCACCTGAACATCCTGCATACGCACCTGGACATCGACGCCGTCCTTGACAACCCACACGCGGTCTACCTTCACGGCAAGGCTTGCGGTAAGGGCTGTGCGGGTACGCGCCTTAGTATAATCTTCCAAGAGGCTACTTACGTTCAGCAAGAACATAATGGTTCCCGCCGATTCGTAATTGCGCTGCAGGATGCTCGCTCCGATAGCGGCTCCATCTAACACCTCGACAGAAAGCTTTCCTTCACCAAGGCAATTCAAGCCCTTAGCCACAAACTTGAGGCCCCTGTAAATCAGGTGCACCGTGCGGATAGGAGCCGGAATAAACAACTTGGCCAAGTAACGCCGCGCAATCATGAACGCGAGCTTATTCTTGAAATCCGTATCAAGAGCCTGCAGCTGATATTCGGTATCGGGTTCAATTTCCGGAAGATTTGCAATGTTCAGATTTCGAACGAAATCAATCACCTGTTCACGATAGCCATCTTCGTATTCCAGCAGAATACCGCCGTTTTCCGAATGGACTACCGCTTTCTGGACATAAGGTTCACTCACGCATGCCATGTGGATGCGCGGTTCATGCATTTTTTCAAATGCGTAGGCCCCCGCCCGAAAGCGGATTCGCCCCGGCTGATCGTAAACGATTCTACATTTCATCGAAAACTCTTTCGTCTGTAGGACCGAAAGGTCCGTTCTTTCGTCTATTTCTCTGCTTCTTTCTTTGCGTCGTTGCAGATGTCGGCAGCTTCGTCCTTCATGTCTTGGAAGGTGGCCTTAGCGTCGGCAGTGAACTTCATGCCCTGAGCAAGTCCCTTGACGGCATATTCGCGAGTTTTGGGAGCCTTGAGAATCTTCTTTGCAATAGCGGAGCCTACAGCACCAGCCATCACCAACCAGAACTTTTCATTTTTCCATACGGACATAGCTTACTCCTTTTGTTCCGCCCTAATGTCATCCCCGACTTGGTCGGGGATCTTCATTAAAGCTTTGTTGTTCTTTGCATAATAATCTACCTAAAATTCACTTAAAATGCAAACTACATACAAATTAACAAACAGACTTCAAGCCCCAGTCCCATAAGCTTTCCGAGCGACTAACATTGTTGCAAATTTGCAAATTAGTTCACGCTATGCAACTTAGTTTCCAATCATAAAACTTAGTTAGCGTAAACTATCCGAAGTTAGATATATCTACCTGAAACTGTACCGGATCTTGGTTGCAAAAGTGCGTCCCGGTTTAGATTCTCCATACTTGTCGTAAACGGTTTCGTCCAGAAAGTTATCGACTTCAAAGCTCCAAGCGAGTTTATTATCCCACACGGAATATTCCACGCCCAAGTCATGCGTGAACGAAGCGTCTATTTTCCGGCTCTGGCGGGAACTGATTTTCCAACCGTAATAATATTCATCGGTGTAATTAGCAGCCCACCAGAACTTGACAAAATCGTTCTTATTGAATATATCGCCCATGTGGAATTCAGCGAGGTAGTTCATGAAGAACCGAGGAATGTTCGGGATAATCGCATCTTCAAGAATACCCTGCTTCGCATTGTAATCGATGTTGCGCAAATCCTGGAAAGTCCAGTTTGTCCCGAGCAACACCCACTCATTCACATCGAGTTTCACGTCGCCTTCGTAACCCCATCCACGAATCGGGTCCATATTGAAATACGGCACCGACATCTGCGCCGAGCCCATGTAGTGAATTCGGTTCTTGTAGTAGGAATAGAACACGTCTCCGTCAAACCGGAATCGCGCCACCAGCGGGATTTCTTGCAAATCAAGAGACAGGCCCACGTTAAAATTGTCAGCTTCTTCGGGCTTGAGGCTTGTGGCGGCACTCACACGCACACCATCGCCAAACAGTTCGTCGGGCGTGGGCAGGCGCACTGCATGCTGGTATGAGCCCTTGAGCGCAAGCGGTTTGACAATCCGGAACATAATGCTTTCATCGTAACTAAAGTCCGTATAATCATTCTTTTCCAATACCGCTTGCTGTATCATACTGGTGGAAGTATTTGAAATTTCAGCCTTCAGATAATGGAATTTGAAACCCAACAGGTTCTGGAGTCTCGAATCAAAGAAATTGTCTTCAAGCGAAAGACCCGTCGTCACCGAAATTGTTTTGCCAGGATAGCCTGCCGTATTGAATCCAACCATTTCGGAACCCACGTCATCTTCGGGATCTTCCTTGTGGTACCGGAAAAGCGTATTCCAGTAAACAAACTGATTCTTAATGAATTGGTAATCCAAATTCAGCAAATCGTTGAAATCATACGCCTGCACTGTTCTCAGTTTCGGGAGTCCCATCATCGTCAACTCACCCACATTCTTTTTGGCCGTATCGCAGCTATACCAGTTGCGGCAATGAACGCGGCTCGTGTCAATGGTTTTATTTTCACTGTACCCGAACGAAAAATGGTTACCGAAATTCAGGTCTTTTACAAAGATATTTTTCTTATCCAGGCCGAATGTCGCCCCAAAATTGTATCCTTCGGCACTCGTTTCGACAATGCGGTTCGCATCCCCCTGAATTTCCTTATCGAACGCACCGTAGCTCGCCCCAAACGAAACCTGGTCGAACCACGCATTCATCAAGTTCGCAAAAGCCTGCACGTTGTAAGATGTATAACGGTCATGGTCGCGAACAACGCTCGTATCCTTGCCCGCAGAACTCTTCATGTAGGGAGATGTGAATTCGTAATCGTTATCGGAATGGTTAAAGTAGCCCGACACGCCTACTTCCAAGCCTGCCCCACCCACAATGCTGTCAATCACGTGGCTTGCCGTTACAGAAGCCTTGTGCGTATTGAAACTCGAAAGGCTATAGGACGCATCTACCGAATTGGCGGGGCGTTTTTTAGTAATGATATTGATAGCACCGCCTGCTCCATCTGTCGCAAAACGCGCGGGGACATAGCCCTTGTAAACTTCAATGTCCGCAATCTGGTCGATAGGAATATCGTCAAGGCCCAAGTTTCCCTGCGTCTCGACGGGGACACCGTTCACCAACACCTTGATGTTCTTGCCTTCCATGCCGCGAATGTTGATTTTACCTTCGCTGCCCATGCCGCCGGACTTGCGCACTTTCACGCCCGAAGCGGAATTGACCGCTTTTGAAACGGTCTTGCTTGTATTCTGCATCTCGGCCGCGTCAATCGTCGCAACCGATTCCGCCTTTTTCGCCTGCTGCGCCTGTTCCGCTTCTATTTCTGACTCCACCGAGAGTTCGTCCAACTGCGTAACGCCCGAGGCATTTGCCGCAGATGCATCTGATTGCGCCGTCGCGCTGTTTGCGTCATCAGTTGTCGCATTACTTTCCGAAGCGGATTCTTCCAGAAAATCGTCTATCGAGGTAATTTCGTCATCCTGCGCACGGGCTGCCATCGCGCCGAACGCAACCATAATAATCGCAAGCGTTGTCGCCTTGTATAAAACCATCTTTTTCATCGCAGCGCAATTAAGCAATTTTCAGGCTAATTTTCTACTCCAAACGGGCCTTTGAAAATCCGAATGGATTTATCCTGTACCAATAACAAAATCCGCCCCCACCATTAGGCGGGAACGGACCATCGTGTTTATGAGGACTATATAGGTTAAGGGTTTATAAGAGCCTATTTAAGCGGCACAATCCACATCGGGATAGGCTCGACCGTAGCGATCTTTTCGGCCTTTTCTTTCTTCGGGTCATAACGGAAGTAGGCGTTGCCGCCCTCTTCGGTCGAGACCGCGAAAATGACATTGCCATCTTCTTCGATGTAGGTGCCGTAGCTAGCCCAGCTAGAAGAATAACCAATCGGGAGCGCCTTCATGGTCTTCTTGGCAAGGTCAATTTCAACCGGCTTGCAGGTGTTATTGTGGTAGCTGTCCATGTCGGTCCAGACCTGCTGCAGGTCCACCATCACGTTCAAGAAAGAATAGACGATTTCGCCCTTGGGCACGCTGATTACGCCAAGGTACTTGTAATTTCCCTTCTCGGTAACGTCCTTGATAGCGAGTTCATCCGAAACGTTCCAAACGTAATCCTTGTCGAACTTGGTTTCGCCCACCTTGATGCGCAAGAAACCATCCTTCTGGCCCGGAGCGTAGCCCCAAGAGGCGTTGCTGTAGCAGTAGATGTAATCATCGACAACAATGAACGCATGGTTCTGGGAGTCATCAAGCGAACCCACGGCTGCAACGCGGTCATCTTCGGCCACGGCAATCACGGAATCCTTTTCGACGTCAATGATCGCGACCTGGGCCGTATTGCCGGTAGCATAGTCGCTCACGTTCTGCAACAGGCCGACATAGAGACGACCGTCCACGATCACGCCTGTACCCGGGCTTACCACGAGAGCATCGTCGCCCTTGTATTCGGAAAGGTCAATCGCACCCGTGCGCTTCATGGTCTTCGGGTTGATGATGAGCAGCGAGTCGAGCATGCCGCCCAAGTAAGCCTTTTCTTCGTTCACGAAGTAGATATGGTTTGCCCATACGCCCGCGAGCGAAAGTTCCGCGGTCTTGCTACCAATCTTGTTATTAGCATCGAGGCTGTAGCGGGCAATGGTGCCCACGTCAAGGTCAGCAATGAACAGGGAATTGTCGTAATAGACAACACCTGCGCGGGTGCCGACTTCGATGTAGTCCTTGCCCAGATCGCCAGTGTGGTCCAGGGACATCGTACCGATGAACATCGTCTCGCCCGAGGCGATAGACGTTGCGAATTCGCGCTTGTATTCGCTCTTGTCTTCCTTCTTGGAACTGCTGGATTTATCCTTGCTATCGCTAGATTTGTCCTTGCTGTCGCTGGATTTTTTGGTAGACGAGGAGGAAAGTTCCTTTTCATCGTCACCGTTAGCAGAAGAAGAGTTGTCGTCGCCGCAAGCGACAAGCATGCTGAACGATACAGCAAGAGCCGCCAGAAAACGTGTTTTCATATATACTCCTTGATTGAGATGCGGGAAAACCGCGGTTGTTAATTTTGCGGAGCATTTTAGAAATGTCGTCCGGGGAGTTCTGCTCCAAACGGAGGAGGAAAAATCCGAAAAGACCGGGATTCTTTTCTTGAAACACAGACTCCATTTAGTCCATTTTCACCCCATTCAGACATTTTTGCAATAAAAATTTTCTATTGACGTCACAAAATTAGCCTTGACAAAGTTTCGTTCACTTGTTAGATTTGTCTTACTTTTTAAGATTAGACTAACAAACTCAGTCTGAATCGATTTATGAGGAAAGAATGCTAAACATCAAAGGAATTGAATGGTTGCACAAAGTCGGGTGCTACCATACAACACTTGAAAGGGACCCGTTTCTCATTCTTGAATTTTGCCGGAAGGGGCGCATCAGTTGGGCGGGCGGAGCGCTCCCCTGCAATCAGCTGAATGCAGGAGAAATGCTGGTTTACGACGCCTGGACTTCGGGTGCGCTGACGCGTTCTGCCGATTACTGCGGTGACCGTATTTTATTCTACGATGAATCGGAAAAGTACATCCAGGATCATTTTGCGGGCTTTTCGCTTGACCTCAGGACTCTCGCGCAAAAAATGTGCCGTCCGGGACGCCCGTTTATCGTGCACACCAAGGAAGAGGTGGCACGCGCCTTCGAAAAAATCGAAAACAAGCCCGAAAAAACACAGGCGGAATACGGCAGGCTCGCCATTTTGGAGCTTTTGCTCACCCTAAAGAATCTGGATACGCAGCGCGAGTTCGCCTGCCGCGAATGCAACCTCTCTTCGCTCCAGATTGAAAAAATCTACTGCATTCGTTCGTTTATCTGCGAAAACATCGACAATCACTGGACTATCGACGAACTTTCAGACAAATTCGATATGCCGGTGACCGCGATGAAGCTTTGCTTCAAGAACGTGTTCGGATTGCCGGTATTTACCTACGCCCGCCGCGAGCGCATGAAAATCGCCGCCAAGGAACTCCGCGAAAGTGACCGCGGGATTCTCGAGATTGCAGGCGAAGTCGGTTACAATAACGGGAGCAAGTTTGCCCACGCCTTCCAAGATGTGATGGGCATGACCCCCAAGGAATACAGGAAAAAGTACAGGATGACAAACGTCGCATAATTATGAAAAAGACATTCTCTAAACTTTACACATACATGGGATCGCGAAAACCGCTGTTCCCGCTAGCATTGATTCTCTCGGCATTGAGCGCCATCGCAGGGCTCGTGCCGTTTTTACTGATGTGGCAGATTGTCCGCGAGGTTATCTCTGGCGGCGACATGACGAACATCAAGATTTTCGACTATTCCATCGGAGCGGTTCTCGCCTCGGTCGCAAGCGTTTTGCTCTACTTTGCGGCCCTCGCCTGCTCGCACATGGTTGCATTCAGGCTCGAAGGCGACCTGCGTCGATTCGCCATGAAAAAGTTGATGTCAGCTCCGCTTGGATTTTTCGACAAGAACCCGACGGGCAAACTCCGCAAGATTATCGACGACAATGCTGCAATTACGCACACCTTCATCGCACACGAGATGCCCGATATATCGGGCACCATCCTGATTCCCATCGTGGCGCTTGTGATGATGTTCGTTTTCGATTGGCGACTCGGCCTTGCCTCTTTGGTGCCTATCGCATACGCCTTGTTCATTTTGGGTACCCTTGGCCGCAGGGGAACCAAGTTCATGGAACGCTACATGCAGGCCCTCGAAGAGATGAACTCCGAAGCGGTGGAATACGTGCGCGGGATTCCCGTAGTCAAGGTTTTCCAGCAGACGATTTTTTCGTTCAAGAGTTTCTACAACAGTATCGTGACTTACCACAAGATGGTCACAGCCTATTCCAACAACTGGAAGGTCCCTTACTGCATCTACACGATTCTCGTGAACGGATTCGTGCTGTTCCTGGTGCCGACGGCAGCGCTCATTATCGGTAACGACGGCGATGTAAAGCTCACCATCGTGAACATGATGATTTACGTGCTGGTAACACCACTGTTCTCGCAGTGCGTGATGCGCAGCATGTACCTGAGCAATGCCACGAACCAGGCGGGAATCGCGGTTGACCGTATCAACGATATCGCCCGCACCAAGGATTTGGAGGTTTGCGAAAATCCGGTGCCGATGCAAAAGTTCGATGTGGAATTCCGGAACGTGAACTTTACCTACCCTGATACCGACAAGCAGGTATTGAGCGATATTTCGCTCACAGTACCGGCTGGTCACACGGTAGCACTTGTCGGGCCTTCGGGCGGCGGCAAGAGTACGATTGCAAAACTCCTACCGCGCTTCTTTGACGTCGATAGCGGCGAAATTACTATTGGCGGTGTGCCCGTGAAGCAGATTGACCCGAAGGAGCTGATGAAGAACGTTTCGTTCGTGTTCCAGAATACTCGCCTTTTCAAGATGAGCATTTTGGATAACGTTCGCTATGGCATGCCCGACGCGACTCTCGAGCAGGTAAACAAGGCGCTCGACCTTGCGCAGTGTCGCGAAATCATCGACAAGTTGCCAGGCGGCATCGATACCATTATCGGGAGCAAGGGAACTTACCTTTCAGGTGGCGAGCAGCAGCGAGTGGTGCTTGCGCGCGCCATCTTGAAGAACGCCCCCATCGTGGTGCTCGACGAGGCGACCGCCTTTGCTGACCCAGAAAACGAACGCCTGATTCAAGAAGCATTGCACAAACTGGCCGCAGGCAAGACTGTGCTGATGATCGCCCACAGGCTTACAAGCGTGGTGAACGCAGACCAGATTATCGTTGTCGAAGATGGCGAAATCGCCGAACGCGGAACGCACAACGAATTACTTGAAAAGAACGGCGTTTACGCCAAGATGTGGGCCGAATACCAGCAGTCCGTCACATGGACCCTCGACAATTCAAAGGATAATGAAGGAGGCGAAAATGTATAAGTGGGTTCAGAATACTTTTGCTCTTTCGGAAGAAGGTTCGCGCACGTTTGTCCGTGGCGTACTGTGGACATTCCTGCACTTTGTTTCGCTCATGTTCCCGATGATGATGCTCTTTTACTTTTTGATGGAGCAGATGGGCGTCGGTGAATTTGCAGGCAAGACTCCGCACGGAACCTTGTTCTATGTGGGAATTGCTGCAGTCCTGTTTATCGTGATGCTTGTCATTTACAGGTTCTCGTACAGCGCGACTTACAGCAGCGTGTATGACGAAAGCATGCGCCGCCGCGTCTCGATTGCCGAAAAGCTTCGCAAACTGCCGCTCTCGTTCTTTGGCAAGAAGAATCTTTCGGACTTGACTTCGACCATCATGGACGACTGCAACGCACTCGAAATGATTTTCTCGCATGCAGTGCCGGAACTTTTCGCCGCCATCGGAAGTGTCACCATAATTGGCATTATGCTGTTCTGCTACAACTGGAAAATGTCTATCGCACTTTTCTGGGTGGTGCCTGCAGCAGCATTGCTCATTGCGCTTTCCAAGAAAATTCAGGACCGCTGGTTCGAAAATTCATATAACGCCCGCCGCATGATTATGGAAGACATCCAGGAAGGTCTCGAAAACGTGCAGGAAATCCGCTCGTATTCGGGCGAAGCCGCCTACCTCAACCATTTTGACAAAGACTGCATCAACTACGAAAAATCGCAGATGGATTCCGATATCAAGGTTGGCATGTTCCTGAATTCGGCGCAGGGCATTCTCAAGATGGGCCTTGCCACGGTGCTGATTACTGGCGCACGCCTTTGGACCAAGGGCGAAATTGACGTGTTTACTTACTTGGTGTTCATCGTCTGCGCGGCAACGGTCTACAATCCGGTTTACCTGGTGTTCAACAACCTCGCTGAACTGTTCTTTGTGAACGTGCGCCTGCGCCGGTTCCGCGAAATGGACCAGATGAAACCTCAAGATGGTGTAACCATATTCACTCCCCAGAATTACGATATCGAATTCAAGGACGTCGATTTCAATTACAACGAGAACAAGCAAGTCCTGAAAAAGGTTTCGTTCACGGCAAAGCAGGGCGAAATCACAGCACTTGTGGGCCCGAGCGGTAGCGGAAAGACGACTGCAGCAAAGCTCGCGGCACGTTTCTGGGACATTCAGGGCGGCACGATAACGCTCGGCGGGCAGGATATCAGCAAGATTGATCCCGAAACGCTCCTCATGAATTTCTCCATCGTCTTCCAGGACGTGGTGCTGTTCAACACGAGCATCAAGGACAACATCCGCATCGGCAAACGCAGCGCCAGCGACGAAGAAATCCTGAAGGTTGCAAAACTTGCGGGCTGCGACGATTTCGTGCAGAAGATGCCGCAGGGCTACGACACTGTCATCGGCGAAAACGGCGAAACGCTCTCGGGCGGTGAACGCCAACGCATCTCGATTGCGCGCGCCCTGTTGAAGGATGCGCCCATCATCTTGCTCGACGAAGCGACCGCAAGCCTCGATGTGGAAAACGAATCCAAGATCCAGCGCGGCATTTCGCAGCTGGTGAAGGGCAAAACAGTCATCATCATCGCGCACCGCATGCGCACCATCGCGAACGCCGACAAGGTCGTGGTGCTGCAAGACGGCCACATCGCCGAAACAGGCTCCCCCGCCGAACTCAAGGCGAAAGGCGGCCTGTTCAGCAAGATGCTCGAACTGCAGGAAGTAAACAGAAATGTGTAGTGTGAAATGAGTAATGAAATAATCACACACCTCACACTCCACATCTCACACCCTTTTTAATATGACCGCACAACGATTGATGGATTACAAACTGGTTCGCCAATGCGCCCCGACGCTTGCCGCCCGCAAAATCGGTAGCCTCTTTTGCGTCGAAAACTGCATGCCGATGCATGAGCCGCTATGCGCTTTACTTGCCCGCTGGAACCGTGAACTGAATCCGTCGGGCATATTCGTGCGCGTCGTTGCCGAGCGATGCGGGCGAAGCTTCGTGTACGTTTACCGCCGCAACCTCCTGAAGCGTCTGTGCGAAGCCAGCGATATTCGGCACTTTCTCGAACAATACGACTACAGGCATTTTGACGAAGACAAACTCATTGCAAACCTGACATACCGTATTAGCAAGTGCCACTGCTTTCCGCACGAAATCGGGCTTTTCTTGGGCTACCCGCTCGAAGATGTCAAGGGGTTCATCGCCAATGGCGGTCAAAACTGCAAAAGTTGCGGTTACTGGAAGGTGTATGGCGACGTAGAAACGGCGGAAAAGCGCTTTGAATGCTTCAGGAAATGTTTTACGGTCATGAGCAACCTCTTTGAACGCGGCTACTCGCTCCCGATGCTCGCCGTCGGGTAAAACTTTTAACAAACAACAGAGCCAAAGGCTCGTCAATAGGAGAATCACAATGGAAAAAATCGCAGTCATTTACTGGAGCGGAACCGGCAACACCGAACTGATGGCAAAGTACGTCGCCGAAGGTGCCAAAGCAGCAGGTGCCGAAGCCGACGTGTTCAGCGTTTCGGATTTTTCTCAGAATCAGCTGAGCGAATACACCCGCTATGCGCTTGGTTGCCCCGCCATGGGCGCAGAAGAACTTGAAGATTCCGAATTCCAGCCCTTCTACGAAGCCGTCAAGCCTTCGCTCAACGGCAAGAAGGTCGCCCTGTTCGGCTCTTACGGCTGGGGTGGCGGCGAATGGATGAACCCGTGGAAGGCCGACGCCGAAGCCGCCGGTCTCGTGCTTGTAGCCGAACCGCTCGCCATTGAGAACGCCCCCGATGACGCCGGCAAGGCCGCCTGCCAGGATCTCGGCAAGGCACTCGCCACCGCCTAAAATGAAAGATTCTTTTTTATTGTGTTTTGGAATGAAGTAGCCCTGACGGAATTACACTCCGTTGGGGCTTTTGGAGGATTTTTACAATGCAAGTTTCTCGTGTCAACAAGGTTTTTGCCCGATTGGGGCGTTTTCAGGTGAAGTTTCGCTGGTTGATTCTGCTGGTAACGGCAATTGTGACCTTTTTGGCGTGTCTCGGGCTCCCGCAACTGCAGATGACGAGCAGCGAAGAGGACTGGTTTGACGACTGGGACAAGGTGAAAATCGACCAGGCGCACTTCAACGAAAAATTCGGCAGCGACGATGGCTACATGGTGATGGTCCGTGCCGACGACGTTTTTGCGCCGGAGGTGTTGCAGGCAATTGACAGGCTTTCGCGCAGGCTCGAAAACGAGGTGCCGTACGCCGACCGCGTTGTTTCACTGACGCACAATTTGTCGATTCCGGTTGCAAACGACGAAGGCTTCGAAGTCATCGACCCATTCGAGGGCGGCGTTCCCAATGACCCGCAAGAACTGGAATCGAAAAAGCGACTGATCCTTTCCCGCGAATCGCTCGTGAACAACATCGTCTCGGACGACGCGAAAGAAACATGGATTATCCTCTCGCTGAAATCTTACGAAGGCGGAGTCGATTTCGGCAAGGACAGCATTGCGCCTTTCGCCCGCGAGGTCATCTATTCCGACGAATTCAAGAGCGACAAGTTCGAGATGCTCCCGACGGGCATGAGCTACACAGAGATGGAAGAAAACGAGGTCATTTCGCGGGAATGCGCCGTGCGCATCGGTTTCGGATTCCTGGTGATGCTCGTATGCCTTATCTTGTTCGTAAGGTCTTTCCGCGGCGTGGTGGTGCCCGCGATTGCAACGGTCGGCGGCATCGCTTCGGTACTCGGCATCAATGCGTGGCTCGGCGTTATTGGCGACGAGAGCATGGTCGCGCTCCCGGTGCTTTTGGGCATGGCACTTTCAGCAGGCTATTCCATCCACTATATCAATTCATTCCGCATGCATTTTAGGCGCACGGGCAACCGCCGCGAATCCGTGATTTGCGCCGTCGAAGAAACGGGCTGGCCCATTCTCTTTACCGTCATCACCACGGTCGCATCGCTCCTTTCGTTCCTGTTCGCAGGCATCCGCCCCATCCGTTGGATTGGCGGGATTTCGGCGGGCATCGTCACGATGGTTTACTTGTACGTCATCATCTTGATTCCGATTCTCATGAGCTTCGGCAAGAATGATAAACCAGACCCGACGCAAGTAAAGTCGGCGGGGGCCACCAAGGCGGACATCCTCTTTGAATTCTTCGGGCGCAAGGTGTGCAGGCACAGCGTTGTTGTCGCAGTAATTTCGGCGGCGGTGATGTTGCTGCAAATTCCAGGAATGATGCGTATCGACGTGAATATGGATTACACTGAAACCATGGGCGAAAAGATTCCCTTCGTGATGCGGCTCAAGGACATGCTCAGCGGAAAACTCGGAAGCCTTTACGACTTCAACGTGATGGTGGAATTCGAGAACGACGATGCGCTCAAGGACCCCGCCAACATGAAACGCATCGAGCAACTCGAACAGAAACTCGGCACACTCCAACTCACCAAGATTTCGGGCGACAAGCCGCGCGTGCAATCGGTGACGCGCCTCGTGAAAGAGATGAACCGCACGCTGAACGCCGACAGTATCGAGTATTACAAGATTCCCGACGCGCAGGACATGCTCACGCAACTGCTGTTCCTGTACGAAATCTCGGACCCCGATGCGCTCTTTGAACGCATGGACGAAAATTACAAGACAACCTTCATTCACATAGAACTGGCCGGCTATGATGCCAACAAAATCGTCGAGGACCTGGATTCGGCAAACGCTTATGCCGCCCGCATTTTCCCCGATGCGAAAGTCTCCGTGGTGGGTGAAGTCGTGAACTACGCCGAAATGAATGGCAAGCTGGTCGGTGGGCTATTGCGCTCGTTCGGCGGGTCGTTCGTGATTATCGCCATCATGATGATTCTTGCGTTCGGGAGCATCAAGGCGGGCCTTATCGGGATGATTCCAAACGTCGCGCCCGTCCTCCTGATTGGCGGCGTCATGGGCTATTCGGGCATGCCGCTCGACATGATTACGATGATCGTGATGCCAATGATTTTGGGCATCGCTGTTGACGACACCATCCACATGAACAACCACATCAAATACGGCTTTGAACGCACAGGCAGTTACAGACACGCGCTACTGCTCTCTTACCGCGAAATCGGAAAGACCATGGGCATGACCACTTTCATCCTTTGCGCGATGTTCTTCGTATTCATCTTCAGCCCTATGGGCGCGCTCCACAACGTGGGCCTGCTCTCCATCGTGGGTCTTGGAGCCGCACTCATCGCCGACTACACGCTTACCACCGCCCTTGTGTACCTCACAAAACCGTACGGGAAAGGTTAATACTATCTTTATGGCATGAGCCAACCAATTGCACAAATTGCCCAGGGTCTTGCCATCCCGTTCCTAGGGACGGTTCTCGGTGCCGCCTGCGTATTCTTTATGAAAAAGCAGATGGGGCAAAATCTCAAACGTGGTCTTTTGTCGTTTGCGGCGGGCGTCATGGTGGCGGCCTCCGTCTGGAGCCTACTTTTGCCCGCAATCAGCGCGAGCGAATCGATGGGCAAACTGGCTTTCATCCCGGCGACGGTCGGATTCTGGGCCGGCATCCTGTTCCTGTACATTTTGGATAAAATAACACCGCACTTGCATTTGGGTAGCGCCACGCCAGAAGGCCCCAAGGCAAAACTGAAGCGTACGACCATGCTTACGCTGGCGGTGACATTGCACAACTTGCCCGAGGGCATGGCTGTCGGTATCGTTTTCGCAGGCTGGCTTTCGGGGAATGTAGCCATCACGCTTTCGGGTGCGTTTGCGCTTGCCATAGGCATCGCCATTCAGAATTTCCCCGAAGGAGCGGTGGTTTCGCTCCCGCTCCGTGCCGAAGGGGCTTCCCGCAAGAAGGCTTTTGCCCTGGGCGCACTTTCCGGAGCCGTAGAACCTGTAGGCGCGTTAATCACGCTGCTTGCGGCTGAGGCGCTTTCGCCGTTTATGCCCTACCTGCTCTCGCTTGCGGCAGGAGCCATGATTTACGTGGTTGTAGAAGAAATGCTCCCCGAAGTCAGCGAAGGAGAGCATTTTGATGCCGGCACCATCCTTTTTGCCGTGGGTTTCACGCTCATGATGGTGCTCGACAGCGCGCTATAAAATTTCACTTAGAAAATCAGCAATCCGATGTGGTAGCCGACAAAGGCGAGCCCGAGCGAAAGTGCCAAGTAGTAGCCCATGATGGTCGCAAGCCACTTGAACGAACCGGCCTCACGGTAGGTGGTGCCCATCGCCAACACGCAGGGAACGTTGAACATCGACGCAAACAAGAACGCAAGCGCTTCAGGCTTGGTGATGGTACTTGCAAGCACCTCGCCCAAGTTTTCGCTTGCAGCCACGCGGGTCACAAGAGAGAACGCCTCGCCGGTGTGGTTGAAAAGCGTACTCATGATACCGAGCGATGCTTCCTTGCTGAACATGCCGCCCAAATAAGAGACGAACAGTTCCCAGCGCATTCCGAAGAACATCGTCACGGGCTCAATCGCATTGCCAATCTTGTACAGGAGCGTATTTTCCACATTCCCGTCGCCTGCGTAAGAGAGTGCCCAGAAAAGGGCCGCCACCATCAGGATCATCTTCAAGGCCTTCTTGAAAATGCCCCAGGTGCTGCGCCCGACCATCGCAGCAATCATCTTCCAGTGCGGTTTGTGATACGGTGGCAATTCCATAATCATGCCCACGCGTTCATTCTGCGGGACAAGCTTTTTGCCGAACAGGCGCGAAGACAGGTAGAAGCTGGCAAAAATCAACGCCACGTAGCCGATGCCAAACAGCGGTGCGGCCGACCCGAAGAAAGTCGACGCCAGGAACAGCACGACGGCCACCTTGCTCCCGCACGGGATGGCCCACAATAGAACGAGCGCAAGCAGGCGTTGTCCGCGGGTATCAAGCACGCGCGTACCGCAAACTGCACCCGCCGTGCAGCCAATTCCGGAAAACAGCGGCATAATCGCCTTGCCCTGTAAGCCCAGGCGCGAAAGCCAGTTGTCGAACGCATACGAGAAACGCGCCATGTAGCCGATTTCTTCGAGGATGCGGAAAACGAAAATGATGGAGAAAATGAAACTCGTCATACAAATCGTGATGCAAGTTCCACCGACGAGCACCAGATTGATGAACGAAATCACCACAGGCCAGACGCCAAGCGCGTTGCTAACGCGTTCCACAAGCGACTGCAATACAGGCTGTATTCCAAAACCGATTCCCATGCCCGGAAACGCGAGAATCATACATGCAATCAGCGATACAACCATGATGCCGAACGCAAAGAACTTGCCCTTGATATGGTGCGTGGCGATGCGGTCCCACTTGCTGAAGACCTTCTCGATGGACTTGGGCGTCGCCGATTCACGCACGATCTTCGAAACCCAGCGATACTTGGCTTCACCAGTAAGAATACCGCCGTCGCGCCCTTCTTCGCTATCAAGGATTGCATCAATCGCATTTTTGCGGGCAAACGGAAGCGACTCGCGCACGACAGCGCAAATGAGTTTGTCTTTTTCAAGGAGTTTTTCCGCAATCCAAACTTTTTCACAAACGCCGTATTCAAAATCGCCGAGGGTAGCCTCGATACGGCTGATGACATCTTCCCCATTCTTTTTTTCGTCAACGAGTTCTTCGCGCAGGCTCCCGCTATCAAGGCAAACAGGCGTCTTGATGGCCGAAACCATCTTCTTGAAAAAATCTGGATAACGTTCTGTTTCGGCCGCACTGAAGCCAAGCACCGGAACGCCGAGACGCTTTTCAATCGCAGCCACATCAATCTTCTTGCCCGCCGCTTCGGCCACATCCATCATGTTGAGCACCAGCATCACAGGCATGCGAATGCCCACAAAATCAGCCAGCATGTAAAGGCTGCGTTCCAACTGTGATGCATCCACCAGAATACAGACGAGGTCGGCCTTACCGCTCTGAATATAGTCGCGCGTGACGACTTCTTCTTCGGAGTTCGCCGAAAGCCCGTAACTGCCCGGAAGGTCAATTACTTTATATATTGTGCCGTCATAAACAAATTCACCTTCGGCCTGCTCTACCGTTTTGCCGGGCCAGTTGCCCACACGCTGGTGAAGTCCCGTAAGGTTGTTAAAAAGCGTCGATTTACCGGAATTGGGCTGCCCGAGCAAAGCAATAGTCTTGATTTCGCTCATTTTTACGATTCCACTTTGACAAAAATCTGTGAACTTTCCTTGTGATTGACCGCAATGACCGTATCTCGGCAAAAAACGAGCACCGGCGAGCGCCCGTCATTCTTGAGGAGCGTAAAGGCGGAACCCGGTGTAAGCCCGATGGAAACAATTCTTGAAATAAAGCGGGAATCGCCCTCAATCTGGGCGACCGTTCCGCAACGATTCTCGCCCATTTCGGCAAGGCTCAAACGGTCAACAAAATCAGCATTTTTCATGCGCCAAAATTAGCCGAAACTCGCACAAAAAACCGCTCCAAATAGGTTTTGAATGCTCCGAGGAGATTTGAAGGGGAAAGTGTTCCCCTCGCTCCAGCCCCGCCCCACCCTTATTGTCATGCCCGACTTGGTCGGGCATCTCTTAAGCCCACCCTAGCGGGTCTTCCGCTACCCTTTCTAGCGGGCTTCATACGCCAGCCCGCAACGCCTGGCTTTTCAAATCAACTCACAATTTTTGATTTTCTTTGACGAGATATTGCCACGCAAATTCTTTTCGCCTGTTCCCGACATTTCTCTAAATCAGAAAGTATAGTTTGAAAATATTCTGCTTCGCGATTATCTTTAGCACAAACGGCTTTTTCACGATAAGATTTTGCCAGTTCGATTATCTTTGGATTCACTTCCATTGGATATCCATATTTTCGGGACGATTCACGAACATCTTCAATTGAAACATCAACCAGCTTGCTTGATTTACTATCAGTCCTATTATTTCGTTTGCCCGGCTCCTCTAGGGGCTTAATATACGCATCGCATAATTTTTTCACACGCAAATTTGTTGCGCATTCTGATCTAGAAAAGATTTGAAAATCCTGAGCGACATTCTTTCTGGTTTTATCCGAAGACGCATATTGCATTTTCAAATAAATACAACATAAAACATCCTTGTTCAAATTCCTGCCATCGAAATAACACATCAAAGCATCATAAAACGCCCTAAAATGGGATGGACGATACGCATATTTTAGGCCTCGAATGATTGTATCTAGGCTTTGTTTCCACTGCCTTCGCTCTAGATACACACGAGCGAGAAACCACAAACCATATGCGGAAACCGGGTTCCATTTCAGTGTCTCATTCAGATATTTTTCTGCTTCTGAATATTTTTTCATTTCAAAAGCAATGGCAGCATTCTCTAAATAAATGTATTCTACCGGACAAATAAAGTTAATGTTCCTAACATTAGAATTTGACGATTTGTTATAATGCTGATAAACAAACCATTCCATTTCGTTCATAATAGAGACATATTGGAAGGATTCATTTGAAACAAACGGATTATCGTCTAATATTTTGAGTAGAGTTTTTGACTGTTTTGACGCATCTTCGAAATTCTTTTTTCTCAACATTCCATTCAACGCCAACAGTTTATCTTCGACGCCTTTGCGTCCACCATATTTTTCTAGACTGGCGCGAAAGAAGTCAGCCTTTATTTGAAAATAATAGTCTTCTATGATATCTTGCTTTTGTGCAGGTGAATTCTTTTTCCACTTTTCGTAATTTTCCACCTTGTTCATGAACCTCATCCAATCATTCATAAGAATGATTGCACACGAAGCATTGTCAAATTCAATAGCCTTTAAGACGAACGAATCTAATTCAGGTTCATCTCTCTCAATACGTTCATTCCACTGTTCACCGTATTTTTCTAAAAAGAGTTCGGCATCATCCTTGCCGAGAAGTTCTTTAACGAACTTTTCAAAACGTTTGATATCGGCATCCTCGGATGTAGTTTTTGTTTTGGGCATAGGATTTATTCTGGCATTTTCAAACCATCTCACACATTATGATAAAAATTCGTAATATCGCTTAAGACCATTCTTAATTGCGGCATGCCTTTCTAGACCAATTTTAGCATACTTACCATCGCTATCATAATCACGAACTAAATCTCGAATGGTTCCCTTTGATGCATTCCATATATCAATATTATTTCCTAATTTGCATTGGTGTTGTTCAATATAATTAACCGCACTTGCATATCCGCTTGCCACATTTGGAGAATATTTATGTGCAGTAAGCCATTCTTTAAATTTTTCCATCCGCTTATTTGCCGTATTTCTACGGTTACGTAGTAAAGGTTGTGGCGAAATCTGGTTATGTTCACTATCAGCCTTTTCAAATTCTTCTTTTGTAAAACCTCTTTCATTTATGAAATACTTCTTTAGCAATTCCTTAATAAGGCTATCATTTATTTCATTTTTTATTTGAGCAACATTTTTGTTAAAATTGTTTTGTTTTTGCTTTAGCAATTGACGTTCTTCATTCTTTTTTGCAATCCATTCTTTAATTTTTCTTTCGTCAAAATTGGATGAATTAAACAATTCTACAAAAGAAATTCCATCTAAATTATTCTCTTCAAAAGAAATCTCTACATAAGGTTGCTTTTCAGCATCTCGTCCATATTGATAGTCATAGACATACAATTTATCGCAAACAAGAACGCCAATAGATACACGATCTATTTGTTTAAGATATGAAAATAACTGATTTCTGCCTTCGTGCAATTCAAATCTTTTTAATTCTACAATACACATTTCCTTATTTTCTTTGCAAAGGACAATGTCAGCAATTTTATCCGTAGAACCGATTCTAATTTTCCGTTGAGAATTGATACAATCTTTCTTATATTCTAAATAATCTCGGAGAATAACGGATTCCCACATTGTTTGAACTGCTTCTTCCTTTTTTCCAGAAAGATCTTTTTCTTTCTCAACTATTTTGTTCCAAGCATCTTGATAATTCATCATTACACCTTTCAAACATTTGAATTACTTTTTTTGAGTTTTGTTCCCAGTTTACTTGCTACCTTGATAATAAATACAGACTCGATCCAATTGCAAACCCATGCACCAAGACTTCCAACAACAATTTCTCCTTACATTTTTCATCCTTTCTCAAATACTTTTTCATGGCTTCTAATTTTTTGCATGAATAAGCATGTTCATCATTAGACTTTGTACAAGAATTTTCACTATCAAGATAATCATATAAATTAGGACATTCCCCAATATAAACGAAACTAGTTCCAATCAATTTATCCGTATCGTAGTCAATGTTACATGAACAAAGAAAAAAGGTAGCCAAAGCCAAAATTGTCTTTTTCATCTTTCGCACCTTTCTGCCAAAGGCAGTCTGCGAGCAGTGGTCTTGTTCAGGATGCCGAGATTCTCGCCTGCGCGAGAATGACGATTGCTGATCACGCCATACTTTTTTGAAAACAAAAAAGGCATGGTGTCGTTCGGCTTTTATCTGGAGACTCTGGTAAACCCGCAACTTTAAGCACGACAGTAAGCGAAAACTCACCGTGGGCATACACCCAACGACCCACACCCGATCGGTGTGAGTGTTCGTCTTCTTCCCAAGTTGCAGGGGCAAGCCCCAAGAAATTTTACCAGAATTTCCAGATAGGGAACAAGAGTACTACTCTAATTCATTATGTCAATAGAAATATAAATTCTTACGACTTCGTGGAAGCAGAAAAAGCCCATTTTTATGAAAAACAGGCATATTTGGACGTAAAGTCGTCCCGCACGTGCATCTTTACTCCAAAAATCGGACAAAAATAAGAAAACCCTGCCATTAAAAAAAGCAGGCGCACCCTATTTTGCATGGACCCATTCGGTTTTGAGCAAAACCATTTGGAGTAGAATTTTTAGGCCCATATCCCTATTTTTGCACCGCAAAAAAGGAGAACTCAATGAGCTTACCTAAGATCAACATTGAAAGAATCAACGAGCGATTCGGCCGTTTTGGCGAATTCCTGCTCAACCACCGCGCCATTTTGCTGGTGGCGTTTGTCGTTTTGCTTGCGGTTTCGATCGTGGGCATGAAAAAAATCTACGTCGAAGCCTCGTGGGACAGCTACTTTATCGAGGGCGACCCGATGCTTGTCGAAACGGACAAGTTCAAGGAAACTTTCGGTAACGACTACTTCGTGGGCGTGCTGGTAGAAAGCGACCATTCCATCTTGACGCCGGACAACCTGAAGCTTTTGCGCGAACTTTCGAACGAACTGCGCGACAGCCTCTCGTATTCCGACGGCAAGGCGACTTCGATTGTCGATTTGGAATACATGCTTGGCACCGAAGAGGGCATGGAAATCACGCAGATTGTGCCCGAAGAAATTCCGACGGACGAGGCGGGACTTGCCGAAATCGAAAAGCGTCTGGCTGACAAGCCGGAACTGGCGAAGAAGTTGATTTCGAGCGACCGCAAGCAGGCCTTCATCAACATCAAGCTGCGCCCCTTCCCCGAAGATTCAGTGTGGAAGGCCGAAGGCGAAGCGAAGGGCGTGAAGGCAGAAGCGCCCGACATGCAGACGGGCCGCGAAACGGCTGAAATCATCGCCAAGGAAAAGTATGCTCCGTTGCACCCGCGTGCTACAGGCATGCCTTACCTGAGTTTCCAGAAACTGAAATACATCGGCGAAGAGATGGGCCGCATTTTCATCATCACCATTCTCTGCGCCATCATCGTGATGTTCCTGGTAACGCGTTCGCTCCGCGGAATCGTTTCGCCATTGATTACGACTTTTGCGGGCGTCATTATGACCTTCGGCTTGGTGGGTTATCTCGGGCTTTATATGGATGCGACCAACATCATGGTGCCCGTGATTTTGGCCTTCGCCGTTTCGATTGCATACAACATCCACATCAATTCGTTCTTCCGCAAGAACATGATGCTTACCGGCAAGCGCAAGGAATCGGTGCTTTACGCCATGCGTGAAACGGGCTGGTCGGTGCTGTTCTCCGGCCTTACCACGATCGTCGCGTTGCTTAGTTTCCTTTCAGTGATGCTCAAGCCGATCCGCTCCGTAGGCATTCTCTCGTCGATTGCGATTGCATTCATTCTTCTCGTGGCGCTGACGGTTTCGCCGATTCTCCTGAGTTTCGGCAAAGACAAGAAGCCGAACGCCAAGGTGCTTGAACGTGGCGACACGCGCATGGGACTCATTCTCGATTCTATCGGCAAGTTCGTTCTCGGACACGGGAAGCCCATCGCCATCGTATTCGCCGTTGTAACTGCAATTTCTGTTTTCGGGCTCACCAAGATAGAACCCGCCTTTGACGTGGAACGCACCATGGGCCGCAAGGTCGAATACGTGAACAAGATGCTCTACGTGGCAGAATCCGAAATCGGAAGTTTCTACTCTTACGACTTGGTGATTGACTTTGGCGCAAATGACAAGGCCAAGGAAGTCGAAAACCTGAAAAAGCTCGATGAATTGCAGGAGTACGCTGGGAAGTATCCGCTCACCAAGCGTTCCACCTCGATTCTTGATATCGTCAAGGATTTGGACCGCACGCTAAACGAAAATCGTCAGGACAAATACGCCATTCCCGAAACGGAAGAAGAAGTTGCTCAGTTGCTTTTGCTCTACGAAAACGCGGGCGGCAGCGAAGCGAGCTACTGGATGGATTACGATTACAGGAAACTCCGCCTGATGATTGAAATTTCGAGCTACAACTCCAACGAACTCCAGAAGGAAATCGAGGACTTGCAGAATTTCGCTCGCAAGCTTTACCCGGATGCAAAGGTGACTGCCGTAGGAAACTTGCCGCAGTTCACCGCCATGCAGCAGTACCTGGAAGTGGGCCAGATGACGTCGTTCCTGATTTCTGTAGTCATCGTGGCTGTCCTTTTGATGATCGTCTTCGGCAGCATCCGTACAGGCCTTATCGGCATGATTCCGAATATTGCGCCGGGTATTTTCGTGGGCGGCTACCTTGGGCTCACGAACATTCCGCTTGACATGATGACGGCGACGCTCATCCCGATGATTATCGGCCTTTCCGTCGACGACACGATTCACTTCATCAACCACGGGCATGTGGAATTTGACCGCACCCACGATTATCGCGAATCGATTCTCAACGTATTCCGCACGGCAGGGCCGGCCCTCGTGATGACGACGATTATCATGGTGGCGACCTTCGCTGGCTTTACCACCTCGGCCGCAACGCAGATGTTCAACTTCGGCTTCGTGGTGTTTGTCGGCCTTGTCTCGGCATTGCTCGCAGACCTCTTCGTGACACCGCTTTTAATCAAGAAATTCAAGATTTTTGGAAAATAGGAGAAAAATATGAATATGAAATTCGCAAAAACAGCCGCGACAATTATTGTCGCCTTGAGCGCCATGGTGAGCGCAGAAACATTGACCGGCCGCGATATCGTGCAAAAAGTGCATGACCGCCCCGATGGCGACACCCGCAGTTCCGAACTCTCGATGACTCTCATCAACAAGAGCGGGGCCAAGCGCGAACGCAAGATTACCTCGTTTGCGATGGACGTGGGCAAAGACACTAAGCAGATTATGTTCTTCCGCTACCCCAACGACGTGAAGGGCACGGGATTCCTGACGGTCGATTACGACGACATCAACAAGGATGACGACAAGTGGCTTTACCTGCCCGCCATGAAAAAGACGCGCCGTATTAGCGGAAAGAGTTCCAAGACGGATTACTTCATGGGATCTGACTTCACTTACGACGACGTTGGCCAGCGCAACATCGACGAAGACACCCACAAGCTCCTCCGCGAAGAAAAGGTCGACGGAATCGATTGTTGGGTGGTTGAATCCGTGCCGAAAAAGGGCGACGAAATCTTCTCGAAAAAAATTTCCTGGATTCGCAAGGACTGCCTGATTGCAGCGAAGGTGGAATACTACGACAAGCTCGGCAAGTTGCACCGCTCGCTAAAAGTCGAAAACGTGGTTCAGGTAGATGGATTCTGGTCTATCGCCAAGATGAGCATGGAAAACGTGCAGACCAACCACAAGACGCTCCTTGAATTCGGCGACATCAAGTTCAACATTCCGCTTGACGCAAAGACATTCACCGTGCCGCGCTTGGAAAGAGGACTGTAACAATGTCTAAAATCTGGTGGTTAGCGATTGGGGTGGCGGCGGCGACCGCTGTTGCCCAGGAATCCCCGTTTCAATTCAACGGGTTCGTGGACACGTATCACGCCGTCCAGACGCAGCATCCGCACGATTTTACCACGTCGCGGACGCGCCTGCGCGCAGAACTTCGCGTAGATTACGAGAACGCCTATTTGTTCACCAGCCTGAATGGCGTGCACAACAGCATTCTCGAAGACCGCACCGGAGTGCAGTTGCAAGAGGCGTATTTCAACTACCAGAATGACTTTCTTGAAATACGCGCGGGCCGCCAGATTGTGGTGTGGGGCGTTGCCGACGGGCTTCGCGTTACCGACTTGATTTCGCCTGTAGACTACACCGAATTCATGTCGAGTGATTACGATGACATGCGTATGGCTGTTGACGGTTTCCGCATTAAGTACCCCGGCGAGCGCGTGAATGCCGAAATCGTTTACGTGCCCGTATCGCGATACTTCCAGATGCCCATGCAAGAAGAAAACCCCTGGCGTCCTGAATTGCCCGAAAAAGCAAGCATCGATTTCCCGGATGGTCCCGATGCCAAATTCAAGAACGGCGACTTCGGAACGCGCGTCTCGTTTTTCCTCTCGAATCTAGACTTCTCTATCTCGGCACTCCATACGCATAACCAGTCGCCCGTTACGGTCGTAGGCTACGATCCCGTCAAGGATTCTATTGTCATCCACGGCATTCATGAGACCATGACCATGATCGGAGGCGACCTCTCGATGCCTGTCGGCGAATTCGTGCTGCGTGCCGAAATTGCAGAATACTTTGGTGAAGCGCTCGGTTATGCCAACAACCTCGATTACGCCCGCAAGAACACGTTCAATGCGCTCGGTGGAATCGACTGGTACGCCGGCGACAACTGGACTTTCATGGTGCAGTATTTACACAAGTACATCGCTGATTATTCGGACAAATTAGCCGCCGAAAAGAATTCCTCAGAAATGACTTTCCGCATTTCAAAGGAACTGCTGAACAACACGCTCAAACTTTCGCTCTACGGCATGTTCGATATAGACAACCTTGCCTATTACGCGCGCGTTTCGGGCGATTACTCCGTTACAGACCAGGTAATGATTTCGCTCGGTTACGACCACTTTGGCGGCAAGCGCGGGCAACTCGCCGGCTACGACAAGAACCGCGAAGTCTGGGCGAAAGCGAAGTATTACTTCTAATAAGATCTAATGAATTTTGAATTTGAATCGAAGCCCCGCAACCCGTATTCCGCATTCACGATGCGGCGTGTATTTTGCTTTGGCATTGTTATCGCCGTCTTGTTGCACGCGGGCTTTTACGCCTGGGGATTTTTGAAGCGAACGCAGGTAGTTACCACCCGCGAAGACGCCGAGGTGATTCATGTGGAGCGCCTGCTGCTACAGCCGCCTCCGCCCCCGCCCGAAGTCAAGAAAATCGTGAAGAAGGTGGTCCGCGCAAAGATTATCCCGAACATCGTGCAAGATACGGTGCCGGAACCTGAACCGGAGCCAGAGCCGGAACCGATCGTGGTTACGGACGCGGAACCCGTTGTCGAAGCGCCTCCCGAGCCCGTGGCTCCTCCTCCACCCCCGCCGCCACCGCCACCACCGAAACCATCGAAGGATTCACTGATGAAGGTGACTCGCGCCTATTTGGTGGGGCTGAGCAAAGCTTTTGAAAAGCAGAAGGACTACCCCGCTACAGCCCGTCGCTTAAAGCAAGAAGGCACCGTGCGCGTCCAGTTCACGGTCGCAAAAGACGGAAGCATCAGCGGTGCAGTTGTCGCAAAGCCTTGCCCGTATTCCTCGCTGAACGAAAGCGCACTTGCCGCCGTGCAAGCCGTACCCAAGTTTGATCCGATTCCAACTGTACTCGGCAAAGAGACATGGAAAATGGAGATTCCAATCAAGTATAACCTTCACCAATAAAGGAGATTCCGGCTCGGAGGCCGGAATGACATAAAAATGAACTACATCTTAGACTTTATTCAACAGGGCGGCGTTATCGCCTACGTGCTCGTGGCGATGAACTTCGTCGGTTATTCCATAATCGTATGGAAGGTTATCTCGCTGATTCTTTTCAACAGAAGCATACGTAACCGCCTGCCATCCAAAATCCTGCACCGCGTAGTCACGCACAACACCGATCACCACATCATCATCGAAAGTATCCGCACCGAAATCGCGCTCGCCTTCTCACCGCTACAGAAGGGTATGACTACGATTGAAAATATTGCAAGCATCTCTCCGCTGCTCGGCCTTTTGGGCACCGTATTCGGCATCTTCAACGCCTTCAGCGTCATCGCCGTTTCGGGACTTTCTGACGCAGGTGCATTCGCTACAGGCATCAAGCTCGCCCTCATTACGACGGTGATTGGCCTCGTAGTCGCCATTCCGCACGTCATTGCGTTCAACTACCTGAACGCCCGCATGGAATCGGAACAGGACAATGTGGAAAACGACGTGCTTTTGCAGCTAGGCCGCATTTTGAAGGAGAAAGATCACCTTCGTTCTCAGAGCGCCGATGCCACAAACGAGGATGCATAAATGGCAAAGCGTACCCGCCGAATCCGGCCCGACATGACGCCTCTGATTGACTGCGTCTTCTTGCTGCTGGTGTTTTTCCTGGTGACATCCGTCTTCAAGCAAGACGAATCGGTACTCAAACTCATCTTGCCCGAGACGCAGAGCGAAGTCAAGCGCGACACGCCCGAAGGCCTGTACATAGAGCTTTCGGAAACGGAACTCGCCTTTAACGGACAGCGCGGCACGCCCGACGAACTCCGCGAAAAGGCAGCAACGGTGCAGAATAAGAAATCCCCTGTCGCCATAAAAATCGACAAGGGCACGACTTACGAGCGCATCGCCGTCATCCTCGATATTTTACAGGTGCAAAAACTGTACAATATCCAGCTGATTAACGAGATGGAAAGCGCAGAATAAAGCCACTTGCGGCGCCGCTTACTACACGCGACCCGCAAACTGGTTCGTAAACAGTAACAGTCCCGAAATAAAGATAATGACACCGCCCGCGAGAGTCGCGACGGTGTATATTTTTGTCGCAATACGGGTGTGGGCACTTCCCTTGTCAATTCCCTTGCGGAATGCCACGGCCGCAATGCCAAAGGCTACATTCGTAATCGTCATGCCAATGCAAATGACAAGTGCGCCCAGGAGCGACAGCGCCACCATGGAATTCAGCAGGCAGAACAGCACAATCAGCGCCACAGCCGGGCAGGGCACGATTCCCGTGACGGCGGCAACCCCGATAATTTCTCGCCAGCGGGCAACCGGCGGAAGCGCATTTCCCGAACCTGGTTCCGTGACAACACCTTCCGCAGTTATTTTAGCCTGCTTCCGCTGCGTCACAAAATCCTTGATTCCAAGCACCACCAGCAACACACCCGTGAGCATAATGAGCGCATAACTCGCGCGTTCAATTCCGATGCGGCCCGTCTCGAACGCATTGAATACCGTCGCCTTGAAAATCGCATACAAGACAAGCAGCAACAATACAGCACTCATCGTGTGCGTTACGGTAATGCCAGCGCCAAGCGCAACACCCTGCCGCCAGCGGCCACGTCGGGCGATAAAGTAGCCCACGACAATTGACTTCCCGTGTCCGGGGCCAAGCGCGTGCAGCATACCATACACAAGGCAAATGAGAAGGAATTTCCAGATAGCGCCCCAGTCGCCACTTTTCATTGCAGAAATCGCAGCAGTCAACTTTTCACGAAGAACCTTCTGTTCCTGCGCAATAACTATATAGAAAGAGCGTGTTTTTTCAGAAGGCTTTTTAGGCGCAGTCACCGATTTCGCAACAGCGGGTTCCGCAGCAGCCTCCGATGCAACAGCCGCAGCAGAAACCGAATCGTCCGCAGGCGCGACGACCTCAGTCGCGGCAGGCGCATCTCCCCCGCCGATATCAAAACGTTTTTTCTTGACAGCTGCCGAAGCAGCCACCGCAATCAAAAGGACAAGCAAAAATACAATAGACTTTTTCATAATGCATCGGCACAATCACAGCCGTCGTTTCTAATATAAATAAAAAAAGAATAAATGCGCCCTGCACAGGCCCACATTCTTCATTTACTCGTTTGACATTTTTGCGTTGCGGATGACGGCGTAGGAGACGTCGTCTTCGCCTTCTTCTACGACATAGTCGAAGTCGCCGATAATGGTGATTTGCGTGCCTTCATCGGGGAATTCCTCGGGGTACTTGCGCGATTTAGCCAGTTCGAACGCTAGCCCCTGCGAGCAGCATGCGAGCGCATCTGCGATTACGCAGCCGTAAAAGCGCTTTTTGACGACATCATCATAATAACTCGAAAAGACTCCCTTCATCTTGATGCGCTTGCCGACATATTTGCCGGGGTGCGTTACCATCTGGTAAACCTGCGCGTAGACCATGGTGCCGCTCATGCGGGTGAGGTCGACGTCGATTTTCTTGGGCGCATTCCCGCCGGAATCCTTAGCGGAGGCGTTCAGGGCGAGCAGAAGCACGGCGATCAGTGCGATGACCGTTTTTATGAAATGTTTAGACAACTTAGTTACCGCCGTTTCGTGCGATGCCTATCAGGTAGAATAGGCCGAAAACTACGATATCCGCCGCCACGATGGTGGAACCTACTGGGGTCCCTGCGAGAATGGCTATCACGATACCGATAAGCGAACAGATTACCGAGATGGTTGCTGCCGCAATCGTTACAGAGAAGAAACTCTTGAACGTACGCATTGCCGAAAGTGCCGGGAATACAACGAGTGCCGATACCAGGAGCGCACCCACAAGGTTCATGGCAAGTACGATGATAACGGCTACGATGACCGCAATCAGCAGGTTAAAAATCGTGGTGTTGACACCTGTGGCCCGTGCGAAATTCTCGTCGAAGGTGATGGTGAATATCTTATTGTAAAACAGGATAAAGCAGAAGATGACAACGCAAGAGAGCGCGATGCACAGGTAGACTTCTTCTGCCTTCAAGGTGAGAATCGATGTGGAACCGAAAAGCGTAGTGCAAACGTCACCGGAAATATTCGCCGAAGTCGAAAAGATATTCATCAGCAAGTAACCGATGGCAAGCGCGCCGACCGATACCATGGCGACCGCGGCATCGCCCTTGATGCGTGCGTTTTTCCCGGTGCAGAGCAGGAGTATTGCTACAGCTATGGTTACGGGCAAAATCAGCAGCATGTTGTTCGTAAGCTTTAGCACCGATGCAATAGCGAGTGCGCCGAAGGCCACGTGCGAAAGGCCGTCACCGATATAGGAGTAGCGCTTGAGTACGAGCGTCACGCCCAGGAGCGAAGAACAGAGCGAAACGAGTACGCCTACGATAATCGCGTACTGCACGAAAGGGAAATCCAGGTAGAACGATAGTTTTTCGATGATTTCTGGCATGGCTATTTCCCCTTCACGGAAATCTGGTCGAAGTTCATCACACGGGTGGCATCGTCTAGGGCGGCATCCACATCGTGGGTCACCATGACAATAGTCATCCCTTTCTTGTGCAGGTCCTTGATGACGCGGTACATCGTCTCCGATGATTCGGGGTCGAGGCCCGTCACCGGTTCGTCAAGGAGCAGCAGGCGTTCTGCAGCGCAGAGGGCCCGGGCCAAAAGCACGCGCTGCTTTTGGCCTCCCGAAAGTTCGCGGAAGCACGACTTGCGCAAACTTTCGGTGCGGGTAAGCGCCATGCATTCCATGGCGCGGTCCCGCTGGTCCCGTCCATAAAACGGCAGCAGGCGGTGCTTGCCCTGGAATGCCGACAGCACAATCTCTTCGACCGAAGCCGGAAAATCCTTCTGAACAACCGTCATCTGCGGCAGGTAACCGATTTCGCTACGCTTCAGACCATCGCAGAGTTCGATACTGCCCGACTTGGGCTTGAGCAGGCCGGCGATTCCACGGAGGAACGTCGTCTTGCCGGATCCGTTACGGCCGATGATGCAGAGGTAATCCTCAACGTTCACTTCGTAGTCCAAATCACGGACCAGGTCCTTGCTTCCATAGCCGAGGGTCAGCTGGCGGCATTTTATCAGAGGGATTAGTTCGTTCATATTCGTTCTTTCTTGATTATTTCAAAGCCTGTTTCAAGACTTCCAGGTTGGACTTCATGATGCTCAGGTAATCTTCGCCGGCCTGGTTTTCCTTTACCGACTGCATCGAGTTGAGCGTCAGGACCTGCGCGTTCCTGGATTTCTTGCTCGCTTCGAGGATGGTGCGGGCGATTTTCCCGTTGCTCCCGTCAATCGTGAAGATGGCGGGCAGTTGTAGAGAATCCATCTTCCCCGCAAGGAACGTAACCGTCTCAAAGCTCGCCTCGCTCTCGGCGGAACACCCAACAAACGCGGCAAAATACTTAATGCCATAATCGTCCACCATATAGCGAAACGGGAACCTGTCGCCAAACAGAATGGTCTTGTTACTCGCTTCGGATACGGCCGCAGCATATGCACCGTTGAGTTCATCCAGCTTGGCCGTAAAGTTGGCGACGTTCGTCTTGTAGGTTTCCGCATTTGCGGTATCGATTTTGGCAAGGGCTTCAGCGAGGCTGCCTACGAGCATTTTTGCATTTATTAACGAAAGCCAAATATGCTCGTCGTTTTCGGCTTCTTCCTCTTCGTGGTGGTGCTCCTCGGCGTGCTCGTGATGCTCTTCTTCGGCCTGCATGCCCTCCACGATTTCTTCTTCCTTAACGCGGTCGCCAAGCGCCTCCATGAGGTTCACCTGTACGCGGCCCGCCTTCGGGGTGGCTTCCAGAGCCTTCTTGATCCAGTCATCGGATTCTCCGCCCACGTAAACGACCATGTCTGCGCCGGCGATGGCGGCGATGTCCTGTGCCGACGACTTGTAACTGTGCAGGTCGGTGCCGTTCTTGATGAGCAGTTTCAGGTCTACGGAGTCTGCGCGCTCGCCCAGGATGTTCTTGAGCCAGTCATATTGCGGGTAGATTGTTGCGACGATAGAGATTTTCTTTTGGGAAACGTCCTTCTTACCAGATTCCGTTTCGCAAGCGGACAGCATGAATGCTGCAAAAAAAATCAAAAATGCAAGGAATGCAAATTTTTTCATATAAAGTCCCTTGTCCTCATGGACAAATGTTGTTGATATCGGAGTGCGGTTTAATGCCGCTTGTCGTTTTGGGGGCGGCAATCATCAATTCAGCAGTAGGACTTTTTGTGAAACGAGGGTGGTGATTTGTGTTTTGGGGAACTTGACACGAGGGAGCCTGAAAAAGACCCCGCTCAGGGCGAGTTCGAAGGGCTCGACGACCAGTTCCATGCAAACCGAAATAAACTCAAGGCATCGGTGGATGTGGTGGCAAACATGGCAGTGTTCGCCGTGGCAATGGTGTTCCAGGTGCCGAGATACATAAAGCGACGCGAGTACAACCAGAAACTTGCCGAACAGAGCCTTAACCATGTCGCATGCGCCTCCGGGAGCAGCCGGCACATCTGCCCAATAACACGGACTGCTGTTGGTCTAGTTCGAATCCGCTGCGCTGCACCGAAAGTTGCAGCACCTTGAGCGCGGGGCCTTCGAGATGGTAGAACTTGCCACATTCCTTGCACAAGAGGTGCATCTTTTCTTCGCAGCGACCCGGGCCCGTGTAGCGGTATTGCAATTCGTTATTTTCGGCCGCACCGACAATCTGGATTATCCCCGCTTTTTCGAGACGGGAAAGGTTCCTGTAGATGGTACTCAGCGAAACCTCGGACAGACTTTTGGCAATTTCGGAAGCCATGAAAATCCTATCGGGATTTTCGGCCATATAATCCATTATCATCTGCCGTGTTTGTGTCTTGTATTCCACACCAGTCTCCAGATCCGTGGCGAGTCTCGCCAAAAAACGAATTTGCAATTCATTCGCAAATTCAAATATAGTCAATTTGCAAATGATTGTCAAATTCACCTCCAGATGATTTACATAATCCGTAAAGCACAAAACGTTTTTTCATTTTTTGGAAATCCTCAATTTTTTGTAATAAGCCAACATTTGCCGCTTTTGCAAGGATTTCGCCAATTTTTTGTTTTTGGCATGCATTTTGCATATGGCATAACGAAAAATTTCAAACTAGGAGATTGCCATGAGCAACGAATACAGGCTTAAAGCCATCAAGGAAATCGCAAGTGAATCTGCGGGTGCAAATTTGCCCGCAGCACCCGCAAGCATCGACTTTTACGGCGAGGACGTCTTTAACGCGGAGGCCATGCGCGCCTACCTGCCCAAGGACATCTGCAAGAAACTTTTCGCCACCATCGACGAGGGCGCACCGCTCGACGCGAGCATCGCGAACGAAGTCGCACACGCCATGAAAAAGTGGGCAATCGACCGGGGTGCTACCCACTTCACGCACTGGTTCCAACCGCTCACCGGTTCTACCGCCGAAAAGCACGACTCCTTCCTGGAACCCGAAAACGGCAAGGCCATCATGGCCTTCAGCGGCAAGAACCTCATCGTCGGCGAACCGGACGCATCCTCTTTCCCGAGCGGCGGCCTGCGTTCCACCTTCGAAGCCCGAGGCTACACCGCTTGGGACCCGACCTCCCCCGCATTCATCAAGCGTCACGGCAACGGAGCTACGCTCTGCATCCCGACCGCATTCTGTAGCTACACCGGCGAAGCCTTGGACAAGAAGACTCCGCTCCTCCGCTCTATTCAGGCCCTGCAGAAGTCCGCCGACCGCCTCATGGGCCTCTTCGGCGTCGCCGCTCAGAAGGTCACCGTCACTCTCGGTGCCGAACAGGAATACTTCCTGATTGACAAGCGTTTCTACCTGCAGCGCCCCGACCTGTACCAGGCCGGCCGCACCTTGTTCGGTGCCGCCCCTGCAAAGCACCAGCAGATGGAAGACCACTACTTCGGTAGCATTCCGGCTCGCATTATCAACTTCATGAACGATGTGGAAAAGGAACTCTGGAAACTCGGCATTCCAGCCAAGACCCGCCACAACGAAGTCGCTCCGGCCCAGTTCGAACTCGCCCCGATGTTCGAAGAAGTGAACCTCGCCTGCGACCACAACATGCAGATTATGGAAGTGCTCCGCCAGGTCGCTGACCGCCACGGCCTCGTTTGCCTGCTGCACGAAAAACCGTTCGCCGGCATCAACGGTTCCGGCAAGCACAACAACTGGTCCGTAAATTACGGCAAGGTGAACCTGTTGAACCCGGGCAAGGACCCGCACCAGAACGCCATCTTCCTGACCACGCTCTGCGCCGTGATTTACGCCGTCGATACCCACGCCGACTTGCTCCGTATGGCTGTCGCTAGCGCCGGTAACGACCACCGTCTCGGAGCGAACGAAGCGCCTCCGGCAATCATCTCCATGTACCTCGGCGACCAGCTCGCCGACGTCATCGACCAGCTCGAAAAGGGTGACCCGAAGTCCAGCAAGCAGGCTGGCGTCATGAAGCTCGGTTCCGACACGCTGCCGCCTCTCCCGCGCGACGCGACCGACCGTAACCGTACTTCGCCGTTCGCCTTCACCGGCAACAAGTTCGAATTCCGCGCTCCGGGCTCCAGCCAGAGCTGCTCCGAACCGAACGTCATCTTGAACACGATTGTTGCCGAAGCATTCGACATCATCGCCGACAAGCTCGAAAAGGTTCCGGCCGACAAGTTCCACGAAGAATTGCAGTCCTTGCTGCAGAAGATCGTGAAGGAACACAAGAAGGTCATCTTCAACGGCAACGGCTACACCGACGAATGGGTCGAAGAAGCTGCAAAGCGCGGCCTCCCGAACATCCGCACCACGATGGAAGCCCTCCAGGCCCTCGTGAAAAAAGAGAACGTGGCCCTGTTCGAAAAGTACGGCGTGTTCAACAAGCGCGAACTCGACTCCCGTTACGAAGTCAACATGGAAGACTACCACAAGAAAATTCACATCGAAGGCAAGATTGCTTTCGACATCGCGAAGAACGTGGTGCTCCCGCAAGTGCTCTGTGCATACAGTAACGCGTTGAAGACCAACGAGATGGCTAAGACCCAGGGCTTCTACGCCGTGGACGGTTATGCCCGCGAACTCGGTGAAAAGCTCAAGGCCCTCGAAGAGGCCGTTGCCAAGATGGAAGCCGCTCTCGGCGACAAGCACGAGGCAATCCTCGATGCAATGGCAAACCTCCGCATCATCGTGGACAAGATCGAAAGCATCGTGCCCGACGAGAAGTGGCCTCTGCCGAAGTATAGGGAGATGCTGTTTATCTATTAACAACTCCCCCGTTAACTGTACTCCGAACCTCAAAATGCAATTCGTCGGCCTTGTGCCGGCGGATTGCTTTTAAAAAAACGACTTTTACAAAAAGTGAAATATCGCGTGCATCTGAAAAAATATTTGAAAATACTCTCCCCGTACGGGAAAAAGATTTACTATATTTTGAGTCCGATGAAAATATCGGAATCCATTGAGGCACACCTGAGCGCAGCCGTTGCAGCAATCTCGCAACGCAACCAGGCGACTCTCCCCGGGCATCTGATTTTCATTTCTGTCTTTAAAGTTTTCAATCGTTTGGCAAAAGCTTCTGGCTTTTGCCTTTATTTTTATCCGGATTTTCATTACACAGCGAGCAATATATGACCGATAAATTCAACTGGAAAGCGAAACGCGAGAAGAAGGCGTTTTTGGCACTGGCGGATGGCGCCGTGTTCCACGGGTATGCCTTTGGAGAGGCTACCGATACCGTCGGCGAAGCGGTGTTCAACACCGGCATGGCGGGCTACAAGCAGATTTTGACAGACCCCTCCTACGCGGGCCAGTTCGTGGTTTTTACCACGGCCGAAGTCGGCGCCTACGCCGCAAACCTCGAAAAGTCCGAATCGCGCGACGTGTTCCTGAATGGTATTGTCGTGAACTCGTTGGACGACGTGAGCAAGGAAATCGGCGAAGAGAGCCTGCACGACTACATGCTCGCCCACAAGAAGCCGGGCATCGCGGGCGTGGATACCCGCGCCCTCACCATCCATCTGCGTGACAACGGAGCACAGAAGGCCTACCTCCACGTGGACGGCACCGAGATGAGCGAAGCCGACGCAATCGCAAAGGCAAAAGCCTGGGAAGGCCTTGACGGTCAGGACTACGCCAGCAAGGTCAGCGACCCGAAGGGTTACGAATTCAGCACCGAAGGCGACCTGAACGTAGTCGCGCTTGATTTCGGTATCAAGACGAACATCCTGCGGAATCTCGCAGAACAAAACATGAAGGTAACGGTCCTCCCGATTAACGCCACCTACGAACAAATTATGGCGAAGAACCCCGATGGAGTGTTCCTCTCGAATGGCCCTGCCGACCCGAACTCGCTCCCGCAAGTGGCGGCAGTCGTGAAGCAGCTTTTGGGCAAGGTCCCGCTGATGGGCATCTGTCTCGGTAACCAGCTTTTGGGTCTTGCTCTCGGTGCGAAGGTTTCCAAGCTAAAGTTCGGCCATCACGGCTGCAACCATCCGGTAAAGAACCTGAAGACCGGTGCAGTCGAAATCACGAGCCAGAACCACAACTACGCCATCGAGGAATCGACCCTCCCGGCGAACGTGGAAGTCAGCCACATCAACCTGAACGACAACACCGTCGAGGGCATTCGCCACAAGGAACTCCCCGCGTTCAGCGTGCAGTACCACCCGGAATCTGCTCCGGGCCCGAACGATTCCTACTACCTGTTCGGTGAATTCAGACAAATGATTTTGGATTTTAAGGCCCGCGCGGGTAAGGTTTGCGCCGGGGAGGTGAAAAATGGCTAAGGCAACCGCAAAGAAACAGACCAAGTACATCTTCATTACCGGCGGTGTGGTCAGCTCCCTCGGTAAAGGCATCACCTCCGCTTCGCTGGCGCTGCTGCTCAAGAGTCGCGGCTACAAGGTGTTCATGCAGAAGCTGGACCCGTACCTGAACGTGGACCCGGGCACCATGAGCCCTTACCAGCACGGCGAAGTCTTCGTGACCGACGACGGCTACGAAACCGACCTTGACTTGGGCCACTACGAACGTTTCGCAGGCGTGCAGTGCTCCAAGGCATCCAGCTACACTTCGGGCCGCATCTATTCTTCCGTGCTCGCTAAGGAACGCGCGGGCAAGTACCTCGGCGGTACGGTGCAGGTGATTCCGCACATCACCAACGAAATCAAGGACGCCTTCCGTTCCGCCGCCGAAAGCGGTGCCGACATCGTGCTCTGCGAAATCGGCGGTGTGGCAGGCGACATCGAATCGCTCCCCTTCTTGGAAGCAGCAAGACAGTTCCGCTTCGAAGTCGGCGTCGAGAACACCTGCTTTGTCCATTTGGTATTGGTGCCTTACCTCAAGGCTGCCGGCGAACTCAAGACAAAGCCCTCGCAACACTCCGTGGCAGAACTCCGCAACATCGGTATCTTCCCGGACATTCTCGTGTGCCGCACCGAAATGACAATCCCGCAGGATCACCTCGACAAACTTGCCCTCTTCTGCAACGTGAAGCCCGAATGCGTGATTGAAGAAAAGGACGTGACGGATTCTGTGTACGCCGTGCCCCGCGAACTTTCCAAGCAGGAACTTGACCTCCGCGTGTTGGAACAGCTCCGCCTGAGCGTGCACCCGATTATCCACTCCGAATGGGACAAGCTCGTCAAGAAGGCAACCCAACCGAAGTACGAATGCACCATCGCGCTGGTGGGCAAGTACATCGCCATCCGCGACGCCTACAAGTCCGTGCACGAAGCCCTGCAACATGCCGGCATGGAACACAACGCCAAGGTGAAAGTGGAATGCATCGAGGCCGAAGAACTCGAAAAGAATCCGAACCTCATCAAGAACGCCGACGGCATCCTGATTCCGGGCGGTTTCGGTAGCCGCGGTGTGAACGGCAAGTGCGTGGCTATCAAGTATGCCCGCGAACACAAGGTCCCGCTGCTCGGCATCTGCCTTGGCATGCAATGCTGCGTGATTGAATTTGCACGCGATGTGCTCGGCTGGAAAGACGCCAACTCCACGGAATTCGACGAAAAGACAGCCCACCCGGTTATCGACCTGATGGACGAACAGAAGAACGTCACTGAAAAGGGTGGCACCATGCGCCTGGGCGCTTACCCGTGCAAGCTCATGAAGGATTCCAACGCCGCAAAACTCTACAAGAGCGAAAAGATTAGCGAGCGTCACCGCCACCGCTACGAATTCAACTACAACAGCGAATTCCGCGTCGCCTTGGAAAAGGCCGGCCTGAAAATCGCCGGCACATCGCCCGATGGCAAGCTCGTCGAAATGGTAGAAATCAAGAACCACCCGTACTTTGAAGCCTGCCAGTTCCATCCGGAATTCAAGAGCAGGCCCACCGCGCCGCATCCGCTGTTCAGCGGACTCGTGAAAGCCGCACTCGCGCAGAAAAACGCATCGAAAAAAATGACAAAAGAGAAAGTAGATTCCCGCCTTCGCGGGAATGACAAGAATGGAGGCAAGAAGAATGCCTAAGCGTACCGACATCAAGAAGATTATGCTCATTGGCTCCGGCCCGATTGTGATTGGCCAGGGCTGCGAATTCGACTACTCCGGCGTGCAGGCCTGCAAGGTGCTGCGCCGCGAAGGCTACGAAGTGGTGCTCGTGAACTCCAACCCGGCCACCATCATGACCGACCCCGAAATGGCCGACCGCACCTACATCGAACCGCTAAGCGTCGATATCCTGCACGAAATCATCCGTCGCGAACGCCCGGACGCTTTGCTCCCGACTCTCGGTGGCCAGACGGCACTCAACCTCGCGATGGAACTGAACGAACGCGGCATTTTGGACCGCTACCAGGTGGAACTCATCGGCGCCAAGGCCGAATCCATCCAGCGCGCCGAAGACCGTCACCTGTTCAAGGAAGCCATGCTCAAGATCGGGCTGGACCTCCCGCGCTCCGGTTCGGCGCACTCCATGTCTGAGGCGACCGCAATCGCCCACACCATCGGCAGCTGGCCGCTCATCATCCGTCCGGGCTTTACCCTCGGTGGCACGGGTGGCGGTATCGCCCACAATCCCGAAGAATTCGAAACCATCGTGAACCGCGGTCTCGACGCCTCGCTCAACAACGAAGTGCTTATCGAAGAATCTCTCCTCGGCTGGAAAGAATTCGAGATGGAAGTCATGCGCGACAAGAAGGGCAACGCCGTTATCGTGTGCTCCATCGAGAACCTCGACCCGATGGGCGTGCATACCGGCGACTCCATCACGGTCGCCCCGATCCAGAGCCTTGATGACCGCGCCTACCAGGCCATGCGTGATGACTCCCTGAAGGTCATGGAAGCTATCGGCGTGGAAACCGGTGGATCCAACGTGCAGTGGGCCATTGAACCCAAGACCGGTCGCCGCATCATCATCGAAATGAACCCGCGCGTGAGCCGTTCTTCTGCACTTGCCTCCAAGGCAACGGGCTTCCCCATCGCAAAGATTGCGGCCCTCCTCGCCGTGGGCTACACGCTCGACGAACTCCGCAACGACATTACGCAGACGACCCCGAGCTGCTTTGAACCGGCTCTCGACTACGTTGTCGTGAAGGTCCCGCGTTTCACGTTCGAAAAATTCCCGAAGGCTGATTCTACGCTCGGCACCCAGATGAAGTCTGTGGGCGAAGCGATGGCCATCGGCACAAACTTCAAGCAGGCCATGCAGAAGGCGCTGCGCTCCCTCGAAACGGGATTCGGCGGATTCGGTGCCTGCGCCAAGTGCGAAAAGTTCAAGGAATACGACGACGAAACGCTCGCCAAGGAAGTCGCCCGCCCGAGCGCCGAACGCATCTTCGTGTTGCACGAAGCACTGCGCCGCAAGTGGGGCGTCGAGAAGTTGTACGAAATCACGAAAATCGACCGCTACTTCTTGCGTCATCTCGAAGAACTCGCCCTCTACGAAGACGAAATCCTTTCCGCAGGCTCTCTCGAAAACCTCGCGAAGGACTTGCCGCTCTTCCGCCAGGCCAAGGAACTCGGCTACAGCGATATCCAGATTGGTTACCTGTTCCACAAGACTCCCGAAGAAGTCATGGCGGTGCGCAAGCAAATCGGCCTTATCCCGAGCTACTACTCCGTGGATACCTGCGCCGGCGAATTCGAAGCCATCACGCCGTATTACTACAGCTGCTATGCGGAAAACTCTGAGCCCGTCCGCGAAATCCCGGGTCACGGCCACAAGAAGAGAATCATGGTGCTCGGCGGCGGTCCGAACAGAATCGGTCAGGGTATCGAATTCGACTACTGCTGCTGCCATGCCGCCTTTACGCTGCGTCGCGAAGGCTACGAAGTCATCATGGTGAACTCCAACCCCGAAACGGTTTCCACCGACTACGACACTTCGGACAAGCTCTACTTTGAACCGCTCACGCTCGAAGACGTGATGGGCATTTACGAACGCGAAAAGTGCGCGGGCGTCATCGTGCAATTCGGCGGCCAGACTCCGCTGAACCTCGCCATGCGTCTCAAGAAGGCCGGAGCAAACGTCGTCGGCACGAGCCCCGAAGACATCGACCTCGCCGAAGACCGCGATTTCTTCAAGCAGTTGGTTGACAAGGTCGGCATCAAGCAGGCCGAAAGCGGCATCGCCCACAACGTGGAAGAGGCCCTCGCCATCGTCGAGAAAATCGGCTACCCCGTTTTGGTGCGCCCGAGCTTCGTTCTCGGCGGCCGCGGCATGGTGATTGTCTATAAGGAAAAGTACCTGCGCAAGTTCGTGGAAGAAGCTGCAGCCATTGGCGAAGGCAAGCCGATTCTCATCGACCGCTTCCTCGAAGACGCCACCGAACTCGACGTAGATTGCATCAGCGACGGCAAGCACACCGTGGTAGGCGCCATCATGGAACACGTGGAACCCGCAGGCATCCACTCCGGCGACTCCGCAAGCGTCATCCCGCCGATGACCCTCTCCAAGGAAATCCAGGACAAGGTCCGCGCCTACGCCAAGGAATTCGCGAAGGAACTCCACGTTTGCGGCCTCATGAATATGCAACTCGCCGTGAAAGATGGCGAACTCTACATGATCGAAGTTAACCCGCGTGCATCCCGCACCGTGCCGTTCGTTTCCAAGTCCATCGGCGTCCCGCTTGCAAGCTATGCTAGCCGCTGCATGCTCGGCGAAACCCTCGAACAAATCGGCTTCACCGAAGAAGTCCACGTGCCTTACGTGAGCGTCAAGGAAGCCGTCTTCCCGTTCGTCAAGTTCCCGGGTGTCGATATCACGCTTTCTCCGGAAATGAAATCCACCGGCGAAGTCATGAGCATCGATCGCGACCGCGGCCTTGCCTACCTCAAGAGCCAGCTGGCATCGGGCAACAAGGTCCCGAGCCAGGGCAACATCTTCGTCTCGCTCAAGGACGAAGACAAGCAGAAGGCTGTGCCGCTCATCCGCCAACTCGTGAACCTCGGATACGAACTGTACGCCACCCGCGGCACCTCTACGATGCTCTACAACGAAGGCATCAAGACCCGCGCCGTGTTCCGCATCTCCCGTGGCCGTCCGAACCTGCTCGACCTCATTCACGACAAGGAAGTCCAGTGGATCGTGAACACCACCGAAAACGGCGCCGAAGCCATGGTCGATGAAATCCAGATGCGCTCCAAGGCTGTTGTGTCGGGCATTCCTATCACCACGACCATCGCCGCCCTCACCTCTACCGTGGAAGGCCTCATGGACAAGCACGACTTCGGCCGCTTTGAAGTCTGTAGTTTGCAAGAGTACCATCGCCACGTGAAGAAGTAAACCACGCCCTTTAATACCAAAAGCGCAGACTCAATCGAGCCTGCGTTTTTTGCTTTAACTAACCTTATATCTTGAACTGGGCTATTTCAAAATCATATGTTGCATTTTCGCATTGCCGCATTTGACCATATACACACCGCGTCTTAAGCCTGCGTTTGTCATGGCGTTGCGGAGATCGCCGATATGTCCGGCTTGGAATTCGCCGATGAACGCGCCGAGCGGGCTAAATACTTTATATGTACTTTGAAGGTTTTGGGGCGCAGCATGCGTTCCGAAGGCAATTGCATCGGTAGAGTCTGAAGGCGGTTCAACCTTTGGCTCCTGCCACAGAACGAATTCGATGGTCGTTGCACTGCGGGTCGGGACGCTGAAACTGCACTTTGTACCATCAACCTTGACTTCGGTTCCTTCTTTGAGGTTGCTATTGTCGTCGGTGACGTAGGGTTTGAAACTTCCAATTTTTGTGTTTCCGAAATCAAAGTCCGCCTTGAACTCCTCATTCTTGGAATTGAGAATGACGACTGCGATTTTCGTCTTGAGGGAGTCGCGGTAGGCGGTGACCTTTACATCTCTTTCGGGATTCTTGGTGGCGTCGATTCTCCAGGAGCCGGGTCGCGCGAAGCGGCTGAAGTTCCCCATGACCCAGAGTCGCTTGGTAGGCTCCACATTGTCGGGGTTGCCTTGTCCTTGCGGCCAGAGGGCTCCGTTGCCGCAACTGGCTTCGCTGCAGGAATAAATCCACCAGAAATGCCAGGCGTTCATGTTCGCAATAGTCAGGGCGTCATGGATTACGCCTGCAACGCGGAGAGCACTTCCCATGCCCACGTCTTCCTTGTTACTTCCAAGATCATAGACTTCGGTTTCCCAGAATTCCTTGCCGGCTTCGTGGATTTCGGGATAAGCCGCCGGGTCTCCGCCGTATTCGTGCGTCCCAAAAATATCGGTGTATTTCAGGGCGGCGGGATTGTTGAAGAAGGCTTTTTTGTAATTGGGGAATCCGTACCAGTTAATAGCTTCGGTGCCAATGATTTTGATGCCCGTGGTATCGAGGGTGGGGCCAAGGTAGTCGCCGACCCAACGCGCCAATTCATCGGGTTCGTAGTGGTTGTCGCCGGTGCCGTCGGGCTCGTTTTGCGACGAAATTGCATATAGATTAACGCCAGCCTTCCGCATGTCTTGCGTAAACTTCAAGATGGTGTTGGCCCAGTCCTGAGCGTGATTGAAATCCAGGTGCTTTTTGTCACCGTCGTAATTTATGGTGTATCTAGATGTCCACGGGGCTGCCCAGACTTTGACGCCGTATTCACTCGCCTTTTTTGCGATACTCGTTTCAGATGTGGTGCCGTCCGGGGCGATACGGATGCGGTGCAGCGTAAGCCCGGCGCCACTGGTGGAGTCCCAAAGAAAGGCGGCATTCTTGTCGGTGATGGAACCGGCCCATGCCGAGGCAGCCCCAAAGCCGCTGATGCGCTGGTATTCCTTGCCGATATCTACGTTAATCGTTGCCGCACTGGCGAGGGTGCCCAAAAACGCGACAAAACCTGCAAAAAAGGGAAATCCCTTAAATGAAAACGACATAAAGCCTCCCATACGAACTTTACTTACTATAAAATAAGTTGAAAAATTCGCTTAATATCGGGCTTTATTCGAATTCGTTTTGATAAATTGACAACAGAAAGATGTATTTATCCGCTAGAACTTCTCGAAAAACTCCCATGTGGCTTGCGGCACCCAGGACTGCTGCTGACCCGGATCCTTATGGTCCCAGATGTCTTTTATTTCTATTTTCTTTAAGCGAACGATTGGCTTATCGCCCAAGTCATTCCGCTAAAAAAGGATTCAATTTTATGAACGAAACGGAAAATCGCCAAAAGGTCATTGTTCGGACAAGTATTATCGGCATTGCAGCAAACATCGTGCTGTCGGCGTTCAAGGCGTTCGTCGGCTTTGCTACAAACTCCATCGCCGTGACGCTCGATGCGGTGAACAACCTTTCCGACGCACTCTCCTCGGTCATTACGATTGTGGGCGCAAAGCTTTCGAACAAGTTGCCCGACAAAAAACATCCGCTCGGTTACGGGCGAATCGAATACCTGAGCGCGATGGTGGTCGCGGCAATCGTGCTCTACGCCGGCGGTACCTCGGCGGTGGAATCGGTCAAGAAAATCATCCACCCCGAAGCAGCAGACTACTCCACAGTTTCGCTGGTGATTATCGCCTCGGCGGTGGTGGTAAAACTCGTGCTCGGCAAATTCGTGAAGCGCCAGGGCAAACGCGTAAATTCGGGTGCACTCGTCGCCTCGGGCGCAGACGCGCTGTTCGACGCCATCCTCTCCCTTTCGGTGCTGGCATCGGCCATCGTCTTCATCCTCACGGGCATTTCGCTTGAAGCCTACGTGGGCCTCGTGATTTCAGGATTCATCATCAAGTCGGGCATCGGCATGCTGATCGAAACCCTGGACGACATTCTGGGCAAGCGCGCCGATGGCGACCTGGTCAAGAAAATCAAGGCGCTACTCACCGAAGAACCGCAAGTCCGCGGCGCTTACGACGTCATTCTCAACAATTACGGCCCAGACAAGTTTCTCGGTTCCGTGCACATGGAACTCCCCGACACCATGACCGTCGAAGAAGTCGACGTACTGACCCGCAGGGTACAGGCACGCGTACTCAAAGAAACCGGCGTGATTCTCACGGGCGTAGGCGTGTATTCACACAACACCAAGAATGACGAAGCTGCCAAAATTCGCAGCAACGTGTTGAAGTTGGTAAAGGAGCACCCTTGGGCATTGCAACTCCACGGCTTTTATGTGAACCTTGAAGACCGCACCATGCGTTTTGACGTGGTCATGAACTTCGAAATCAACCCTCAAGAAGGTCTGGACATCCTGCACAAGGAAATCAGCGAAGCCTACCCCGACTACGATTTACATATCGCCGCCGATATCGACGCATCGTAGCGCCGACTGATTTGTTTCTTTAGTTTTTAAAACGGTTGCACACCTAGATCGGTGTCGCCGTTTTTTACTTTTGCAAGGATTTCAAGCCCCGTCAGGTCTTGCATCATGCGGATGTTGTCGTCTTCCATTTCCAAGTTTCCGCTAGAGCCGTAGCGGTTAACGATGAGCCCGCAGACATCGAGGCCGCGGCTGCGAGCGTATTCTACCGTAAGCACGCAAGCGTTAATGGAGCCGAGAGCCGCCGTCGTAACAATAACCAGCGGAAGGTCCAACGTTTTCATGATGTCGACGAGGAATATTTTCTGGTCATCGTAGCGGATGGGGCAAATAATGCCGCCGCTGCCTTCGGCGAAAATGAATTCGTGGCGATTGCGGGCCGCATCAAAATCATCTTTGACTTTCGCGAGTTCTACGGGATTGCCTTCTTTGCGGGCAGCGAGATGCGGAGAGACAGCTTCTTTATAGACATAACTCACGAGCTGTTCTTGCGCATCGGGAAGATTTGCGATGCGTTTCACGTAATCGGCATCACCTGCAACCCATTTGCCGTCACGGAGTTCTGCGCCGCTAAGGGCAGCCTTATAATAGCCCGCATCAATGCCGGAATCGCGCCACTTTTTTACGAGAAGGGCGGTGATGAAGGTCTTGCCGACATCGGTTCCGGTGGCTGTGACGAAATATCCTTTACTCATACACACTCCTTTACTGCTTGCGCAATTACTGTTGCGGCGGCTTGAAGTTGCTCGTGCGTGTGTGTGGCCATCAAGCTTGCGCGCAGGCGGGCTTGGCCCTTGGCAACCGTCGGATAACGAATCGCAGGAATGAGTATTCCCGCATTCTGGAGTTTTGCAGAAATTTCCAAAGCGCGGGCCTCGTCGCCAATGACAATCGGGACAATCGCCGAAGGAGACTGTTCAACTTTCACGCCTTCATGCTGCAAGGCTTCGCAGAAAAATTTCACGTTATCGCGCAAGTTCTGCACGCGTTCAGGGTGTGCATCGATGTAGTGCAAGTTGTTGCAGGCTGCGGCGGCAACAGCAGGGGCCATCGCAGTCGTAAAGATAAAGCTGCGGGCTTTGTTGCGGAGGAAATCAATCAGCTGTTGCTTGCCCGCCACGAAGCCGCCCTCGGCGGCGACGGCTTTGCTCAAAGTGCCAATAGTTACATCGGCGTGAGCACAGCCGTAGTGTTCGGCAAGCCCGCGCCCGGTCTTGCCGAGCACGCCCGTGGCATGCGCCTCGTCAATCATCAAGAGACAATCATTTTCTTTCGCGAGGCGTAGGAGTTCCGGCAAATTTGCAAGATCGCCATCCATGCTGAAAACAGCGTCGGTCACAATAAGCCCACGGAAGGGCCGCGCATCTAGTGTCGCCGCGGCCTCTTTAATAACCCGATCCAAATCCGCCATGTCGTTATGCCTGTAAACAAAGCACTTAGCTCGCGACAACCGAATTCCGTCAATAATGCTCGCGTGGTTCAATTCATCGCTAAAGATAAAGTCGTTCTTGCCGCACAACGCCGAAATCGTACCGACATTCGCCATGTAGCCCGTATTGAAGGTGATAGCGGATTCTTCGCCCTTGAATTTTGCGATAAATTCTTCCAGTTCCTGATGGGGCGTCTTGTTGCCCGTCGTAAGCCGAGCGCCGCCGCTACCAGTCCCCCACTCTAAAACCGCCTGGGCCATCGCCTGCTTGAGTTCGTCGACGTTCGCCAAGTCCAGGTAAGAATTGGAAGCCAGCAGGATCTGTTCCTGCGAAGCGCCATTGGGCATGCGGATTTTCACGCATGACGATTCCGGCGTTTCCATCAAACGCATGGTGCGGTAGGTATTATTCGCCCGAGCTGCATCCAAAGCGTCTTTCGTAAAAATGTCAAGAATGCGATTCATGCCCCGACATCCACCAAAATTTTCTTCTTCTGCAAGTACTCAATACATTCTTCGGCACTTACCTTGCGCGAATCAAACAAGAAAATGCGGCCTCCGTTTTCATCGCCCATTTCCTTCATCTTCATGATGCGCACATAGCCAAGTTCCTTGCTCGCCACATAGCCCGTCACGTAATTCGGGTCGTCGCTCACGCAAAATTCTGCAACCATTCCGGGAGCATTCGCCACCTTGGTCGCCAGCACAATCGCTTCGTTAAAGTGATTCTTGCAACCATCCACTTCGCTCGAATGGAGTGCATCCATATAAGTCGCGCGCACGCCACGTTCGTGGTCCGGTTCCAGGCGCTCACCCGTCGCGATATCGTACAGCATCGCCCCACGCATCGGGAAAGTTTCGCGCAAGAGCTCTTGCAATTTTTCGCGAAGCCCGCAGCCAGAACCCATCAGCGGAGCAATCAGTCCAAAAGCCTTTTCAAGCCCTTCCTGCCAGGTTTCCACATCTATGCGCGTCACCGGCAAGGCCTTTAAAATCTGGATATCGCTTTCGTGAACCTTCTCGATTTTCACGTTGATAAAATCCGGGTCGCCCTTGGAATGCGTCATGGCCCGACGCACCATCGCCGTACAAACAGCCTCAACAGAATCCCGATTTACAATGCGTTCTGCGCCGGAAATATGCTGTTCGTGTTTCTGTTCGCCCTCGCCCACTTGCTGCGAGGCACGCATTTTCAAGCTGTAATAATCCATATCACTCATGAAATTCGTCTTCGCCTTCTACGACAGGCGCGGGTTCACATTCGCCAATCATCTTGATGGCTTCGCAGATGCGGTCAACTTCAGAATCGGTCGTAATGAACGGAGGCATCGTATACACGTAATTGCAGAAAGGCCTGAGCCACACGCCGGTTTCATGAATCACGCGCAGAATATCGTCTGCGGAAGGTTTCGCCTTCAGTTCCAAGACTCCGATAGCACCGAGAACACGCACGTCCGCTGCATTTTCAAGCGAACGGAGCGGTTCCAGATTCTGTTTAAGACGTTTTTCAATCCTAGCAACGCTCGTTTCATAATTGCGACTTTCGAACAGCGAAAGCGAAGCAATTCCCGCAGCACAAGCCAGCGGGTTCGCCATGTAGGTAGGGCCGTGCATGAATGCCAGGATTTTGCTGTTCGTGATTGTTTCGGCAACCTTCTCGGACGCGACGCAGGCCGCCATCGTAATGCTTCCGCCCGTGAGCGCCTTGCCGATACACATGATGTCCGGCTTTATAAAGTCAGCGCCGTTATTTTCGGCAGTATGCATCATCGCAAATCGCGGGCCAGTCCGGTAAAAGCCAGAGGCGATTTCATCCAGAATAAGCAAGATGCCGTAACGGTCGCAAAGTTCGCGAAGTGCCTTCAGGTAACCCGCATTGTAAAGCCACATGCCGTTTCCACCCTGGAAAACGGGTTCGCAAATCACGGCTGCGATTTCACCCTTATGTTCTTCGACAACGCGTTCCATCGAAGCGAAATCCGCCTGGTTCCAAGTCTCGTCAAAGCGGCAGTTCGGACGTTCCGCAAAGTAATGGTGCGGCATGATTCCGCGGAAAAGCGCATGCATTCCGTCCGGGTCGCTGAGCGCCATCGCCCCTGCGGTATCTCCATGGTAACCGCCCTTCAAGGCAACCAACTTGCAGCGCTCCGGATGTCCGAGGGAATACTGGTATTGCACCGCCATCTTGGCGGCACATTCCACAGAAATGCTTCCCGAATCCGCAAAGAAAATTTTATTCAAGCCTTCGGGCAAAAAATTCACTAACTTTTCGCCCAACTCAATCGCGGGTTCATGCGTAAAACCGCCGAACATCACGTGGCACATCTTTTCGCTTTGCTTCTGAATTGCCTCGACAATTTCAGGGGCGTTGTGTCCGTGCGCCATGCACCACCAGCTAGACACGGCGTCAATCAGTTTCAAGCCGTCTGCCGTTTCAATCGTTGTTCCGTGAGCTGTCTTGGCAAGAAATCTTGCGGGAGTATTTTTCAGCGCCGCATATGGATGCCACAAATGCTCGCTATCAAAATCTAAAAGGTCTTTCATTTTGCGGCCAAATATAGAAAAAACTATATCTAGCGGATAAAGTTCGTGAAGATTTTCTTTTCGGCAACGGGCTGTTCTACACCCGCCTTCTTGCCCGCTTCGATGCTCTTCAGGATCCATGCCATGTTGCGGCCCAGTTCCTTCATAATCTGCACGCCTTCTTCGTCCTTCAGCACATCTTCGGGGCTAGAACCGTGGACCATATTCCAGTAGCGCGATGCCACCATGGGCTGCTGCGCAAATGCAGGATACTTGTTCAGTGCATCAAGCGTAGCGCTCGTCCCTGCACGGCGGGCAGAGGCAACCGTTGCGGCAGGCTTAAAGAGCAGTTCCGCTTCGGCAATGCCGTAAAGCCTGTCCAGGAACATCAGCATTTCGCCACTCGGGGATGCGTAGTACACCGGAGATCCGTAAACGACGGCGTCGGCCGTTTTAAGGATTTCCTTGGCTTCGTGAACAACGGCATCGGTTTCGCCCTTGAGCACGCGGCCACCCACGAAGAAGATTTCCGTCTCGATGCCAGCGGCCTTGAGTTCGCCGGCCACGAGGCTCAGCGCCGTATAAGTGCAACCCTTTTCGCGACGGCTTCCATTGAATAAAACGACCTTCATGATAAGCTCCTTTGTCTTTTGCCTTAAATATACAAAGAAATTATGTTATATTTCTACGAAAAGGCAGGTAAAAAATGTCCATCGGAATTCCAGAAATAATCCTGATTGTGGTCGTGGTGCTCCTTTTGTTCGGGGCAAAGCGCATTCCTGAACTTGCACGTTCCCTGGGCAAGGCCCAGAACGAGTACAAGAAGGCGAAAGACGCCCTGAAGGAAGAAGCTGAAGACCTACAGAAGACGGTGGAAAAAGCCGCCGATGCTTCGGCACGCTCAGCAACCGAAGAAGAAAAGAAAGGCTGATGACCTCCAAGCAGGATCAAGAGGCTACGCTGATTTCGCACCTGGAAGCGCTCCGACGGGCGCTTTTGCGTTCTATTGTCGCCCTTGCCATCGGCATCGTGCCCCTGTTCCTAGTTTCACCCTACGTTCTGGACTGGTTCTGTAAGCAAATTGCCCTGCAGGGCGACGTCACACTCCATTACTTTTCCCCGATGGAAGTGTTCCTGCTGCAGCTCAAGATTTCTGCTCTGCTGGACTGCGTGCTGTTTTCGCCCTACATCGCCTGGAACATGTGGCAGTTCGTGCTTCCTGCTCTATACGATAACGAGAAACGATTCATCCGCTCCATCGTGGCCATGACCAGCGGGCTGTTTATCGCAGGCGTCGCCTTCTGCCTTGTCGTCTGCTTCCCGCTGATTGTGCAGTTCGGCATGAGCTTTGCAAGCACGACTCTGCAACCCGTATTTGGCGTCTCTAACCTGGTAACACTCGCGCTCTGGCTTTCGCTTGCGTTCGGATGCATGTTCCAGTTCCCGCTGGTGACCTACGCGTTAATCCGTGCGGGCATCGTGAATTACGAAACCGTCTGCAGCAAGCGCCCCTACGTGGTGGTGGCAATCCTGTTGTTCGCCGCACTCCTTACTCCACCCGACATAATAAGCCAACTACTTCTGGGCGCACCGACGTATCTGCTCTTTGAAACGGGCTTGTTGGCAGCAAGACGCTTCAAGAATCGCAATTAAGTAACGACTTTCCGAAAAATCATTTGGTAAGTTTCGCCGTATAATGCACCGCGACGGCAAACAGCACGACGATGGCGATATAGTCCGCGAAAAAGAGGGCGTAGCCGCGTTCCGCGTCAAAGAAGAAGAAGGGCTGCTGCAGGAACATGTATTTCCAAAGCCCGCGAATGGCGAAGGCGTAAATTCCGTAGCCTGCCACAAGAATTGCAACCACGCGAGTTGCAGTTAGGGCAGTCTTTGACTTGAATGCACCCGCAAGTCCCAAGCGGTTTGCAATCAGGCTCACATGCAGCCCGATGTGGAGCGACATGAACACGTAATACCAGTGGCTTGCGAGCAGGTGCGCCGTGCGGGCAAAGCTTGCACCCGATTCAATCCCGAGGAATGCGAACACATGGTTCGAAAGCATAATACCGCTCACCATCAGGAAAATTGCACATAAAAGAATACCACAATTCACGACCGCCTGCAAAATGCGGAATGCGTTGTAGCGGCCCTTGAACAGCGAAAGGAAGAATCGCCGGTTCAGCGTGATGTGCACCGCCCACAGAACAAGCAGCACCACGCCCAGAATCTCGTGAACGGCCGTCGATTCAAAGAAGTAATTGCCGCCCATCAGCACGAACGTCGCGACCGTCATCGCGATATCAAGCATCATACGGATTTTGGCGGAAATAGGCATATCAGGGAATATACATTATTTCGTCTTCACGCCGTTTTTCTCGAGCCACTTGGCCACATCTTTCGAGAGGCTTGAACCGCCGGAATAATGCACCGAAAGGCCTTCGCCGATTTTTGCGTTGGGCGCGAGTTTCGCAATCGCGGTGATGCTCTGGCCAAAGCGCCCGCCACCGTGGGAGCAGAACGGCAGAATCCGCTTGCCCGTAAAGTCGTAACTTTCGAGCAAAGTCGCAATAGGCATCGGGATACTCGCCCACCAGTTGGGGTAACCGATGATAATCGTTTCGTAGTCGGCCCACTTCTTTGCGTCGGGCTTTTTCTTGAGGGCAGGGCGCGCCTGTTTGTGCTGGTCGTTCTGCGCCTGCTTCAAGACGGTATTGTAGTCGTCGGAATAGGGCTTCACGAGTTCAAGTTCCGCCCTTGATAAGCACGAAGCCATCGGGCACAGGTGCCGCCGCAAAAGTTCCTACCGTCATAAGGCCAATAAATGCACAAGCGAGAATTCTGGCAAACATTATTTCAACTTCCCGTAGTCTTCGTCGCTCACGGGCTCAAGCCATTCGTTGCGACTGCCTTCACCAGGGACTTCAATTGCCAAATGTTGGAACCAGGAATCCGGAGCCGCCCCGTGCCAATGCTTGACACCAGCCGGAATGTTCACCACGTCGCCGGGCTTCAGTTCCACCGCCGGCTTGCCCCATTCCTGATAGTAGCCGCGGCCCGCCGTCGCGATGAGAATTTGGCCACCGCCCTTCTTTGCATGATGGATATGCCAGTTGTTGCGGCATGCCGGTTCAAAAGTCACGTTCCCGACACCCACCTGTTCCTTGCTGATCATGTCGAGATAGCTCTTGCCCATGAAATACTTGGCGTAGGCGTCGTTCGGCTTGCCCACCGGGAACACACTCCAGTCCTTGCCCGGCATGGTTTTTGCGACCGCCGCGTTTACAGCACCAGCCGCGTTCAAGGTCCCTGAGCTTGCCGAAGGGCCTTGTTGGCTTGCCGTCTCAGCCACTGCTTCCTTAAGCAGTCGCAACGCATTCAGCGTGCGCGGATAACCGCAATACGGCAGGCAGTTGTAAATCGCCTGTTCCACATATTCGGCCGTGCGAATCTTCAGGTTCGCGCCGATATGCGCCTTGAGCTGCGGCTCCGTTCCCAGGTTCACGAGAATCGCCATCGTCAAGAGTTCGCGGGTATTCAGGTCGAGCCCCTTGCGGGTGTAGTAATCGCCAAAGCAGTTGCTCGCAAGGAAGTAGTTGATAGTCGGCATACCGCTCTTGCCGTTCTTCGCCATGTCGCGGAAAGTCTGGCCGAACAGCGTTCCCTGCGCATCTGCACCCGCCTCCAGACGGGACTGCGCCGTCACCGTCGCACGGTTTTCGTCCACCTTCACGTTCTTCGCCTTGAACACGTTGCGGGCAATTTCAACCGCATCCACTGTCCGCGGGAACCCGGTGTAGGGAGCGCACTGGTAAATCGCCTCGAGAATTTCTTCGGGAGCAAGCCCCTGCGCAAGCGCTGTCGCCACTTCTTCTTGCAAAAGAGCGCCCGACTGCTGCGTCACAAGCGACACCAGGCGAATCAACTCCACCTCGCGCTTTTCCACAAGCGGAGTCGCCGCCGGAACCTCGTTCTGCGTGAAGTTGTCCATCACGGCACGCAGTTCCTTGTCCTGCGAAAGCGCCTTTGCCTCGCCCTGCGGGCAGCAATCACACGCGGCAAGCACCGCACCCATACCAAGCATCGTCATAATCGTCCCTAGTTTCATGGTTTATTCCTTTTTTTCTACGCCTTTAATATAAATAAATGCGCAAACCCCGCAAAATACCATTTTTTCATGCTCAGTATGCGCGAAACGCATAGTGAAAACGACAAAATTCCGTTTCTTTTCCATTTTGTCATTTTATGACACTCTAAAAATATATTTTTGCTCTTGTATGGTCAAAAGGCTTCATTTTCCTCAAATAAGCCAATTGACTCCAGTTTCACCACTTGCACCAGCACGAGGAAAAATGTATATTGACTATAGTTCAATTCAACAATGGAGGTCATCATGGCACTAGCAATCGCATCAGTACCGATACTGACCGGCGAAGCGTCGGACAGGTTTGACCTCATGATGGAAGAAAGCGAAAAGCGTCGCGGTTCCATCGATTTCTCCAAGCAAATTGAACAGGCCAGGGACATCCTCTCCAAGGCCGATTTTAGAGAATTTAAGTAATGAACTTTCTCCAACAGAATTGCCGCTTTGGGTTCTACACTCAAGGCAAGGCCGCCCTATGCAAATCATTCAAGTGCGGGGACAACGACTTGGACGATTTCTTCACAAAAGACGCTTTTTTGCAGAGCGACGAATTGCTTTGCAAGAATTATTGTTTCTCCCTTGTTGATGACCCGGCACAACTGGTGGCGGTTTTCACTCTTTCCAATGACAGCATCAAGAAAATTCCCGGATCTCGCAAAAGAAAGATTGAGAAAAACATCCCCCGCGAAAAAATATACAGCAGTTATCCGGCAGTCATGATCGGTCGTCTCGGAATTAGCCAAAAATTCCAAAGCAAGCATTTGGGAAGCGACGTTCTCAGTTTTATAAAGGCCTGGTTCGTCGATCCGCTCAACAAGACCGGTTGCCGTTTTCTGCTGGTAGATTCCTACAATAACGAACGAAACCTCAAGTTCTACCAGAACAATGAGTTCAAGTTCCTGTTCAGCACCGAAGAACAGGAACGCGAATTTCGTTGCCTCGGTCCTGACAGGCCATTGAACAGCCGTCTGATGTATTTCGATTTAATTGAACTGAAAAGAAAGCAGACTAGCGATTCTAACTAAGGCGCTAGCCGATTACTTCACCCACTTGTCCACTTCTTTCTGGGCCTTGTCGCGTTCGTTCTGGGCCACGTGTCCGTAGATGGCAAGGCCGGGGGTCACATTCGCGCCGGTCACCTTCTTGAGGCGGGCAACACCCGAAAGGCCGCTGCCTTCGTGGGTCACGAACGGGTGAATCGTCTTGCCCTTCAGGTTATACTTTTCGAAGAAGGTGAACATGGGCATGGGCATCTCGCCCCACCACACCGGGTAGCCGACGTAAATTTCGTCGAATTCTTCGGGGTTCACGTTCACCGGCTTGATTGCCGGACGCGCGTCCTGCGCAAGTTCCTTCTTGGCCACGTTGATGCAGTCGTCGTAGCCCTTGGGGTATTCCTTCGCGGGTTCCACGTGCAAGAGCGTGCCGCCCGTCTTTTTCGCAATCATCTCGGCAATGATTTCAGTATTGCCCTTGGAAATGTTCCCGACGGAATAGTTTTCGTCAGCACGGGAATAGTAAACGACGAGGATTTTCTTTTCTGCTGCCATAGAGACTCCTAGAAGAAGTGATAAAAGAATCAAGGTGATTTTTTTCATGGGATCCGCCTTTTCTGTAAAAAATTCCTTTGAACCGGTTGCCTTTAATATAAATAATTTCAGGACGGCCGCGTAATGCGTAATTTTTATGCCCACTATGCGTGTTGCGCATAGTAGAAGCGGCCACCTGCACTTGAAAGAAAATCCATTATTAGACTAAATTCGGCAAAAATCAGCAAGTATTGTTCGTTTCTGTCCGCAAACAAACTTGAAATTGCGAGTCTTTATGTCACTTTCCCGAAAGCAGTTTTTCAAGTTCGCTCTGCAATTCTTCGCGCTTGGGAAGATAAAGTTGGTACTTGCTTACGAATAAATTGTTTTCTATTCCCTGCATCGCGTATTCCATCAACAACTGGTCCTTGTAGGCACCGAGTACGATTCCGATAGGCGGATTGTCATCTTGGGCGCAGACCTCTTTTTTGAAGAAATTCAGGTACATGTTCATTTGCCCCACATCGTAATGCTCGATTTCGCCGCGTTTTAAATCAATAAGAACAAAGCACTTGAGATTGTAATTGTAGAACACCAAATCAACTTTGAACTGTCTGGCACCAATCTGCATCTTGTACTGCCGTCCGATAAAAGCGAAGCCTTTGCCGAACTCCAACAAGAATGTTTGCAAGTTGGCGACAACCTTCTCCTCGATATCTCCTTCAAGGTATTTCTGGTCTTCGTTTACCCCAAGAAATTCCAAAACGTAAGGGTCCTTTATGATGTCTTCGGGCTTTTGCGTTTGGATTCCTTGCTTGCTTATTTCCAGCACGCTCTTCTTGTCCTTGCTCAAGGCAATCCTATGGAACAGCAGACTTTTCATCTGACGCTTGAGTTCCCTGACGCTCCAGTTCTCGTTTTCGCATTGCTTTGTGTAAAAACCAATTTCCAAGTTAGAGTTTGCCTTGATGATTTCTGTATAATGACTCCAACTCAATTTTCCAGACAGTGTCTGGATTTTTGGGAATTTTAGGTAAAATAGCCTCACTTGGAATAGGTTTGATCGGCTGAACCCTTTTCCAAATTGCGCTGTCAAGTCCTTAGCGAGGTTATCCAACAGTTCTGCCCCATATTGGGCTTTTGCATTGCCATCTTGTTCATATTCTACAATATGACGACCAATTTGCCAATAGGTATTTACGAGAGTGGTGTTCACTGCTTGAAACACCTGTTTACGGCTTTCAACCAGTAATGAGCCTATTTGCGTTACAAGATTCTTGTACCCATTGCTTTGGGCTTGGGCTATCTCTATTCCTTTTCCGGTCTTTTTCTTCATTTTCGCTCCTGCCCGCAAACAAGCTTGGAATTGCGGGTCTTTTATTGCTCACTGCGCAAATATACATTCTTACAATGTCATATTATGACATTTTGTAAAAAACTGAAATTTTGGGCGCTCCCCGGCCTGGTCCCTGAACCTGCCGAACGGGGGGCCGTGGCGAGTGCTGCTCGCCTCGTTCCTCGGCTCATCGAGCCGCTTGTGCGTCTCGCCACCGCGAGGCGGTGCGACGTCCCCTAACGCAAAAAGGGTGGGCGTATCGCCCACCCAAAATTGCAAACCTAGGAAACTATCTTATTTGGACAAGCTGCGTTATGTGTCCGATTTTTGCGACATAATTTCCGGCCAGCGTAACTGGAATATTGAAATTCACAGATTCAACACGACCTTTTTTAAGAATACGTCCCTGCAAGTCGAATATTGCGTAAGACTCTCCAACCTTTGCCCCCGAAATTAGGAGATTACGATTGTAAGTCTTTACAGAGAATTGCTTTTTTGCAGACACAAGTGTAAGTGCAGAATTGCAGGGTTTGTTTGGATTTTTTATTGTCAGCTCTATCTTATATATTCGCCCATTAACTTTCAAAGAATCTGTTTTTTTGTCCCCATTGCATACAAGATCCCTGTAGGTTCCAGGAACTGTCCCACGAATAGTCAAATCAGTTCCTGATTTTGTTATTTCAAGGAAGGGAATGTTGTAACTCTCTCGAGAATAATTTTGGACACCACTAAATATTATTAAGTCCATCCAGTCATACACTCCGAGTGTTTGTTCTAATTTTCCTGATATGACAACTTCTTTGGGTAAACTACTAGAAGACGAGTGGGTTTGACTGGAACTTGACTTGACAGCACTGCTTGAACTCTTTGCAGAACTACTGCTCTTGATAGAACTTGAAGATTTCGGAATGCTGCTAGAACTCGACTTTGCACTACTGGAACTTGATTTTACAACAGAGCTAGAACTGCTTTCCGGATCTTTTGTATATATGGCTGTAATTGTGATATTCGCGGTGACGGGGATAACTTCACCGACAACACCTAGCATGGTTTTCCCGTTATAATAGGCATCAAAGGTGTAACCGTCTTTTTGTGGAGCTGTTGGCAGTGTGTAAGATTCGCCTTCCACAATTTTTACGCTATCAATTTTTGTTCCGTCTCCATCTAGAACCTTAACAATGTAAGTTGCCAGTTCTTCAAATAGAGCCTTTACAGTCAAATTCTCTGTAATGTTTGAGAATGATGTATTCCATCCAGTAAACTTATACCCTTCACGTGTCACATTCGTCGGAGCAATGGCGGCCTCACCATAAGGGACCATCTGTTCGTCAATGATATCGACACCGTTCATAAAGGTAACTTTGTATTCCACTTTAGTAGAATCATAAGTGGCTGTATATGCGGTTGCTTCGGTTACATAATCAAGAGCGGGTTTCCATCCTTTATGTGTATATATCCATTCAGCCGTTGCAATTCGCGAGGGCGTTTTACTGCAACTGGGAATTGAGCCATATTCAAACGCACCGCTACTAATTTCCGAACCATCGTAGTCTTTAAAAGTAATCGTGTAGGAACGAATGATTGAATCATAAACCGCATAGTAGTCAAAGTCTTCAACTGCGTTTGTCGGCTCTACGTTCCAACCTTTAAATGTGTAGGTGTATTTTGCTGTCGTTTCTTTTGTGGGTGTTTCGCCCTCGTAAGCGACAATGCTGCCATGTTGATATTGTTTTGTCTCCAACAATGTTGAATTTGCATCTGTATTGAAGAAATTAATTGTCCAGTAGATGTCTGTCGCGTTCATGTAAACAGCATTGACAGTTTGGTCAGACGAAAATACCGTTGTTGGTTTGACTCTAATGTCTTCTGAATTGTACCACCCCTTAAATACGAGGCCTTCGGCAGGTTCTGGATTTTCAGGGAATGTTGCAAGTCCCTTGTAATTGGTGTAGCGATTTGATGTTGCACCATCGTCGTTAAACACGACCCTATATATCGGAAGATTAGAATCTTTTGCGAAGTCAGGATAGCCCGTTGTACGAGTCCATATGCCGCTGTTGGATTCTGTTCCGTTCGTCGTATTCAAGATCCAGGCGAATTGGTCTTTCTGCATGTTCTCCGCGGTTCCTTGGACTTCGGTTTCATTGAGCCAATATTTTAATGTTTGCAAATCAATGGAATTTTTTGCTTTGCCCGAAGCAACAATTCCATCAGTATGGCCATTATCAGCAGCGCTATTACCATTGGTGATATTTCCACTATTGATCGCATTACTGATCGTATTTGATCCATAACCGCAAATCCCCCCCGAATAAGTTTCACTATGGACATATACCGTGTAATCAACATATTGCGAGCCTGAAGGTGTCGCAGAAAGAGACGATTCTTTATAGGTATAATATCCTTTAGCAGAGATTGAACCAACATTTCTTGTTTTATTTATTGAACCAGTATTGTAGCCAACAATACCTCCAGAATAGATTTTATGTTTATTTCCATCTTTTACTCCCGCATAAACGGTTGTTCCGGAAATACTTCCACTATTGCCCGAATTTTCTATTTTTCCTGTATTGTATCCGGCGATACCGCCTGAACGTGCTTCTAACGCAGTATTATTAACAGATGCCTTATTGGAACAACTAATAATCATCCCTTGATTATGCGCAGCAATCCCTCCTATAAAAAAAGCAGTCGAATCCCCTTTCTTATAGGAAGCTTCAAGTTTATTGTTGTTTTCAACATTTTGAATCGTCCCGTTGTTGTGAGCAACCACGCCTCCTATACGAAATATTCCGCTGAAGTATCCAGCATTTGTTTTTAAATTTCGTACAATACCATTTGTATTCAATACACCAATAAAACTTGCCAAAGAGATACCTATCGAATACATTCCATAAATTGTATAATTTGCCCCATCAAAAATCCCATCGAATCTATGGGAAATATCCTTTCCAATTGGAGTCCATTGCACAGTACTTGTGGTATTTTTATCCTTTCCAAAAACAATATCATTTCCAAGAACAGCGTTTATGGTTGATCTTCCACCATTCACTTGAGCAGCAAACCAGGCGAGTTCATCTGCAGTTGTGATGACATAGAAAGACTTGCCGTCAATCTTTTTCATATTCTCTGGTTCAGACATAGAACCTGTCCATGCCGCCGCAATCGCATTACCCGCAAGCAACGCAACCAAGGAGACAATAATTAAATAGAGTTTAGTGATTTTCATGATTAAGTCTCCTTGATTAGAAGTGAATTCGGATTACCTATTAAATCTTCTCCTAACAGACCTTTGTATTTATACCAGAGTAATCGATCAAATTCTTTCAGCGTTAACCGTTCCTCTGAGCCATACAAGACTTGACTCTGTTCGATGATTTTACGAGCCAAATCAATATATCCTTGATAATTCCCTTTTTTCTTAAAATCCTCAACTTTTTTGATTTTGCAATATACCCAAGCATAATAAGGCAAAACACTTTGTAAAACATTATCATAAGGCATAAATTTGTCATATTCATTAAAATGATAACGAGATATATAAGTGCAAAATTTTGAGGCGAAACTAAAATTATATCGTTTTTTACTTGTTTTGGTACCTGCCTCTGCTATGTCATTAACAACACCAACTTCACCTTTTTTTATTCGCTTCAATATTTTTTCTTTATTGCATCTAATGTACTCCGCAAATTCCTCTTGTTCTTCCTCACTCAACCTTGTGGAATTCGTAATATTAATCCTTCTGATGATTTCTAAGAAACCACCGGAGAAGTTTACCTTTGCTTTTTCTTGAATAAGTTGACACAACTCATTTTGGATAGAACTATTTTCTCCAATTGCACGGAGAGTTTTTTGTATTTTTGAAGCTTTTTTCTCATTCACTTCTTTAGGTGAACCATCCACTTTTTTTTGAGCTAATTCGGCATTTGACTTCGTAAGCATTACAAAGTCATTTTTATCAAGTTCAAATCCATGCGCGGCTTTCTTAACCATCGCAGCCTCCATCATATACACCTATGGAGTTTGCCCCAGCTCAGCAAAGAATTTCGCCAAATTTTGTGTGGATACAAGAAAAGGCGCAGATCGTTGCATTTACCTAAGTGGGGCTCTAGACTGCCTCTGACTGATAAACGCAAACGACCCACGCCCCAAAAGGGCTGTTGCTTTTGGCCTATACGACCAAAGTCCAGCCTTGAGGGCTGGTACAGCAAACCGAGATACGCCGCAAAACGGCATATCTGCGTGAGCGTTCGCCTCGTTCTCAGTCAATGGAAATTGTCTAGATTTCACTTAGAGAACAAGAGCTAAACTCTCTAATATGTCCAATCTAAAAATAACTTAAAATCGCCCTTACGGAACAATAAATTTACAAAAGGGTGCCTTTTTGTGATAAAAACGGCGTTATTTGCCCGATTTGTAAAGAAAATAGGACTTTTGCACGGTTGTTTTACGCACGCCTTGCGGGGGTTTTAGGGGGCAGAGCCCCTTAGGAGAGGGGGTAGCGGCCCTTCGGCAGGCTCAGGGACCTTTGTCACGGAGCCAACGAAGGAGAGCGAGGGGGAGACTTCCCCCACCCATGCCTTCAAAGCATATCTTTTATGCGAAATAAGTATTTGGGTTTGTTGCGAGATTTGTTTATTTTTAGGGCATGAGGTGGTTCAGTTTCTTGTTCGTTTTCCTGTTCGTGGCGTGTTCGAGCGATGCTGCGTCGCAGGCGGTGCCGAAGGTTTCGGACAAAGGAGATTCGATCGTGCAGAATAGCAAAGGGGCGGCCCCAACGGTCAAGTTGAATTCGGGTTTCGATATGCCGGTTCTCGGGCTTGGCACTTGGACTTTGCGCGGCAAGGTGGCTGAAGACGCAGTCTATGTCGCCATCAAGAACGGGTATCGATTGATTGATACGGCAAAATATTACGACAACGAAGAAGCCGTGGGCAAGGGAATCCGCCGGGCGATTGACGAAGGGCTCGTGAAGCGCGAAGATTTGTTCGTGACATCGAAACTGGTGCCGTGGAGCAGTTCCCTGGACGAAGACATCGACGACTCACTCGAAAGGTTGGGGCTCGAATATATTGATTTGATGCTGTTGCACCAGCACGGGAGCGACGCCGAGGACAAGGCTGTTTACAAGGCTATGGAACGTGCTGTGAAGGCGAAGAAGATCCGTTCCATCGGCATTTCGAATTACTACACCGAAAAGACGGCGAAGCGCTTTTTTGCCGATTTCGAAATCAAGCCTGCCGTGGTGCAAAACGAGAACCATGTGTTTTACCAGAACACGGAATTCAAGGAATACGCAAAACGATACGGCGCTGTGGTGGAATCTTATTACCCGCTGGGCGGGCGCGGCCACACCGAAGACGTCTTGGGGAACAAGGTTGTCGCAAAGATAGCGAAAGCTCACGGGAAATCGGCTGCACAGGTGGTGTTGCGCTGGCATGTGCAATCGGGCTACATTGCCATTCCTGGCTCCAAGAACCCTGACCACATCGCAGAAAACATATCGATTTTCGACTTCGAGTTGACAGACGACGAAATGAAGCAAATAGCCTCCTTAAATACGGGACACCGCTACGAGAACTGGTGAAAATAGCCCCACTATTCACTTGACGCATAGCAGATTTATTATATTCTCCCCCAAAAGGGGCTTTTTATGTTTGTCGAGACCTACATTTTGCGATTGCTGGCCGGGTTCCTGGAATATGGCACGCTTTCGGCCGTTGCGGACAAGCTCTACACTTCGCAGCCGGCGGTGAGCCGCGCGTTCAAGAAGCTGGAAGACGAAATCGGTGCTCCGCTCTTCGAGCGCAAAAAGAACCGCATTGAGCTGAACGAGAAGGGACGCACAGTCGCCGAATACGCTAAGCGCATCATGGATTTGCAAGGCGAGATGATGGAAAAGGTAAGCCCGCAGGGTGCCACGCGCACGTTCTCTATCGCGTCGGTGGCCATCCTCCCCGCCATGCGGATGGTGCAGGAACTGCAGGAAAAATACCCCGGTGCGCAGGTCACCTACGAGATTATCGACAATGAGGCGGGCGTGCTGAAGGCCTTGAACGAGGGCACGGCGGATATCGGCATCACGCTTAAGGCCCCCCGTGCAAAGAAATACCGCGCCGAAAAATACATGCAGGAGCGGCTCTCGATTGCGCTCCCGAAAAAGCACCCGCTTGCGAAGCGCAAGTCCATCCGGCTCCGGGAACTCAAGGGCGAAACCATCATCCAGCGCAGTAACGTAGGCTTCTGGGAGCAGGTCAAGCGCAAGAAGATTCCCGACGCCACCTTCATCAAGCACGACAGTGTGAAGGGCTTTTCAAAGCTCATCGAGCAGTCTTCGCTGTTGACGTTCGTTTCGGACCAAAAGTTCGATTACGACATTCCCAAGGACCGCAAGATTGTGCCGCTCGCCGACCGCGAAATGAACGTGGAATTTTTCAAGGTTAAGTTAATGAAATAGTGCGCGGGCATTGCATTGTCGCGACTTATTTCCTGATGAATTTTTCGTCGGTCTTGGGCATGGTGTTGTCGGGCGTGTAGCGTTCGACAGTCATTTTCAAGTCGTACTTGTCGCGGAGTTTCGCAATCGTCTTCATCATGGGCGAAGCATGGTGCACATCGATGGCGGCCTGGCTTTCCCACGCGTCAATCAGCAAGATGGTCTCGGGATCGTCCAGCGACTGGAAATATTCGTAGCGGATGTTTCCCTTCTCGGCACGGATTTTCGCCACCGTCCCGCTAGAGACCATCTCTTCGGCGAACTTCTTTGCCGCCCCGTTCTTGCCCGTATAGCGCAGGTTTACCGTAATGTTGCTCATGGCACTCTCCGCAAAAACGCTCGCAGCGAGCGCAAGGATTGAAAATAGTGTTAAAAACTTGAGTTTCATTTTGCCACTCCGAAATGCTTTAAACATAATATAAATAATTTCGGAGCATGCACAAAATGCTTAATTTTCATGCTCAGTATGCGCAGGACGCATAGTGAAAACACGCGCTTTTATGGTTTCTGTCGAAACGCATGGCATGAAGCCTGCTTTCACCTTAATGGGACCAGTTTCCTATAAAATATATAAATAGAGGCAAAAAGTCAAATAGCCAACCGTTTAATATCGCCTTTTTGGGGGCGTTTCCCACTTGCGTGGGCCGGGCTATATTTTATGGGTTGCCCGGTTCACTCCGTTCCCGCCCAACCTCATAAAACGGAGCCTTACACTTGTCATCCCCGCGAAGGCGGGGATCTCCATTGCAAGTCTCCGCCCCAAGGGGTCACTATCCCTAACGCAAAAAGCAAATATCGCACTTTTAGGACAATTCTGTGAAATCAAAGACAAAGTCATCGTTATTAGCAGCAAGCCATTTTAGATAATTCATATCGAGATCGGCTATATCTCTAATACTTTGCCCTTTATACTTACCATAGGTCAACACATCTTCTGGATGAAGGGGCTTAATGCTTTTATTCCTTTCCTCCACCACTTCATCCATATCAAAAAAGATGTGTTCCGCATTTTCTTTAGCCCACTTTACCCACCCCCAATCAGAGCGGATAACTTCAGCCAAAGTCTTTCCCTTATGCTTGCCGACTTCCAAGACATCGTTTACGCCATAAATTTTTGTAGGCTCCGATGTCGCTTCTCCCAGAATATCTAGAAGCACCCATGAACCACAAGCGGCACACGGAATCCCCTGCGGCTCGGTATCACTCGTTTTGCACCAACTCTGCTCGGGGTTGTTTTCCGTAGCATCCGCGCGTTCTCCATTCCTGAAATAGAATCCATAGGCGTAACCGTACTTTCCGCCTTTACCACCAGGCTTTACCTCATGGACTTCAACAAACTGCGACCGATACCAATCGGAAACCCGACCATCAGGAAAGCGCTGCGCACGGAACGGCAACGTTCTTCCTATGTTGTAATAAATAGAAATGAGACTATTACGCAACCCTTTTTGATTGATTGCCTTTATAAGTTTTTCTTTATCCATATATATCAAAGGACCTTTTCTACATATGCATCAAAAGTTTTTACAAGTCCTTCTAAAAAGGTAATGCATTTGGACAAATCATCTTTCTTTACAATGTGAGGTTGCGGATTTGTCGAAACACCTTTTGCATGGTGCACAATCTCACCACGCAAGGCAATCCATTTGTTCAATTGTTCTCGCGATTTGGCGGGCTCATAATTACTCCATTTCCAGCCTTCCGTTACATCTTCAATTCCCAAGAAATCCTTGTATAATTTCTTTGTTTTGTCGGATGTCGGCGTATTGAATCGTTTTAATTCTTCATCTAATTTCTTTTGGAAAAAATCTCCTAACGAGCATCCTTTTATCAACTTCATCTGCAGCGACAAGGACTCCGTCAAGCGATCCTCCACGTATGTTTCCCATGCCGTAAAAGCCATGACAAGTCCGGCACGTTTCAACACCTCAGCATTTTCAGGATTTGATTTACTCTGTTTGTCAAACATATCTAAAAGATTCTTTGAATCTTGGATGGATACATTAAATTTTTCTAGGGATTTAGACATAGGCTTTCTCTTTTTTCATAAATTCTTTACTTTACCGCATTTATCGTATCGCCACCATGCTTAGTAACACGGGGGCGGATCGATATTTTCACGGGCCTTTGCGTAAATGCCCTATCCGTAGCTTTGTTTGCCCACAAATATGCTTCACCAGATGAGAGTGAAGACATCGCTGCAGGCGTCAATGTTTGTAAAGCCGTAATCGCCTTTTGGACATGTTTTACCCACGCAGGCGAACTAAACTTGTGCATTATCACAATAGAACTAAGTTCAATAATTTCACTTGGCAAACTCATCGGATCTTGGCTAGCAATCATAATGGACACACCTTTATGTCTCATTTCACGAATTGCCGTAGTAATAGAGGCGACAAGGTCCTTGTCATTCATGTATTTATGGGCTTCATCAAAAACAATGAATTTGTTAAACTGTTTACCATCAACGGCCTTGACACTTGCAAATATATTGAGCATCACAACGAATAATCCTAGCGCTTCATTCTTCTCAATGAATTCATCACGCAGATCCACAATAATCAAGCGACCAGGACGCATATATTGTTTAAGCAAACTATCGTTCAAAATATAGTCTTCGGCAAACTTCAGTTTTTGCAAAGCCAAATTCTTCTGAGAACTTGACAGGAATGCGTTCTGATTAACGCCCATCCTAATGTTTGTTAGCGTCATATCATGGCGACATGCCTTCATTATCTGCTTTAGTTCTTTCACATATGTGGACTCGTTGCCTATAGCTCCAAGCAGGAACATCCAATCAGCGACATTCAATTCCGAGGCAGCAAACCCAATTGGCGCAATTTCTATGCCAGGGTATTCGCTCTTTCTTTTTTCGACTTGGCTTTCAGGCGTAAGAAGTATTACATCTTTTACAGATCCTGCTTCGGCACCATATTCTTGTTTCAAACGAGCAAGCTGTCTTTCGTCATCATTTGGATAAACCATTGATGTGAACTCAGGGGCATAATCCATGCTCTCGCTATAATGGAAAATGACACTAGCAAGAGGTGCAGGCAACTTATTCACTTTACTAAACTGTTTCAAAGTCATTTCTGCAACAGTTCCAATTGTATAACTCTTCCCAGCCCCTTGAACACCGAACAAACTGACAGTATTGCATTCATTCAAATCAATACCGATTAATCGTTTGTTATCTACAGTTTTTCCAATAATGCCATATTGTGGAGTATCCGCATCTGTTTTACCAATCAATACATCACAAACAGGAGGTTCATAATTACTATCTACATTCTCCTGAATGTTCTCATCACTAGATGCTTTTTCCTTAGGCGAAAAATCAGCCACAGATTTTGATTCCGCAGCAGGTTTTTCCTGAGTTTCCTTTGAAAGGGATTCTGGTTGAATCGGTTCTTCCTCTAAAGTCGCTGATTCTATTTCTTTCGGAATGAAATCTGTAGGAGCTTCAATTACCGCCGTACTAGCATTCTCATCTTTTTCATTGGCAATTTCAACATCATCAGATTCAGGTTCTTCTTGACGGTCTTCAGGCAAAATGCCACCATCTCGCAAAGTTCTAATCCGTACAATATTTTCTTTACGATTCGGTTCAAACGCATCACAGAATTCCTTATCGTTATCAAGTTGCTTCAATCGTTCTGTATTCAGTGTTGCATTGTCGCCCAGAATTTCTCCAATAACAGATTCGCCCATCGTAAAAATGCAACTATCGCCTTCAAAACATTTCTTTTGGCGTTCATGTTGGCTAAAGTTATATATCACACCAATTTGCTTGAACTTTAGGTTATAATCCAACTTTTCCAATTCTGACAAGAATACCAAATATTCTTCAGCAACAATCGGGTCTAATTGTGCATAGCGCTGAGACCTCTTGATATAGAAACTCAACAAATCAACTAATTCCAAAATCTGGAGTTCTCTATCCAATCTCTCTGGACTACCATCTAACGGTTTACCAAATCGTTGTTGCAAAGCAGACACAGTATTGATAAGTTGAGCCTGTATTTTACATTTCAAGTCATTTTCTTCGCTTTCACTCAGAGATTTTCTGCACTTTATTTCAACAACGGTAAATACAATTTCCTTGGATTCAACATCAATATTTACAAGCAAATTGTCAGCACGTTCACGATCGCCCGTATCAAGATCCGCAAACAGTTCTTGATGCAAATCGATAGGGATAATAAAAGCCTCGTTTAACAAACCTTTCTTCTTCAAGAACCGCTTTGTCAGGGTCGTCCCTAAAACTTCAAAAGCCTTATTTTTCGTCGTTCCTGCTTGCATTATGAGAGAACTGCTAACAGTTCTTACATCTTCAAGTAATTCCAAGAACTGTTCATTGCCAGACAAATCAATTCCATACTCGCTAAACATTGGCTTCATTAGCCCCTCAATTTCACTTGTGGGCTTAGAAGTCAAGAAAGCTGATGTTCCTGCGGATTCTTGTCCTGGAATATAGTCCAGCAAATAAGGAATCTTTTGATTTTCTCCCGAATTTGCCGGAAGGTCGAAGAATTCAGGCCCCATGTTCTTATCGAATGTCACCACCCAATCAGAAACATCGTGAACCAAATTAAGGAGAACACGGTCGGATTCCTTCAAAACTAATGTTGTCGTAGGCAACGAACTGTCTATGGTATTAGACATTATCTTACCCACCAAATTTTGAATGTTTTTCAACAAATCAACTTCTGTGTTAGCAAATTCCTCTACAGGATTCGGCAAGATTTTTTCAGATATATAGCGATACCACGTGGAGTCGCCACCATTTTCCTCATACGCAATTACGCTACGGCAAATCAAGGAATTCAAGTAGAAAGATCGATCTAATTTATTGGGTCGCACCAAAGATGATTGAATCTGGAACGGATTTATCAAGAACGAAATATGGGCTTGATAATGGTTCGGGTCTTGAATAAATTGCTGCGTATCATTCAAGGAGAAACGTATTTTTGGAAAAAGTCGATTACGCGATGCTTGCGAAAAGGCCTCCGCACCTTCGGCGACATTGGATTCCGGATTTATAAGTTCTCGAAGAGCGCTTCCAGATTTTATCAAATTCGACTCTGAAAAGATTCTTATTTCATAAGTCAATGCAGAGTTTTTCAATTCAATTGACTTCAAGGCATTTACAAAAGAAATCGCATCACCCGCATTGAACAAGTTCAGAACCAATTTTTTCGCATAAGGATGCGATTTGGCAAATCGGTTGATGTATTTTTCCACCAATTCAGCACTAACATCGCTGTCAATAATCTTATCGCTGGAGATATTGAGCAAGGACGATGTATAAGCCTTTATTTGCCTTGCATCAGAAGACAAAGACTTATCCTTGCTTATTGCGGGGCGAGAATAAATTCCCCATCCAAATGTTATTTCACCAATATATTGATACGGGTCTTGCAACTTTTCATCAGCCAAGATTAATGGAGCTACATCCATTTTCAGTTTGCCATAGAAAAGCTGGTCCAGCTTTTTTGTCCAAGATTTCCGGTATGCATCAAACTCTTTTGTACTGTTTTCCCAATTTTGGAACAAACCCCATAGATTTACCATCCAACCCAAACGAAGTGGATGCAAAGGCGAAATAAGGCAAACATCGGTGTAAGTCCCGTTAGGAAGTTCCACCTCCAATTTAACCATATCAATAAACTGAACGGCAACAGAGTCACTTTCCGAAAGATTCTGAGCCGACAAATCAGCCAACCAGGAATTATATTCCGCCAAATAATTTATAATCAAGTCTTGGTTATTTGCAATATCAAATGTTTCAAGCAAGCCAGAATCTTCTTTTGCCGACTGCGAAATAACCTCAAACAATTCAGACCTTAATTTTTTTAATTCGACTGGAATTTTATCTTGAGACAAAGCGCTAAATCGTAAACTTTGCAAATTTACATCAGTTATATTCGCACCGACTGTAGCATTGATATATCCAAACGCATCTCGATTTTTTAAGAAGGATGTTTCTAGGGCAATAAGTTTCTTTGGCAACTGTATTTGGAACGCAAATTTAGACGACAAATCAAACTGGAAAATGTCATTCAAGGAACCATGCTGCCAACCATTTTTGGGTTCATCGTATTCATCCAGTTCAATTTCTTTATCGCTCACTAACAGCGATACTCGTTGACGGATGAACCCCTGCAAAAATGTATTGACCTTCGCTCTTTTTTCAACTTCTTCAGACTCTTCAAGTTCGTCAGAAGATACGGCATTGTTTATTGTAAACACAACGGTTTCATTACAATAGGCAGCCTGATTATCCAATCGAAATTGTTCTTTGGACTTTTCCGGATTTTCAGCCTTTTCTTCCTCCCATTTACTTTGTTTTTCTTCGTCCTTAAAATCATTGTCAACATTAAGAACAACATCGTTTTCGTCAATAGCATTGACACGAAGCATATAATCACCGGATTCGTATGCTTCGTTTTCAATATTAACGGACATTTTGCGTTTGGCACTTTTTCGATTGGCACCAAGTTTCGCTTTCTTTAGCGTATCCACCAACGTAAAGTCTTCACGCCTTATCAAGCATATTTCAAACGCCATAATATCTGGGTTTTGCGCTGGAGCCGGATCAACAACAACTGTAAAAGAGATTTTCCCTTTTTTCTTTCCATCCTTAATGTTCAGCACCAAATTTCCAGTAGGGTCTTTTATTAATTCTTCACCATCTTTTTTCCCTGGCACCAAATCAGCATAGACCTTAACATTTTTCTTGTTTACAGCAACTGTGAGATAGTTTTTCCATCTAGAGAAATTAAGTTTAGGATATTTCTCATAAATTCTTTTGCAAAGTTCAATGCTATCACGAACATCTTTTTCTTTTGTCAAGAAATCAATAACTTCATTTTGAATGGAATCAGGGCTTAAAGGAAGCTTATTGACGCGATCCAGTTCTGTTAAAGAAAAATCACAAAGCAGAGATGTGCACATTTCAAAATTCAATTTGAAATAACGCTTCAAATCCTGTTCATTTTTCGCCAAATCTGAATCGGGAATCATTCCCATGAATTGGAGACCATTGCCCCACGATTCAAGAGAATAATTTTCGGAATTAACAAAAAGCAAATAGTTCACTAAATTGCTTAAATCATCCGATGCAAATAGTTTAAATTCAGCAAAAGCGTTGAAAAAAATCTGGAACAAATGTGTTTTATCTTGGGGAATTTTAGCAAGCAAGAAGTCCAAAAAGTCTTTTTGCAAATCCGACACAGACAATTCCTGAAATGCCGCACCATAGGAATCTTCAGCAGATGTTGAACTATCCGATGGAATTAAGGCAAGAATTGCATCGGGGCTTTCATTTCTGAGTTCAATCAATTTCGAAGCATGGACATAATCATCACCCGAAAGTGAATCCGAAAGAATAAACATCTTAACGGAGGGGTTTATCTCTCGCAAAGGCGTAATCAGCCGCTGAAGTTTGTCAAGCGACAAACCTGTAATTTTCATTCGGTGTCCCGGCTTAACTTCTTTAATAGTCTTCTCATAACGAGAAACAACGAATCCGAGAAACTTGTCGTAATACAATTCCTGAATACTCATGACAACACCTTAGTTAAAATTGTAACGGGGACGAATTTTTTGCAATAAGCAAGCATCGCTCAAATCTGTATAGAAACCGATTTGCCGCAACTTATTCTTGAACGCATCCATATTTTCCTTAAATGCTGAACATGTTTCCACGTCTGCATTCTTGAATCGAGAATCGCCAACGCCATTGATAATCAAGCCATACCGAGAACGGATCAGTTGAGCCAATTCATCAATAGACAACGATTTGGACTGATAATTTCCACCATCAATAGGTTCCAGAACCAAAATTTGAACCAGCGTTTCCAGCAGTTTTGAACCTAAGGCTCCACGTCTCGGATATTTTCTGGAACGGCCATCCGCAAGTAATTTTGATGGCGAATTTTTCATTGTTGCAGCATCAATAAACTGTCTAAGATATTTGTATTGAGAAAAACCTAAATTCGAAGACTCTAATAAATAAACAAATTTCTGGAAAGAAGAGTAATCCTTAAAATATTTGAATTGTTCTTCATAGTCTTTTTTATCAAATTCCTTTTCGCTTACATCAGGCAAATCGCTCAACACATCCTGTAATCGGATATTAAAATATTCTTCGCTCAACCCATCTTTAATCTTTTGAAGAACCTGAGCGATAGTCACCTTTGTATTATTTCTCGAAAGCCAATTTTGAACAACATCTATGGAGTATGTCGCTCTAATATACCGACGATAATTATTTTCGTTCTTTTCAAAATCATCCTTAGCATATTTTGAAATCTTACTATTCAAATTATCCGTCACATCAACAATCATCGACCAATCATCTTCGACATCGATTTTCCCCTGATCGACCATTTGGGGCAAAAGGTAGACAAGTTTCATCGTATATAAAGCGAGATGAAATCCACAAAGAATCTTGAAGTATTCAATAAATACGGATCTTGGTAATTTTTCTTGATAAACAAGAAGACGGCGAACATCATCATTGAATAAATCAGATTGCTTTTTCAGCAATGGCTCAGGAGTGTCCTTTGTATTAAGAGTTTTTGTTTCCTTCAGTTCTTTAACTAGATAAAGAATCCCTGCGGTGTCCACGTCAAGATCCGCAGATTTTACAAGAGAATTACTATTTACATCCCACCCTTTACAAAGATACTGCTTTAACCCTGCAAGAACCTCTGGACAGCTTCGTAACATAAGATACAACTGGTCCGATGTATTATAGTCGCGGCAATACTTTAGATTTTGAATTCTAAAACTCAGCAAATGCATTGGTTTAAGACTACATACTTTTTCCTTAATGACGTTGCCTCGGAAAACCATTTCAAGTAGATTGCTACGTAGCCAGTCTTCAACTGCGTCAAAATTTTTTTCGGCATTAGAAACTAACCCATCTTTTTCCAGCAATTCAACATATTCAGTTAATGTTTTTACATCATGCTCCTTTTTAACCTTCAGCGTTAGAGAAACTCCATCTGTATAAATAAGCATGAACAATTTTGTCAAAACACGCTCTAGAACAACCAACTTAGTATCAACAGCAAAAATTTGAGGATTACGGAATATCACTGTACCTTTTTTCAATTTCAACATCATACTAGTTATTCTCCTGCTTTAAGGATTCGAACACAATATGTTTATTCTCGTCAAGACGAATAATGGTAAACTTCTGATTATTCTTGGTGACAATAATTTCCTTGTAAGTCTTACTCTGCAACAGATTCTTGAACACCTGCAATTCAATAAATCGCCCTTGCAAGTCGTTTACAGACGGGCTAAAACCATTCTGGATAAACTTGAGCATTTCGTACAAATCAAGTGAAACCGTCAATTGAATATGTTTCTCAGCTTTATGCCTAAAAATAAAACTGTCACTTTCATATTCAACATATTGTGTCAAATGGTCTGTTTTATTCACATACAATTCAAATTCATCAATCGGGAATCTTCGATAACTTTTTGATATCGGATCATTCGACTGCGAGCTGGCCAAAAGAAGATGAGCCTTTGACAATTCCGCATTTTCGCAACCTTCGCTAATGGAAATAGCCTTTGCCAAATTCAGTTTAGATTCAGCCAACTTGTCAGCACTTTCATCACGTAGAGATTCGTAAAAATCTGTAATGTAGCGATACGGCAAGCGACGTTTGAATTTGAGGTTGCCTTCAAAATATTGATGTCGAACAAAAACCTTCTGTACGCATTCAATTTCATTACGTTCATTTTCATCATCCATTTGCCAAATCGGTTTCATCCCTACCGCATTAAAGTCATCAATGAGGTTCTGTTTCCTATCACTAAACAGTAAGTAATTTTCCGAAGTTTTCTCCTTATAATACAAATCGCGGTCAACTGCAGGCCAAGCCACTTCGGCAATATCCGTTTCTCGCAGCATGCGAATTAAACGGTCATTAGAATCCAATGTCGGTAAATCAAAGGAGGCGACATTCGGCTTTATTGCCGGTGCTGTAATATTGAAATAATAGTATTGCCAATAATAGCTCCGCAATCCTTCCGTTTGCACAATATCGATAAGCTTTTTCACTTGTTCACACGAATAATCACGTGTAAGCATATAAGCAATCATTGAACGTAAATCACGCATTGTCACATGCAATTCGCGTTTATAGACTATTGTGCGTAGCAACCATTCCAGACGGTTCGTCACTTCAAGACCAACACTACTATCCCTGAAAGTGTCTGCATTATACTTGATAAAGCATTTTTCTGCAACAGGGCAACCTTCGCATTTTGTCCACAATTCGCTTGCAACCATCTTTTGAATTTGCTGGCCCAACAAACTCTGAGAATCGCCTTCTCTTGCTGTAATCGACCTCAAATTGAGATTAATTACAATTAATCCGGGGAGCAACTCTACATGGCCTTCGTTGAAGAAGAATTCCTCAATGTTTGTTTCAAACTTCTTTAATCTTGGTTGTTGGCTGAGGAAATCTACAAGCCTGCCTTCATTAATAGCAATAATGCGACCTTCCGAAGCCTTGGTATAATCATCCAAATCAAAGAACGGCTCAAAGAAAGAATTCAAAACATCATTGTTCAGCTTTGTATCTTCATCCTGTGAGCCATCATAGTTGGTTTCAAACTTCACGCCATTGATGGTGAACGTGCTGCCATTACCGACGGTTTTAGCCTGCACGGGAGCATTACGGCTTTCTATTTGCTTGATAAATGCAGTCTTACCATCACCTGCATTACCGGTAATTACAACCAGTTTGTATTTCAAGTTCGTGATATCGTCAATGAGGCGTTTATCCAACTTTGTCTCGATATAGGTCAAATCATCAAAACTATTAGTCGTTTTTGATTTGGCGACAACACCACTATTGCCATGACTACTCTGGCTATAAAGGGTATTAAGATAATCTACATAATCGGTTCTTTTGCCATCGGAATCTAAACGGATTATTTTTTCCGTTTCCTTAAGCATTCCGTTCAGCCCAATTTTTTCAAGAGCGGCAAGCATTTCTGCGGCATTCGCAAATCTTTCCGCTTTGTCAGTCTTGATAGAACGCATGACAAATGCTGCAAATTCTGGAGAAAGTCTTTCTGCATATTGCGCAATATCTGCAGGCTCTACGCCAACGATAGGCTGATTATTTTTTCCCTGCCAGGGATATGCATGAGCAATTAACTGATAAATTGATACTCCAAGAGCAAAAGTATCTGCAGAGCAATCCCAGTTGATAACAGAACTCCCCTGAATCAAGTCTGGAGCCAGATAAGGATATGTTCCTGCAAAAGCCTTATCGTCTATTTGGGATGATATGTTAAAGTCTATCAGCACATATCGAGAGGACTTATCCCAAATGATATTATTGGGTTTGACATCACGATGGTACATCGGCGGATTTTGTTCCTGCATGTACTTGAGAGCGTAAAGGATTTGACAAACCATTTTATACAGTTCGTTCATGGTCATCTTCAAATCACCTTCGACAAACTTATTCAAGTTGTCGCCCTCAAGTAGTTCCATTAACGTATAGAAGAAACCCTGAGTGGTTATTCCGTTGTAAATGAACTTTACGATATTATCGTGAGACAATTTATTGAGTGTCTGGTACTCATTTATCGTTTCTTGTGCAGAAGAATCTCTGTCAAAAATTTTGATGGCGTAAAATTTGTTCTGTAACGTCTGCTTTGCCTTAAAAACACGGCCAAAACCACCTTTCCCCAGCGGTTCATACAAGACAATCTCCGGAGTCACCTGATCACCGGGTTTCAAATCCTCAATTTTCTTTTGCGTTTGATTAGCAATGGGAGACTCGGCCTGTTTTTTGCGAATAGATTCCTGGGCAGCAGGCTTTAAGTTGATGTTGATAAACTCAATCATTTCCTCAGCGGAGGCAAAACGATTATTGACATCAACAACAACAGTCTTTCGCACCAGTTCATCGAACCATGGTGGCAATTGAGAAATTACCTTGGATGGCATCAGCGATTCATCTAGTTTTCCACCATGCACCCTGAAAGACTGTGAATCATTAAATGGCAACTTACCCGTCATCAGTTCGTAAAAGACTACTCCTAAAGAGAACAAGTCGCTAGATGCACTGACATCATTGTCATCTTGTTCAGGAGAAACATAGGGAGAATCTTTCGTCGGCACAAGTTCGGTTGCGACAGTGTAACCCATTGTCTGATGTTCGGTAAACCACGAAAGTCTGAAATTCGCAAGGGCTGCCCCAGAGTTTGTTACATAGATATTCTCTGGGCAAACATCACGATGGTAAATTCCTTCAGAATGCGCTTCTTTTAGGGCGTTTGCAATATCGAGAACAATCTGGATTTTTTCCAAGTCGGTCAAAGTCTTCTTTTTTATATGAGCCCGTAACGTAGATTCTTCCATGTACAGGCTTTTTTCATAATAAAAACAACCGTCTTCGCTTAGAATACTTTCACACGGAATAATGTTTCCGCGGAAACCAAGTTTTTCATGAACATACTTGGCATTTTCGGCCTTTCTGCGAATAGTATCAAGTTCTTGTTTGGACTTTTCCGCGTAATCCAGCGGATACTCTCTAATTTTATACTTTCTATCTGCAAAGAACTTTGCCTTACACAAGTATTCCGTAAACGAATCTGTCTCTTGCAAAACCTCGATGATTTGATAGTCCAGAAGGACTTTTCTTCTTCGACGATATTGTGCAACCGATGCACTACCAGTTAAAAAATCGACAATGTCTTTCTGATATGCTTTTATAGCATCTGGAGCCTTACGGACTTTTGCGTTATCTTTAATAAAATCAATAAGCGGTTTTTCTAGCAAAAAAATCTGGTCATACGATTTGCTGTAATGGTCAATACCTGTTTTTGACTGGCCCGGAAAACTCAGCGTTACCGCAGTCTGTACGAAGGCCCCGCCCCACAAATGGTTATGAGACCTTAACATAGAAGCCAAGATGCGTGTTTTACGTTCTGCAGCCACAAACGGATTTTTTCGTTCGGCCCCATTTACAAACCACGCATAATCATCACCTTGAAGATTGCCACCCCAATCCTTATTTTCAATATGGTAAATGGCATGAGGAGCAACAACGATGCAGTCGTATTCGCTGCTAGCCACAAGACCCTGTGGATTTTTATTGGCATATTCTCCGTTAGGAACAATCCAATAATCGGCAGGAAGATTGTTCTGCAAATAATCAATTAGGCGTTTTTCGCCTGCATTGACAAAACCATCGCTATGAACAGGGAATTTTACTTGAGCCATATAAAAACCTTTTCTAACAGAAGTTATACTTTCCAACCATCAATTTCTTTTTCAACTAGAGAAATAGCCAAAGATTCTTTTTCAGCTGCAGAATCACTAGCCCAAACATATTCGTTAATTTTTTGGATAATTTTTCTTTGAATTTGTTCATCTAAAATGGGCAAATCAATATCAGCAACAAAATCTTCACCCAAAGTAACGATTACCGAACCATAAGCAAGAGATTGCAACAATTCTCGACCTTCTTCAGTATTCAAATAAGCAAAAACATACGATGGTTTTATCTTTTGTTCATCTAGCAGCAATCGCAATGCATGTTCTGAAACGGCCTTCTTATTTAACAAATCACCAATTAAAACACTATTTCCAACGGTTCCAGATCGAGAAATTAATATTTCATTCTTATGAACTTGCATCATTTTTAGTGAAGGGGTATTTACGCTAATATTTTTGGAGTAACGCAAAGCGTTAAACAACATCATATCAGACGAAGACAAAAAAGGAACCCCCTCTTTAGAATAAAGTCTTTTTCCCCGATTGCCTACAAATATTTTTTCAGCCTTCGGGCCTATTTTTTCGTATCTCAGACCTCTTTTACGTCTTTTAACAAATTCCTTTTGTGCAATTTGATAATGTGAATCTAATCGATTAAATTTTTTCAAGATCTGCTTTGTAGAAACAGTAGATGTGCAAAATTCTCTCTTATAACATTCAGGATTTAAGCACTTTTCAAATTCAGATACAGCCTCGTTTAAGAATCTATTCGCTTCTTCGCGGAGACGGGCACTTTCCTTAATTAAATTATCTACTTTTTCTTGAAACTTTGCAGGAAACTGTGGTATAGGCAAAGATGCAACAAAATCAGGCTCTATATGCTGAATAACCGCACCAAAGGTTCCCTGCGTCAACAAGGAATGTCCATAAGAACTCGATAGATACGCATAGACAAAACCCGCCCTGAGGATGTTATTAGGATCTATCCTAATAACATGCTCAGAAGCTAGCTTCTGAGCATGTTGCTTAGTAGCCCAGGCCGTATTACCTATAGTTCCAGAACGAGATATCAGAATCCACCCTTCTTGCAGTCGCATCTGTTCAATACACGGAGTGTATTTCTTTGACGCTAGTTTGACATTTTCAAGATCGGCCTGTAAAATATCAGAACTACTCAAAAACGGAATCCCATTTTCACGTTTTTGGACATATACACGTTTCGCTCTATTGCCGTAGAATATTTGGTTAGCAGCATCGCCAACTTTCATAATTTTATATGGCGAAGCAGCAATCTTTCTGCGAACAACAACACCATCACTCAAATGGAAAGAGGCATCGATACGAAAGCCATTCGATTTGAATACTCGTGTTTTTATCTTGGAAATTTTCATTTATGCGCTTCCTTAAATTTTGCATACGCATTTACAACTTCAGGAAGGTCGTCATCAATTTTTTTGATTCTTTCCTTACGCTCACGGACTACTTCTCGACCGCGTTCGTCGCGAGTCAGCCATTTCTTTACATTGTCAAAAAGCAGTTCTGCTCCGTCATCATCCCTCTTGTAAATAGGAACACCGCGACGGTCCTTGCCGACATGTTCCACAATTGCCATAAACACATCGTAATCTTCATCATCGATAGGAATCAATTGTTCCTTGGCAGTTTTCTTTTGCAAGAACAACAGCGAAGCCTGCACACCGACCTGCGGCAAGAATGTCTCCACCGGCAAATCTACAGACGCTAACAACTTGAAATGCTTCAAAATCCAAATTCGCGTTTCTTCCATATTCGGATTGCCAAGAATGCCATCCGGCAAGACAATCGCCATCTTTCCACCCGGTTTCAAGAAATTATAACAAGCTTCGATAAAAAGAACTTCGGGAGCGTTACTCCCCAATTCACGGCCTAAGTAATAGCGATCCGCTATTTCCTTATCAACTTCCACCTTTGAACCAAAAGGCGGATTTGTGAAAATCATATCGAATTTACCCTGAGCGTTATCGTCAGCCGTTTCAAACTTGAACTTTTTATCCTTACTTACAGCAATACTTTCGTTAACTTTTTCTGCAACCTTAGGAACATCGGGTTTTGAACCTTTCGGATAGTCAAGAGAATTAATATTGAACACATTGGCGTGACCATCGCCAGCCATCACCATGTTCATCCTTGCCGCTTTCTTCAAATCGGGGTCAAAGTCGAAACCGAAAATCATGTTCTGCGCATATTCGCGAACTTTCTCTTCAACCTTTTCCGAATTGCATTTCGCTTCCAAGCGAACATCATCTAATTCCGGCCAAATGTTTTTCGCAATTTTGTGGCGAACATGGTCTAACACCATCACAATAAACCCTCCAGAACCGCATGCAGGGTCAAGAACGCGAGTATTTTCGTCAGGGTCCAACATTTCCACCATGCACTTGATGATGTTTCTTGGAGTAAAGAACTGTCCCGCTTCCTGCTTTAATGTATTCGAAACGATGGTTTCGTAAGCAGTTCCCTTCACATCAACAGTAGCGTCCAAAAAAGAATACTTGGAAAGTTCCGCCGCAACAAAGGCCAAGCCACGATCAGACAAGTTGATAGACTCGTTTCCATCAAAGACATCGCTATACAAGCCATCTTCTTTCAATTTGCGGAATATCCCCTTAATTCTATCGGCAACAGCCTTCTGACCTTCAGGCGTATTCTGTTCCTTGACACCCACCCAAAATTGGCGACGATAAGATTTCCCTTCACGAGCATCTGTAAAGCGTCTCTTTTCATCATAGAGTTTGCAGAATATCAAATTCAGCAATTCCCAGAAAGCAGTCTTCTTCATTCCTTCGTTACCATAGATGTAATCGTGGCAACGCTTGAAAGCCTTCACTAAAGATTCGTTGGCGGGTTTTCGCGGCATCGCGTGGTCACCCGCCTTTTCCAAATCTTCCAAAGTTTGACCAGCTGCCGGGAAATCGGAAATGTCCTCAATTTCAACTTGACCGAAAGCATCCTCGGCCTTCGAGACAAACGCCAAATCCTCGCCATTCGTCCAGCACCCAAAGTCACAATTCGTATAGGAAAGTACATCATCCAGAACAATATGCACGCCTGCCTTGGCGTCATTTGTTTTCACCTTAGAATCTTTTGCAACAACAACTGCACGAATCAAATTTGCCTGATCATGCTCACGACCGTTTTCAAAGACCGCCAAGTCTATTTTGACACGGCGTTTCTTGCCTTCGTCGTTTTCAAACGCTATCTGGAAGTCCCTTTGCAAGTCAGACATGTCAAAGCCATATTCTTCTGACATCATCTGAATCATATATTGCAAGTTCCGTTCTTTTTCGGTCGCCTTGACAATTTTATTGGTCAAGATGCAAATAAGCTGGTCTTCGTTTAGAACGATTTCTTCAGCCGTTTCTTGTTCTGGGGAACGTTTTGCCATGAGAACTCCAATATGCGTAATAGAAAATGTTGTGGGAACGGAGACCGAAGAATTTATGCATAAACGAACCTAAACGCGAGGTTAGACAAACCTCGACCTGATATCGCAATACAAACGTCGGCCCAATCAATAAAACCTCGACTAGATTTCACTCTAGTGCCGATAGCAGATTTCGCGATTTTTTGGAAAAAGAAAAGCGCGAGCCATCTGCATGTCGTAATCGAGGCTCGCCAAAGCCTTTCCAATGACAAGTGCAAACAGCTCGCGCACAAATGTGCGCGAGCGTTCACCCTGTTCCTATTGGATTTGAAATTTTGGCGATTTCGATTACAGGAACAAGAGTAAAAACCCTATGTGCTTTTAATTTAAATAAAAGTACATGACAAAGAATGTCTTAGCCTTAAAAAGGGGGTAAAATGAGCACAATTAACGAAAAAAGGCGAATTTTGGCTAAAATTGCTTTTTTCGCGAGGTTCTATGCTGACGACATTCCTTATAGTATTGGGGATTTTGGCCCTTTTCGGGGCTGGCGACGCAGGGGATGCCTGCGCCATTACCTTGCTGTTGAAAGTGCTGCCGTTTCTGATTTTCGTGGGGATTTTGGCGTCTTTAATGTTCTGTAGCGGGTAAAAGAAATAAAAACTTGCTTTTTCAACCATTTTATTATATATTTGGTTTAAAATGCAAGAAACAAACGAGAAGAAACTGGAAAAAATGCTGAACGCGAACAGCGGCTACATCACGCGAAAGCAAGTCGACACCCACAAGATTCCTTCGTGGTTCTTGACCGATTTCGTGCGAAAGCAGGGCCTTGTCAAGATAGATAAGGGTTTTTACGCCCAGGAGCAATGGATCAGGGACGATTACCTTGTTTTTCAATACAAGTATCCCAGATTCATCTTTTCACACGTTTCCGCACTATTCTTGCATGGGCTAACAGACCGCCTACCCGATTATTTCGAGGTAACCGGGCCCAAGAATTATAGGCCATTTTCTCCGAACCCTTCCGTCGCAATCCACACAGATTCTCGCGATGAAACCTACAGGCTTGGAATTTGCAAAATCAAGACTTCGCTTGGACATCTGGTGGAATGCTACGATACGGAACGAACGCTTTGCGACATCATCAAGAACAGCCGAAAGATCGATGCAGAAATTTACGGCAAAGCGCTCAGGCTTTACGCAAAATCAAAAGACAAGAATACCCGCAACCTACTCCATTACGCCCAAATATTGAAAATAGAGAACAAAGTGGCGGAACTTATGACGGTGGTACTGAATGAAGATTAATAAGAATTCCCTGCAAGCGAGAATCAACAACCTCTCCAAAGAAATGAACGTTCACGCCAACGTCTTGCTAGTATCGTTCTTCTTTGATGCATTCATTTCAAGATTGGCCAAGTCAACATACGCCAACAAGTTTGTTTTCAAGGGCGGTTTCTATCTCGCTACATTGCTCGGCGTAAAGAACCGCTACACCGCCGACATTGATTTCCTTTTGAGAAGGGAAACTATGGACGAGAATAGATTGAGGAAAATTTTCACTGACATCATCGCAATCGATGCAGACGATTCTATCTCTTTTGAAATAAGTGATATTTCTCCAATACGTGATGAAGACGCCTACGGCGGATTTTCCATCCTTTTGACGGGACGCCTAGAGAATGTCAGACAAAGTTTCCATGTCGATGTTGCCACGGGCGATCCAATTACACCAAAAGATATCGAATACTCTTACCAAAGCCTCTTCAGCCATGAAACCATTGCGTTCCGAGCCTACAACCTAGAAACGGTTGTTGCTGAAAAACTTCAAACCATTCTTTTCCGAGGCCTGCTCAATAGCCGCTGCAAAGATTATTACGACATCTATATCATCAATCAATTGCAAAGGAATAACATCAATATTCCTGACTTGAAGAAATCTTTTGAAACAACTTGCCAATACCGCAAAACGCCTTTTAAAAAAGAAGAAGCTCTTTTGCTTCTAGAAGAAATTTCAAAGAGCGACATTCTTCAAACTCGATGGAAGAACTATGCAAAAAAAACTTCGTTTGCAAAAGATGTTCCATTTGAAGCGACAATTGAATCTTGCAAAGAGATTCTTGATTGTATTTTCTAACATTTCGGGGCTGGCGACGCAAGAGACATTTTCCAATAAAATTATCAGAACGCGATTGTCAAGTGGTTTATGCATTTTTTCCTCTTCCATCGGTACACAAGGTTGTGGTCCACAAGGTTGTGTACCAGGCGTTTGGCTTATATTCTCACGCTGAGCACGGCGCCTTTGGTGTCGTCAAAGAATAGCGGGGCGATGGTGACCTTGGGCGGGGTCTGCTTTTCGCCGACTTTTTCCTTGTAGAACACGCTGCCAATGTACCAGCCGATGGAGGCTCCCATCAGGGAGCCCGCGACGGCGTCGGAGAACCAGTGGGCCTCCCCTTTTGCGCCGAGCACCATGCTTGTCGCGATGTAGCCCGCATACAGGGCGCAGCCCGCCACGACGAGAGGCTTGTCGCGGTTGTAGCTTGCGATGCTCATGGCCATGGCCGCGTTTGTCATGGAATGTCCCGAGGGCCAGCCGTAAAAGACTCCGCGCCTGAAGAACCCCCACTTGAAATCGCGGGAACGCTCGCCGCTGTTGAGTTCTGCGTCAGGGTGTTCACGGCCCGAAATCGCCTTGAGGATGTTGTTGTAGAGGAAAGCCACGGCGGTAGCCTGCACGGCGACGGCACCGGTGTTGTTCAGCGCGCGATTGTCGCTAATGAAGTACATATAACCGGGGACGAGTATCGGGAAGAACGTCCCCATCATCATGCCGGGAGTGAACGCGATGCCATACGCGAGCTGGTCCTGACGGGCCGCAAATCGGGCCACCATCAGGTCGTTGTTTTCCATCGAGAACTTGTACGTAAGCGCTCCACCGAGCATGTGGAACCCGAGCGGCCAGCCGAACGCACTCAGCAACATGTTGTGACCCAGGTAATCGAACGGGGAAAGTTTTTGAACTCTATCGACACTCGCCGAGGTTACTGCGGAATCTGCTTCGACAGCAGCGGAACCCGTGGCACAGGCAAAAGCCAAAACCACCATCCAACGAAGCGCTATTTTGTCTAGACGAAAAATCAAGATTTGACCTCGTTTATTATTTCGAGAGCGCCTTCACCCATTCGCGGACAACGGTTTCGGAATCCTTGACCTTGCTTCCGCGCACAGAAAGGGCGGTTTTCTTGTCGAATGCAGCACCCTTCGCCTGCATCAACTTTTCGAGTGTAGGAAGGCTCCCTGCACCATCGGACGACCCTTCGTGAGAGAAGAACGCATAGACGTTTTTGCCTTGCAAGTTCGCCTGCTTCAGGAATGTCATCACGGGCATCGGCACGTCGTACCACCAGACCGGAAAGCCGACAAACACCGTCTTGTAACGTTTCATTTCTTCGTCGCTCAAGGAAAGGTTTATCTCGGGATAAATATTTCCGTCCTTTTCCTTTTTGGCGACATCGACTGTTTCGTTGTAGCTAACAGGGTATTCTTCCTTGCGCAAGATGCGGGCGTAATCAGCTCCGACTTCGTCGGCAATCCAGTGCGCCATGCTCCGCAGGTGCCCAGACCAGGTGAAATACACCACCAGCACATCGCCTTTTTTCGAGAAATCCGCATCGGCGTTCTGGTCAGTCCTGTTGCGCTCGGCACAGCCCACCAAGGAGAGCAGGGCAAGCGCGAGCGTTAAGACGGGAATGAAAATTCTTGCGAGTTTTTTCATAGAGCGTTTCCTTTTATCGTTTTGTCTATAAATTAAGCAAAACTCCGCATGGACGCAATAGCAAAATTACGGCTAGAATTAACGATTTTACGGTCCGGAAATTTATATATTGTCAACATGAAAATTGTTCCTTACAACCCAAAGTACTGCAAAGACTTTGTCGAAATGAACCTGGCGTGGATTTCATCCATGTTCAAGGTGGAACCCGAAGACGAACGCGAACTTTCAAGTGTTGAGACCGCCATTGCGGCAGGTGCGGAAATCTTTTTCGCCGTTGACGACAGCGACAACGTAATGGCATGCTGCATGGTCGCCCTACGCAGTGCAGGGGAATGGGAAATCATGAAATTCGCCGCCAAGGGCATGTACACGGGAACCGGTGCGGGCAGCGCCTGCCTCAAGGCTTGTATCGAGTACGCCCGCGAAAAACAGGCGAAAAGCATCGTTCTCGTTTCCAACCGAAGATGCACACACGCAATTCACTTATATGAAAAATTCGGCTTTGCAGAAATCCCCGTCGACAAGGAAAAATTCCCCTACGACCGCGGCGACATCTCCTTTGAAATGAAATTATTCGAGTGATTCGTCAAATCCTTCATCAAAGAAGTTTCGTCACCACCTCGCCGATATCGCTGTCGATGCTTACCGAGCGGGTTCCGATGTCGTCGGGAGCGTAGGCCTGTCCGTAGTTGATGCAGGCGTAGGTGGCGTTCGAATTCAGGGCGGTCATTTGCCAGAACGGGTACTTGATGATTCCGGGGGTGTTCATGCCTACGCCCAGTTCCAGGAACAACACGTTTCCGCCGCGCATGGCGTTACATCTGTCGAGAAATTCGCGGTAACGTTTTGCGGCACGGTGCCAGCCGTCGTCTTCTACGAAGGTGGAATCGGAACGCAGGTTCATGGACATGGGGCGGCCGCAAATGGGACACCTGGGCAACAGTTTCGCAGGGACGGTCATGGCGCCGAACAAGCCCGTCTCTTTTGAAAATCCCTGGGCGTCGAACATGGCACGAATCTGCTTTTCGTTGTCGTAGGTGCAGGGGTGGCACGGCTTGCTGCATTGGAAAAGCCCGTAATCGCCCTGGGTGTAAAAGAGCCGTTCCTTGTCAAAGCCCGCTTTCTGGAAACAATGGTCCACGTTGGTGGTAAGGACAAAGTAATCCTTATCCCGTAGGATTTTCAGGAGATTTTCGTAGACGGGTTTCGGGGCGGCCATGTAGCGGTTTATCGTGACATAGCGGCTCCAGAAAGCCCACTTTTCTTCGGGTGTGCCGTAAGGGAAAAAGCCGCCGGAATACATGTCCGAAAAGCCGTACTTTACAGAAAAGTCGGCGAAGTACTTGACAAAGCGTTCCCCGGAATAGGTAAATCCCGCCGATGTCGAAAGTCCGGCGCCCGCGCCCACGACGACGGCATCCGCCCTTGCCAGCGCCTTTTTCAGTCTCGATACTTCGGCAGAAAAATCATCCATTGAATTTTTCGAAAATCCGCGCATAGATAGCCTCGTCCTTTTCGCTGAAAATGTTAAAGACAACCTTCATGGGGTTTTGCGTACGGCGTTTCCATTCCAGCACCGTATCCACCGCGATTTGGGCGGCACGTTCCGGCGGGAAACGGAATACACCTGTAGAAATACAGCAGAAGGCTATAGATTCCACACCGTTCTGGGCCGCAACATCGAGGCAGTTTCTATAGCACGATTCCAGCAACTCGCAGTCCCGTTCCGTAAGGCCGTAGCCCACGATTGGCCCCACCGTGTGCAGCACGTATTTGCAGGGCAGGTTGTAGGCCGGCGTGATTTTCGCCTGTCCCGTAGGTTCGGGGTGCCCTTGCCGTTTCATCAGGGCGTCGCAAGCGCTACGGAGACGAACTCCCGCGAAAGTGTGGATGCAGTTGTCAATACAGCTGTGGCAAGGCTGCCAGCATCCCGTCATGCCGCTGTTTGCCGCGTTTACGATTGCATCTACCCTGAGGGTGGTGATGTCGCCGCGCCACAAAAACAGGGAATCGCCAAACAAGTCCGGCGCACCCGCACTGAACCGCCTGCCAACACTTTCGATGTCCGCGACATCCGTTATTCCGCGGTCACGGATGGATTCCTGCAGGTATTCGTCCTGAATCCTGTAGAATTCATCGCTTGCGGGGGCGGCCTCCCGCACGTTCATCAAGGCGCGCAACAGGAATTTCTGCCCTTCAGCGTCCGCGGGGATGGTCGTGCCGCTGTACCTGGGACTTTCCGCCAATAGATACTTTATCAGGAATAGTCTGCGCTCTGCTTGGTTCATGTTTCCTCCCGGACGGTTCAGGGGCGGTCTTGAGTTGTGCGGCGAGTCCGTTCAATGTCGTCTTTTCCAGCTCCCTTTCCAGAGCCGTCTGCGCCGAATTCAGGGCTGGGTCCAACAGGCGATGGATGTTCCTGCCTACGGGGCACAGCGGATTCGGTTCCGGGTGGAAACTGAAGACGATCCGTTCTTCGTCGTTATCGTTGATGGCCTTGTAGACATCCAGGAGCGTTATCTTGTCTGCAGGACGTGCAAGGTGAGAGCCCCCTACGCCGGGAGCCGTCTCTACCAGGCCCGCCTTTTGCAACTGCAAAAGAACCTTGCGGATGATGACCGCATTCACGCCGGTGCTGCCCGATATGAATTCCGAGGTCACCCGCTCCGCCCCCTCGAAGAAGTGGATGCAAAGCAAGGTGTGGACCGCTGCCGTAAAACGAACGCTGACTTTCATAATCCGCAATTTAACAATTGTTGCCTGCGTTCACACGCACCTTGGTCTATTTGTAGAACATTCCCGCCGTCATGTCCAGGTAATTTTCGCCGGAGTAGTTCGTAAATTCCTGCTTCATGGCGCTCTTGAATGCCGCCGGGTTCACGTTCTTGAGGGCGATATTCTTCATCACCTTCAGGTACTGGATTTTAGCACGGGCATCTTCCAGGTTTTCCACCGTGTAGTGCGACGTGAGAATCAGGGAAATCCCGCGGTCGATGTAGTCCGTAAGTTGTGCGATGATGGCATCGGCGTGCTTGCTCCCTGCCACGATGGAATGGACGTCGTGGCCCATCATGTGGGTGTAGACAACGTTGATTTCGGGAAATTCGATATCGAATGCCTCCTGGGTCGCGACAATGCGCATGTCGATGCCCGCGAGATTCAAAGTCTCACCTTCGATAAATTCTGTCGTCGCGTAAATGGAGTTGTCAAAAGCATCGCCAAAAGCCGCCGTGAAATTCTTGACCAGGGCCGCACCGCCTCCGTTATGGTTGTATTCGTCGGCATGGCGGGTGCTGTACACGGGAGCATCCTTCATGAAGGTCGCGCCCGCGCCATGGTAGGCAATCACCGTTCCCACGAATTCTACCGAAAGGCCCTTGATGTAGGCTTCCAGTTCCCTAATGTTGTCGAAAAAACAGGGGGCTTCGACCATGAACATCTTGCCGCCCTTTTCCAGCAAGAAACATTCGTCGGTTATCAGGTCGTTTGTCTTGTAGGCATGCAGCTTGACCGCGCCGAAATCGTAGATTTCCACGACGCCCTTGCCAAGATTTACGGTCTTGAAGTTGTTCTTTTCCATTTTAAATCTCCTTGGGCCAAGCCCGTTTTTTATTTTTTTTCGTTGTTCTTTAATTGTTACAACACAAAATATATCCAATTGCTGTTGTAATGTCAATAGAACAACTAGAAATTTAAAGTAAAAATTTGGTTACAAAAAAAACAAGGGTTAGTTAGAACTTTCGCTGTTTATTCCACCGAAAATGTCGCCTTCACGTTCCCTTTGCCGAGGATCTGCTGGAGGCGTTTCTTGTTCACATTGTCGATGCGGGCTAGACGCGTAAAGTTCCAGGAATTCTTGTCGTAGTAGATGGTGATGGAATTGCCCTGGTAAAGGATGATGTCGCCTGCGTCGGTGTCGATTTGCTTGTCGTTGCGCGGGAAACTGCGCGGCAGGTCAGCCACCTTCTCGAAGCTGCCGTAGTCGCGCATGTCGAGCGTGAGGTCGCCCTGCGTGAGGAATTCGGCGAAGGCCTTGGCGGAGGAATTTTCTTCGAGCGTTGCCGTGAAGGTGGTGTCGTTTACATGGATTTTGAGTTTCACGGGAGCCTCCGTTTGAGCGGATGAACTTGCTGGCACTGCGCCGGGCGTTTTACTGGCGGACGATTTCGGCGTCTGAGTTTCAGGTTGCGACGAATGGCTCGCCGCGTCGCTGCAAGCTACCAGAAAGAATAACGCTATAAAGATAAAGTTTCGCATATACACAATATAAATAATTGCTCGAGCGATTCAAAATACTTATTTGCTATGACTCACTATGCCTTTTGCGCATAGTGAACTGATGGCGAGAACAGAAATAAGCGTCAAAACGGCACCCACAACTAGGACGATCGAGACACTTGTGGCGATGTCGCCCATGCCGACCAGCGGAGAGACGATTCCGCCCATCAAGAAGCCCGATGCCCCGATGGCCGCGGCTGCGGTGCCCGCATTTGCGCGTTCCGCATTCAATGCCAATGCGTTTGCCGGGGGCTGACTCATGCCGAACATGAACGTAAGCCCCATGAAGGCGACCTGCAGAAGCGGAAGTAAAGCGTGCGTCATGAGTGCGGCAGCAACAGCAATTGCGAAAACGAACATTCCCGTACCCGCGATTTTAAGGGCCTTGAATTCGTTGCCGACTTTACCCGACAACGCGCAACCGATGGCCGTGAAAACGGCGTTCAGCGCAAAGCACAGGCTAAAGCCGACAGGCGAAAGGCCGTAGATTTTTTGGTAGATAAAGGGCGAAGACGCGATATACCCGAACAAGATAACCATTGGGAATGTGCATACCAAGAAATACGATACGTAGGCGCGGTTCTTGAATACTTTTGCATACAAGCTAAAGCTTGCAAAGACGGATTTTTTGCTGCGGCGTTTTACCGGGAGCGATTCCTGGAATTTCCCTGACATAAAGAGCAGCAATGCGCCATACAGAAGCAACACCGCAAAAGTTCCCTTCCAGCTCATGAAATTCAGCAAGAATCCGCCTAGCACCGGGGCTATAATCGGGGCGACTCCGTTCACAGCGCTCACCATGGCAAGGAACTTCGTGAGAACGGGACCACGGTAGGAATCTGCCGAAATGGAACGTGCTATCACGATACCGCCGGACGCCGCCATGCCCTGCAACAAACGAAACACGTTGAAGGTTACGATGTTCGGCGCGACAATGCAAGCGATAGTCCCGCAAACAAAAAGCAACAGACAAACTAGCAACAACTTTTTGCGGCCGTACTTGTCGCTCAGTGGGCCTACAAAGAGTTGCCCCACCGAAAGCCCGAGCATGCTCATGGTGAGGCTCAGCTGTGCCATCGAGGGGCTTGCCGCAAAGTAATCGGCAAGGCTCGGGAGGGCCGGCAAGTAAAGGTCTGTCACGAAGGGGCCAAATGCCGAAAGCAGCCCAAGCAACAGCATAAGGAAAGTGAATTTCTGTTTTCCGCTCATAAATTCCTCTTGGCGAAACCGCACGGAATCGCCATAAAAAAAGCCCGCAAAGCCTTACAACTGGACTTATGCGGGACCGCTACACGTTGATTTCGCAAGCGAATTTAAGAAAAAATTTTTCCGTTGGCAAGTTCTTGACAAAGGCAAAAAATATTTTTATTTATGGGCACGAAATTTCATTGCGTATAATGGTTCAGCGTGAAACTCAAACATCAGGGTTTTGCGCCTTTTTTATTGCGCAGGGCCCGCAACAAAAGAGGTTAAAATGGACTTTTACATGAAACTCCCGCGCGGCAAACGCGAATTCACCCTTTTTCTCGTGACGCTTTCGATTATCTCGATGAACATCATCGCGCCGCTCATCACCTGTTTCGAGATGGGCTTTAGCATGGAAAGCTGGGCGCACGTATTCCCGATTATGCCGATACTCTGGCCGTGCGTCATCGCGACGGTACTTGTCACGTACAAGCCTGCGGCGTTCCTAACTTCAAAGCTTACGCAGAAAGGCGACAGCTTCCACGCAGTGATTACACTCAACATCATGTGCACGGTTTTCCTGATGTCCATCATCTTGACGATTGTAGGTACCTGGGTCGGAAACCGCGAAATTACAATGGAGCCGCTGGTGAATTTCTTTTACAAGTGGCCTCGCAACTTTGCCATTTCGCTTGCGGTAGAAATCTTGATCGCGCAGCCGATTGCCCGCCGCGTGATGTTTGGCTTGCACAAGTACCGCGACGCCCGCCGGGAAGTCGCAGTTTCTAACTGAGCCGTAAATAATCTCAAAAAGCAACCAAGGTCACAATTGTGACCTTGGACAGCAGCGATAATTGTCGCGGTTAGATGACTTTTGCTTACTTCAAGTTCGTCTTGAAGAATTCGTTCAGCTTTTCGAAGGGGATTTTTTCCAGGTTGTCGTAGAGGTCCACGTGGGAGGCTCCGGGGATAACGAGGAGTTCCTTGTTGCCAACGGTCTTGCTCCAGTTCTTGGTGGCGTCGAGTTTTGCGGGGACGTTCGCCTTCTTGCCGGTCATCTTTTCGAATGCGCCTTCGCCGAAGTAGCGGCTGTGGGCCTTTTCGCCGTGGATGATGAGCACGGGATTACGGATTTCGTCGGCGTATGCGAGGAGTTTCGTGTTCATGAGCGAGGTGCCTGCGGAGGCGGCCCAGCCCTTGTTGCTGTTGAGGGATCGCTTGTGGTAGCCGCGCGGGGTCTTGTAGTAAGCGTAGTAATCCTTGACAAAGTAAGGAGCGTCGTCCGGGAGCGGGTCAATAACACCGCCGGCCAGGTCGTATGTGCCGTTCTTGAAATCCTTGGTGCGCTGGGCCATCAGAGCCTTGCGGGCTTCGTTACGGGCGTCGGCGTTGTTTGCGGAATCGAAGTAGCCGTTCGCGGTTACGCGGCTCATGTCGTACATGGTGGATGCAACGGTCGCCTTGACGCGGGTATCGATGCCGGCAGCGTTAATCGCCATGCCGCCCCAGCCGCAAATGCCGATGATGCCGATGCGTTCCGGGTCAACATTGTCGCGGGTCGAGAGAAAATCTACAGACGCCATGAAGTCTTCGGTGTTGATGTCCGGGCTGTTCATGTAGCGCGGCTCGCCGCCCGATTCGCCGGTGAAGCTCGGGTCGAATGCGATGGTCAGGAATCCGCGTTCCGCCATCTGCTGGGCGTAAAGGCCGCTGGACTGTTCCTTGACGGCGCCGAACGGGCCCGAGACTGCAATCGCGGCCCACTTGCCGTTCACCTTGAGGCTCGTGTCCTTGGGCACGAACATGTCGGCAGCGAGTTCAATGCCAAAGTGGTTCTTGAAAGTGACCTTGGAATGTTCGACCTTGTCGCTCTTGGGGAAAACCTTGTCCCATTCGGCGGTAAGCGTGAGCTTGTTCATATTTTCGTCCTTTGTCTGTTGTGCCGCGGAGGCAGTTTCTGTAGCCTGCTTTGTTGTCGACGAGGTCCCTGAGCTTGTCGAAGGGGCTTTTTCGGGGGTACATGCCATCAGGGTGCATGCGGAAACCACGGCGAACGCTGCTTTTAAGAATTTGGATTTCATGATTTTTCTCCTTGTTGTTAAACTTTCTTTCCCATGGCGAACGCTTTTTTTAGGAGCGCGGAATTCTTCTTGACATCGCCGAAGAGTGAAAACCATAGGTTCGCCTCACACGGTGAGGCGCGATCAGTCTACTTCACCCACTTGTCCACTTCTTTCTGGGCCTTTTCGCGTTCGTTCTGTGCCACGTGTCCGTAAATGGCGAGGCCCGCTGTCACGTTCGCGCCGGTCACCTTCTTGAGACGTTGCACGCCAGAAAGCCCGCTACCTTCGTGCGTCACGAACGGGTGAATCGTCTTGCCCTTCAGGTTATACTTCTCGAAGAAAGTGAACATCGGCATGGGCATCTCGCCCCACCAAACCGGATAGCCGACGTAGATTTCGTCGTAATCTTCGGGATTCACGTTCACCGGCTTGATGGCCGGGCGCGCGTCCTGCGCAAGTTCCTTCTTGGCCACGTTGATGCAGTCGTCGTATTTCTTCGGATATTCCTTCGCGGGTTCCACATGCAAGAGCGTGCCGCCCGTCTTTTTCGCAATCATCTCAGCAATGATTTCGGTATTGCCCTTGGTGATTGTCCCGACGGAATAGTTTTCGCCGGCGCGGGAATAGTAAACGACGAGGATTTTCTTTTCTGCAGCCATGGAGACTCCCAGAAGAAGTGTTAAAAGAATCAAGGTAAGTTTTCTCATAGTATGTAATATAAACATAGAGTTCAAAATCTCCTTTACAATTCCTTCTGTTCACTTGGATTTTGCATTTTGATGACCTTTGCTGGCACGCCTCCAACGACCGCATAATCAGGAACATCGTGCGTTACCACTGCACCTGCCGCAACTACTGCATACGCGCCAATGGTCACTCCCGGGCATACAGTTACCCCCATGCCAAGCCATGCGTTCTTTTTGATGGTCACTTTTCCGTAGGTGTATTTCGTGTGGCGTTCGTTAAAATCGTGGTTGATTGTAGCAATACGGCAACCTGGTGCAACAGATACGCCGTCTTCAAACTCAATGCCACCGCTTGCAGATAAAATAGCAGAATGATTGATGAACACGTTCTTCCCGAATTTCACGCGGTTTCCAAAGTCGCAAATAAACGGTGTTAAAATGCGAATGTCCTCTAAAGATCGTCCGAATAATTCCTCCAGGTATTTTACATAACTTGGATCGTCTGGGAACGTTGCATTTGCACGTGCACAAAGCGTGCGTGCACGAATCATTTCGGCACTTGCTTCCTTGAAATACGGCTCTGTTGCAAATGTAGGGCCGCCTTTGTCCATCAGTTCATAAACATAGCCTTGCGGGTAAGTTTTGGTTTCATTCTGTTCCATATAATCACCTATTGTTTTACACGAATATACATTACAAAATCATGAAAAACTTTCACTTTTTGCCTAATTTGTTTCACAAATTGCGTAAAGTCTTTAATATGTACTCGCTTTTGAATGCGTAAAAAGCCACACGCCGTTTATTTTTTCTAAAGTCATATTTTGCTGTAAACGCCAGGTATGGCGGCCACCGCCATAAACCGCTGCGTTCACGCGGGATTTCCCGACAAGAGTCGCATGGTTTCCGTCAATTTTCACGTTTATTTCGTCGTGATCAGCCGTGTAATAATTTAATGTTCCGTCTTGAACGGCAGCAATAAATTCTGCACGGTTCATGCGACTCCCTGTCATGTGCATCAAGACGAAATTTTCTGCATGGGTGTGTTTTATGCCTGAAGCGTCTTTTGCTATGAGGATTTTCCACATTTCGCGGTAAAGGTTTTGGAGTTCTGTCACCTCATCGGTTTTTGCCGCTCCATTCGCAAGCGAAAAACGCAATTTTCCGCCAGCTGCACCGAGCGACTTTTTTAAGCCTGTAGGATTTTCAATATGCCCCAGTTTAACATAGCCCGAAGTGTGTTCTGCATCTGCATAGAATATAACGAGCGAAATACTATTATAAAGCATAATATCGCCCGCGAAAATCTTGTCTACTTCTGAAGCCTTTGATGAAATTTTAGAATCGAGCCGTGCATAATATTCATTGTTTGCCGCATACTCTTCCATTTTGACTGACTTTGGAAATAGTGCTGCTACCGCTTGGGCAATTCCGCTGTTTTCAAAAAAAGCATTGTATTTATCATTTCCGATTTCAATTTGGACTTGCATTTTACTCTCCTTAGCACCTACAATTACTGTAAACAACATAATTAACAAACAAAGTAATTTTAACTTGTAATCCAAATTTCTTCCCTCGGTATGTTGCTTTCTTTGATACCAAAACAGTTAAATACTTTCCACAATTCTTTGGATTTCGCTTTCACAATATGCGGCACTACTCCCGTGAATTGCGATGCCAGCCATAACGTTTGCTTTTGGACAAAGCTTTTGGATGTCTTTTACGCTATGTCCAAGGCCGCTTCCCTCGTGCGTGCTGAATGGGATAATCTTCTTTCCCGAAAAATCGTGATTTTCAAGGAACGTCCAAAGCGGCATGGGAAATGTCCCCCACCAAATGGGGTAGCCCACGATAATGTTGTCGTAAGGCGAAACATCAATATCCCCTATGTATGCGGGGCGTGCGTCCGCTTTGAGCTCCGCTTTAGCCTCTTCGGTGCATTTGGTGTAATTCGACGAATACTCTTTTTGCGGCTTCACTTGGAACATATCCACGGAATCTGCACCTTGGGTTTGTCGAAGGGTTGCGGCAATTTTTTCTGCCACCACAAGGCAGTTCCCTTTTTCGAGGTTTACGATGTTTCCAGAGACATAGTTTGCTCCCGGGCGTGAATAGAAAAGAATCAAAGTCTTAGACATAATTTCTCCGCGATTTTTCGCTAGCTGATTTGCGTTTTTATTTGTAGTTATAATTATACCTTTCTTTTTGAACAAAAACTTTCACTTTTTGCTGGAATTGTTTCACATATTGCGTAAATCATTTTTATATTTGATTTATGCTGCAAAAGAATTCTAGGTTTTCACAACAACCACCATTCATTTTTTCCGAAAATTTTTCGGACATCATCCGACCCGATTTAAAAAATTGGTGTTTGCATTTGGTGTGTTTAAATGGCACAGGCGGATTCATATACAACGGAACGCTTTATGCAGTCAAGAAAAACGATATAGTGATAGCCCCGCATATCGAACGCATTACAGATGTTAAGGCAGGCAAGCATCTGAAAGTTTCGCTTGTTCTTGGGGATTTGCGGTTCATCAATTCGCAACTCCCCGAAAATCACTATGGAATTAAAGGCGAGCACAGCTTACATAACGAGCCTATCATTCACGGGAAAAAAAGAGAAGTCTCACGCATTAGGCTTGATTTTTTGAACATTTTCCATAGGCTTCAAGACAAAGAAAACTTTTATTACAAGGAATCTCTGGGGGCGGCAAGCCTGCAAATGAATTACGACTTGTTCGAAGCTCATAGGCGAAGGGATTTAGAAGAAGACATCAAAAGTGGCATCCCGCAAGGTGCGGCCTCCGTTGTCAAGAATCTTACCCAAATTCTTGAACGCGGGGACACCTTGACGCACCGCGACGTGACGTACTATGCAAAATGCTTGAATGTTTCGCCAAAATACCTTTCAGAAACCGTCCGTAGGCTTACAGGCAAATCCGTCACATATTTAATCAACCGTTACACAGGGCCAATCATTTCAAAACTTTTGAAAAACGAGAAACTCTCCGTTTCACAAATCGCCTACCGTATGGAATTTTCAAGTGTGTCTTACTTTAGTCGCTACACAAAGCGGGTACTAGGCGTAAACCCAGCCGAATTCAGGCGGAAATTGTAAAATTTTTCCCACCATAGCAACTTAAAACGCCGATTCGTTGATTTCGGCTTCGGAGAAGAGAACCGCTTTGCCGGAGATGAGTAGGTTCTTGCCTTTCGCCTTGCAGTAAAGCGTCCCGCCCCGCGCTGAAGCCTGGTAGGCGACAATTTCCGTTTTCCGCAGTTTTTGCATCCAATAGGGCGCGATATGGCAGTGACCCGAACCGCAAACGGGGTCCTCGTTAATGGCGATTTTGGGCGCGAATGACCTGGAAACGCAATCCGCTTTCGCATCGCCCCTTGCCGTAATGTGCAAAAGAGTCCCGGGCAATGATATAATTTTGTCTGTAGCTGGCGAATACTTTTTGACGAACTCCGTGGAATCCATGACGCAAAGCAAGTCCCGCCCCATGAAGGCCTCCAGGGGCCGCACGCCAAGGGCTGCAGTCATCTCGTCGGTGACGGGAATCGGCTTGATGTCGTAGGCAGGGAACTCCATTTCGTAAAGGTCTCCGTTCTTGCGTACATACAAAGCGCCACTCACGGTGTTGAACGTCACGGCTGCAGCGCATTTTTCGTAGAAGTTGAGGACGACAAATGCTGTCGCGAGCGTGGCGTGGCCACAGAGGTCGATTTCCCTTGCCGGTGTGAACCAGCGCAAATGATAGGCGTCGCCTTCCTTGACGGCAAAGGCAGTTTCCGAAAGGTTGTTTTCGCGGGCGATGTTCTTCATCAGTTCTTCGCTCGGGAACCGCTCTAGAATGCAGACCGCCGCAGGGTTCCCTGCAAAAGGTTTGTCCGTAAACGCGTCAACAATAAACTGTTTCATATCAAAAATTTTCCACGTTCAATTCTACGCTGAATGTAATAAAAATTGAGCGTGTGGGAGTGCCCTCCCTTGAGCGAAAGCTCTTGCGTAAAGAAACTTCTTAAAATTATAAAAAAATTTCTAGCAATACCTTGTCCAGCCGCGGCAGTCGTTTAGAGTCTGCCCAAATCCGGCAAAGTTTCCATCCAAAAGTTCTTCCAATTCAAGCCTATCCAAGAACTCCCTCGGGGTCACGGCAAAAAAGCAATTCGGGAAATGCTTCATATTCCCCGTCACAAGAGAGGCATGCTTATCTTGATGGGCCAAGGCCACATCATAGAATACGACATCTTTTGGGTCAGGCAGAATAGTACCGCTCATGGGAACATCAACATTTACAGAAATTTCAGCCAACAAATCCAAAGTTTCGACTATCTGCTGAAGAGCAAGACCAAACTTAGGTCGTCTTAGAACTTTCCCATATTCGGCCAATATCGCGTTGTTCACCAAAACGCGAAACTTCCCTGCGTAGGCTCGTTTTACGATTTCGACAACCGGCGATTTTTCGTTCTTCGAAATAAGCGCCGAAACAATAACGTTCGTATCAATCACCGTGTAAACCACAGCCACCTCAATAGATTATTTTCCCGAACGGGCGGCGGCGATTTCGGCTTCGATTTCCGCTTCGGACATTCCGGCGGCACCGCTTTCAGCAGCTTGTCTTCTCAATGCCTGAAAAGCCTTCCAGCCAGGATTCGCATCGTAGGTTGCGCGGGGTTCGCGGACTTCGAAGGGGATTCCCCGCTCGGCGACCACCCGCTTGAAGAACACGCGGATTGCGGTCGGCACGTCCATGCCCAGGTTTTCCAAAATCTTTGCGGCATCGTTCTTAAGGTCTTCATCAACCCGAATTTGCATTACAGTTGTAGCCATAATATAATCCTTATAACTACAAATATATATTATTCCACCACAAAATGCAACAACAAAACATCATAAAAAGTACAATCTTTGGATTTTTATTTCAACAATCGTTGGATATTCGTATGAAGCCTCCCCAACTTGGGAAATAAGGCATATTGGAGAAGCAGAGTTATATGAACACCGAAAAGGCTTTACAATCAAGGCCATCGCCGAAAATGAAGAAAGGCGTTAGATATCAATAGCGTCTCTGCTACTTTTCGATAGAAAAAGTCGCCTTCACGTTCCCCTTGCCGAGAATTTCCTGTAGGCGTTTCTTGTTCACGTTGTCGATGCGGGCAAGGCGCGTAAAATTCCAGGAATTCTTGTCGTAATAGATAGTGATGGTGTTGCCCTGATATAGAATGATGTCGCCCGCGTCAGTGTCGATTTGCGTGTCGTTGCGCGGAAAACTGCGCGGCAGGTCGGCCACCTTCTCGAAACTGCCGTAGTCGTGCATGTCGAGCGTCATGTCGCCCTGCGCGAGGAATTCGGCGAAGGCCTTGGCCGAGGAATTTTCTTCGAGCGTTGCCGTGAAGGTGGTGTCGTTCACATGGATCTTGAGTTTCACGGGAGTCTCCGTTTGGGCTGATGATTTCGGCGTCTGGGCTTCAGGTTGCGTCGGCTTGACAGACGAAGCCGCATCAGCAGAGCATGCAGCGAACAGCAATAAAACGACGATGTAAAGGATATGTATCTTCATAAAAAACTCTAAATAAAGTTTAATCCGATAATTAAAAGGAGATTCCCGGTCAAGCCGGGAATGACATCCTTGTAGGTCTCGTCTCCAGCAAATTTACTTCAAATTCGCTTTGAAAAATTCGCCTAGCTTTTCGAAGGGGATTTTTTCCAGATTGTCGTAGAGGTCCACGTGGGAGGCTCCGGGGATAACGAGGAGTTCCTTGTTGCCAACGGTCTTGCTCCAGTTCTTGGTGGCGTCGAGTTTTGCGGGGACGTTCGCCTTCTTGCCGGTCATCTTTTCGAATGCGCCTTCGCCGAAGTAGCGGCTGTGGGCCTTTTCGCCGTGGATGATGAGCACCGGGTTACGGATTTCGTCGGCGTATGCGAGGAGCTTGGTGTTCATGAGCGAGGTGCCTGCGGAGGCGGCCCAGCCCTTGTTACTGTTGAGGGATCGCTTGTGGTAGCCGCGCGGGGTCTTGTAGTAGGCGAAATAATCCTTGACAAAGTAAGGAGCGTCGTCCGGGAGCGGGTCCACCACACCGCCGGCCAGGTCGTACGTGCCGTTCTTGAAGTCCTTGGTGCGCTGGGCCATCAATGCCTTGCGGGCCTCGTTACGGGCATCAGCGTTGTTTGCGGAATCGAAGTAGCCGTTTGCAGTCACGCGGCTCATGTCGTACATGGTGGATGCAACCGTCGCCTTGACGCGGGTATCGATGCCGGCAGCGTTAATCGCCATGCCGCCCCAGCCGCAAATGCCGATGATGCCGATGCGTTCCGGGTCAACATTGTCGCGGGTCGAGAGAAAATCTACAGACGCCATGAAGTCTTCGGTGTTGATGTCCGGGCTGTTCATGTAGCGCGGCTCGCCGCCCGATTCGCCGGTGAAGCTCGGGTCGAATGCGATGGTCAGGAATCCGCGTTCCGCCATCTGCTGGGCGTAAAGGCCGCTGGACTGTTCCTTGACGGCGCCGAACGGGCCCGAGACTGCAATCGCGGCCCACTTGCCGTTCACCTTGAGGCTCGTGTCCTTGGGCACGAACATGTCGGCAGCGAGTTCAATGCCAAAGTGGTTCTTGAAAGTGACCTTGGAATGTTCGACCTTGTCGCTCTTGGGGAAAACCTTGTCCCATTCGGCGGTGAGCGTGAGCTTGTTCATATTTTCGTCCTTTGTCTGTTGTGCTGCTTCTGTTGCCGGTGCGGCGGTTTTGGCCGCATCCTGTGCAGCATTGTTTTCTTTTTCGGGGCAGCATGCCATCAGGGTGCATGCGGAAACCACGGCGAGCGCCGCTTTAAAGAATCTGGATTTCATGATTTATCTCCTTGTAGTTAAACTTTCTTTCCCATGGCGAACGCTTTTTTCAGGAGCGCGGAATTCTTCTTGACATCGCCTGCGCTTTCGGCTCCCGTAGCGCAGAGGGCTCCCTTGAGCTTCACGCCGTCGAAACAGGCGATCCACCCCCCAATGCCGCGTTTTGCGATGTTCATGGCCTTCGCGTCGGTGTCGGCGGCAGATGTGAGCAGGTAAATCTCGCGGAACTTGTAATCACTCGAGTAAAGGGAATTGGCGCGGTCGAGCATCGTCTTGAGCTGGCCGCTCATCTCGTAATAGTAAATTGGCGTTGCGAATACGATGACGTCCGCCGATTCCATCTTCTTGGTGATGGCGGGAGCGTCGTCCTTGATGACGCACTTGCCCTTCTTCTGGCAAGCGAGGCAGCCCATGCAAAAACCGATCTTCTTGCCGCGCAGCGACTCGAATTCCACCTTGTTGCCCGCCTCGGCGGCACCCTTCGCGAACTCCTGCGCCAAGGTTTCGGAGTTGCTTCCCTTGTGCAAACTGCTGGACAAGACCAATACTTTTTTCATAGGTTCCTCTCGGTTGAAGTCTTTACATGTCCAAATATACCTTCGTTTTTCAGATATTGCAAATACTTTGTTTTCATAACTAGATATGCTTATAAAGCATAAATTTAAGGCAGAAAACTCGCAATACGGCACGTACTTCGTTGAATTTTACTTGCAATTATTCTTAAGATTTTGTATTTTAGGAAAGGAGGTTCCCCATGCCCTGTATTTTGCCAGTTTCTGATTTGCGCAATTATAACGAAGTTCTTCAGAACGTGACCGAAGATTCTCCAGTCTTTTTGACCAAGAACGGTCGCGGTTGTTACGTTGTAATTGATATCAAGGAATACGAACGCATGGTCGCCGAACTGAAGCTACAGAAGGCTCTTGCCGAAGGCGAACGCTCCGCCGAACAGGGACGATGGCTTTCCGCCGCTGATGTGCGGAAAAAATACGAGGTCTAGATGCCCTCCGTCGTATTTTCGCCAAAAGCCGTCGAAGATTTAGACGGTATCAAAGCTTATATCGAAACCGAGCTGGGAAGTCCCAAGGCGGCGAACGAAAAACTCATTGAAATTCTTGATGCCATTGACAACTTAGCCGTCTTCCCTGAGATTGGTCCTTCGTTAAGAGGTAAAGTAAATAACCTGGTGAAGTATCGTTGCCTTTCTGTCAGCGGGTATTTGGTCTTTTACCGGAACGAACGTGATAAAGTTTTTGTCATTCGAATTTTGAATAGCCGGATGGACTATCTGAGGATTTTGGGATTGTAATGCCGGGAACGGCAAAAAAATGGCAGAATTTTACGGAACGACACACCATCTTTGAGCCTTCTTTTTGGAATCGAACTGCCTTTTGAGTTCCCGCAGGCTCCAATTCGAGTTTTTCGCCTCAATTTCGTAGAATTTCCGTTCATCGGGATTATCGATACGCATCAGGAACAAGTAATGGGACCAGCTCAAGACGAATTGGTCAGACACCGTCTGACCAATTTGATAAGTCAGATAGAAATCCCGCATCTGCTTCAAGTTCGTCATAGAAAATCCCTTACCATAATTCGCAGTAAGTCTAGCAGAAATACGATATTTCGTTGAAATGAGCAATCCATTTCGCAACAACGTCCTCATGACGAGCTTCAATAATCCGAAGAATATTTTGCAAGACATGTACCGGTTCCAGAGGAACACCTTCGTTGGACCAGAAATAAACCCAGAAAGATCCTATCTTAAAGATTTGCGGCATTGCTGAACCCACCTTTCTGAGAAAATTCCATTATCAAATGAGCCGTAGATTCAATCACCTTCTTATAGCGATTGATTTCCTCATCTGAAAAACCGAATATATCTTCCCATGTATAGGAGGGTAAATAGCATGTCGCCCGATGGAAGCCGTCTTTTGCGTCGGGCTTTTCGATGTACACCTTAACGCGGCCATCCTTGCCCATTTCGGAATGGACGATTTCCGCGTTGTCGTCAAGTGTCATGAAGGGGTACATCATATTGCTTAATGGCAATATAACATTTTCAGGCCTTGTTTGGCTAGTATTCATCTTTCCTCCCTCCGCCTACAAGCATAAAAAGGCGGGGCTTTGATTGTTTTACGCTGTGCGCAAAAATTGGTTTTATACACACTTGTGCACTAAATATAAATTACGGAATGGCGGTTGTCAAGAGGTTTTACTGATTCTCCTCAAAATTTTCCACTTGTTCCATAACCTTGCTGAATTCTTCGGGACTGTACTGCGGCGGGTATCCGTTTTTCACAAGGCAGATTTTGATATCCACTTTGAGGGCGTTGCGCACATTCTGATTGTTGAGCCAGTCGGCAAATGAAGATTTCGTGTCGATGATTTCCTTCACCTTCTTCGCCAAGGCCTTGCATTTTTCGTTAATGACCACGCCGTCAACGTTCTTGTCTTCGCCATATTCAAAGTTGTATTGGTCGCGGAGAGCAAGCAGAATATCGTAGAAAGCCTTTTCTTCGAAGGTCAAGCCCATCTTGCGGAAGCTTTCGCGGTTTTCGTTCATCTGGCGCAAAATCTCAAGCGCTTGTTCTGTCGCGTTCTTGATAATTTCGTCCGTCGCGTGTTCCTGTGTTTCTCCCGCTTCTTCAGCGGTCAACGCCTTGCGGCGTTCGTGATATTCCTCGATTGTCCTTTCGAGCATTTCCAAGAACGATTTTGCAGCAATTTGGTTAATCTTCCCGAATTCCTTGATTTGCTTGCGGAGCATTTTCACCAGAAGTTCAAGCTTAGTTGCGGGCATCTTCACATCGGAAAGTTTCTCGTAGAATTCCGGGCTGAAAAGATTCTCTTCATCGCCGCTTTCAAGAACGCTTTCGACCTTGCTATACTTGAGCGCTTCTTCTACCATTTTAGCGACATTGCGATTCATCGTATCGGTATCGATGTCGCTTGTTCCGCTCATTTTCCGCACAAAGCCTGCAATCGCCATAAAACACTGCGCCAGGGCAGATTCTTCTTCGCTCAAATTTCCAGAAGGCGAGCAGATATCAAACGCCACGCGCATCCGTTTCACAACCTGCAAGAAGTAATTCTTGAAGGAAACCTTTTGCGGAGCCTTTGCTCCGTTCTTGTTTTCCGAATTGAGTTCTTGCGTTGAGGTAAACACGTATTCAGCGGCTTTTGCAAGCAGCATGTACCGCCTTCCTGGTTCGCATTCCGGATCCAGAAACGGAGTGATATCATACCCGGCAAACAGGTGCTTTAGAATTTCCAATTCGCCCCTGAATACGGCTGTTGCCTGTTCCACATCATCTACCGTCGGAGCAACGGATGTATCTCCGCCATAAAGTTTCATCGCTTCGCGCATGTTGTCGCGAATGCCGATATAGTCCACAATCAAGCCATATCCCTTGCCCGTATCTTTACGGTTGACACGACTTATTGTCTGGATAAGCATGTGCTTTTTCAGAGGCTTGTCATTGTACATGTAAGTAAGACAGGGAACGTCGAAACCCGTTATCCACATATCCACGACAATGACGATTCGGAAATTTGACTTTTCGTTCTTGAAGGCAATATCTAATTCTTCGGAACGGGAATCGTTTTTGACTCCACCAAGATAATCGTACATTTCCTTGCGGTCGTTACTCCCGACGCTTGCAACCATCGCCATAAAAGGCACGGGCTGCATTTTCTTCAATTCTTCTTCAGTTGCTATAACACCATCAGGTGTTTTCTTTTCGACAAACCATTCAGGATACTTCTCCTGGAATTTCTTCAGCAGGTCGTATGCAATTTGGCGAGAAGAGCACACGATCATTGCTTTTTGTACGCGGTCCGGTTCGCCTGCGCAACTAGAAACATAATGGTCGTGAATATCAACTGCGAGGCGTTCCAAGCGAGCGGGATCCCCAAGAATCACCTCCATGGAACTCATCGCCTTTTTACTGGCCTGAATGTCTTCGGCTGTTGCACCATCTTCAGCGCACTTCTTATAGTAATCTTCAATTTCTTTGACTTTTTCCTTGTCAAGCAGCACCTTTGCAATTCGAGGGTGATACTTGATAGGAACCGTCAAGCCGTCGGCAACCGCCTGGTCCATGGTATAGCGGTCGATTTCGTCACCGAAGGTCTGGTACGTTTCTGCAATCGGCGTGCCCGTAAAGCCAACGAAAGTCGCATGCGGGAACGCTTCGCGCAGGACTTTCGCATAAGGCTTCGAAATCATCGCCTTCATGTTTTCGTCTTTGCTGAACTGGATTTTCTTGGAATGTTCCAGTTGGGTTCGGTGAGCCTCGTCTGAAAAGCAGATGATGTTGGCACGGTTGTTGATCAGGCCGATTTTATCGTCTTCGCGGTCGCAGAATTTTTGGATGGTGCAAATGTAGAACCCTCCGCTTTCGCGCGCACCCAGTTCTTCACGAAGTTGTTTGCGGTTCTTTACGACTTCGACGCTTCCAAGATTCAGGAACTCCGTGCTTTTCTTAAAAAGTTTTGCTCCCTGCTTTTGTAATTCCTCGCGGTCCACAATCATCACGATTGTAGGAGACCCGATTTCGGGAATATCGGAACAGCGAAGTGCCAATTGACGGGCAAGAAACGCCATCGTGTAAGTTTTACCACAGCCTGTCGCACCAAAGTAGGTGCCGCCCTTGCCGCTTTTTTCAATGACAGACTTGACAATGCTCTGTTTTAGCAAACGGGAGGCGAAGAACTGCGGATAACGGCAGACGATTTCCTTTTCGTCGTGGTCGTATTCGCTGTCCTGAAAGTAAACGTAATCGCGGAAAATTTCAAGGAAGCGGACTGGGTTATAGACGCCCTTTATCATCGCCTCGGTTTCGGCAAACGGCATCGTTGAAATCTTGTCACCTTCGTTTATTCGTCGCCACGCATAGAAATGTTCGTAAGGCGTGCGGACTGTTCCAAGACGGGTCTTTACGCCGTCGGAAATACAGGCCAATGGGCAATAATGCAAAAGATGCGGAATATCGCGCCAGTAGCGGATGTTGATTTGTTCCCAGGCGTCATAAATAGTGGCATTTGCATCGGCGGGGTTTTTCAGTTCTATAACGCAAAGTGGGAACCCATTTACATATAGCATTACATCGGGACGGCGGTTTTCTTTTTTGCCGTTGTTGATGTATTCTACCGTCAACTGATTCACAACGCGGAAAATATTATTTTCAGGGCGTTCAAAATCTATCAGTTGTATTGTTCTTGGTTTCCCGTCTTGCGGAGTGAACTTGATGCCGTCTATAAGCCAGTTGTAGAACTTGTGGAGTGTCGCGAAATCGCTTTCGGCACCCACGAGGCGAATGGTGTCGAACAGTTTTTCGACATCGTCCTTCGGCAAGTCGGGATTATTTGTGGCCAGATATTCCTTGATGTCATCAGCGTGAAGGACTTCCTTGATTTCTTCTCGGGCAAGTTTGTTGCCCGGCAAATACAGCCAACCTTCCGTTTCAAGATATGAGATAAAGGCAAATTCGTAATCCGATTCGCAGAAGCGACCGTTGAAGTTTATCAATTTCGCCATAATTTATTCCTCCAACGAACCCTTGATGAGAATGGGACAGATATCCTTTATCTGTTGTTTCAGCTGTTCGTTGATGCGCTTGCGTTCTGTATAGACTTTGTAGATATTTACAATGCTTTCTTGTACATTTAAACTAGGAATAGGTATTTCCATCTGTCCAAGTTCTTCAACATCTAACTCGTCCTTTACTGTTCCCATAGAATAAAAAAATGCAAAGTGTAAAAATTCCTCTCGTTGAAGCCATAAGGCAAAATATTCTGGATTAATCTTTTGTTCATCTATTGAAAAAAATGTATATGATGGGGAAACCAAACATGCAGATTTATACCTTAACGCTATACTTCCAATATTTATTCGATTGCTGTAAGCGAACCAATTTGGATTGACTACTTTATAATTATCAAGATCTATTCCCATCAAATTAGCTACGGTTGGAATAAAAACTTTATCTTTGCTCACGCCCAAAACGTTGTTTAGTTTATTATCATTGTTTCGTACATTTTCTTCATGTAGATATTTTCCAATTTTTTCACATTTCGTTTTTCTTCGCAGTTCTTCAATATACGCATCGCAGGTGAACTTTAGGTCGTCAAGGCCTTTTTCGTAAGATTTTTGGTTAGCGACCATTGACTCGTAAATATCCACATACTTCTGTTGGGTCGGCAAATCTGGCAAAACAATATCTATATCGCAAAAAACTTTCCAATCAAAAACTTCTGTTGAACTTCCCCAAGACACGCTTTCCGCATAGCGATCCCACTCTTGTCTGCTTAAATACATAAACAAATACTTATTTAAGACCGTAGTTTCTTTTGTTTTTTTTATTCGAAAAACGTTATCATTGAATGTGATTATATATGTAACGTTTGTATCATTATAACCAAGTCCAAGTTTTCGACTCCCACGTGGATTATAAGCAAAATGCCTAGGAGGAACAATATGAAATTTTCGTAAGTCTTTTTGCGAATTATCACCCCTCATAGGAATAATAGTCTTGCCAATATTCACTCCGATGGCATCATTTACCCCATATTTCCCATCAGAATTTTGTTCATTCGTTAATTCAATCAAATCACCAAATTTATATTTCTTCACAGCCATTATCGATCCTCAATATCAAAGCCAATTCCTTTGAATGCATCAACAAGCATCTGCTGCGACTCGCGTTCTGTCTTGAGCAAATCCTTCATTTCTTTCTGAATACGTTTCATTTCTTTCTTGTAATCAATATCCAGATCGTGGTCGATGAATTCGATATACTTGCTCGGCGTAAGTGCCCAACCCTTTTCTTCGATTTCCTTAATTCCTACGCTGCGGTAAAGTTCCGGCACCGCATAATTCATGCCGTTGGTTCCCTCGTTCTGCCAGGTGTGATAGATGCCAACGGCACGTTCAATCTGCTCCGTGACAAGACGCACCTTTTTCTTCTGTTCGTTCTTCACGGGGTTTTCCGTCCATTGACGTAAATCCATAAAGAGAATTTCGTGCGTGCGGTTGCGCAGTTTACGACCGTTGTATTTTCCGCCCTTCTTGTTCTGGTTCAGTATCCATAGCGTCACACTGATATCGGTGGTAATGAACAATTCTCGCGGCAATACGACAATCGCTTCAACCTTGTCGTTTTGGATAAGTTTCTTGCGAATGTTAACCGTATCCTCATCATTCAACGCACCGTTCGCCAGCAAGAATCCGGCAACACCATCGGCAGGCTTGAGGTGCGAGAGCATGTGCAAAATCCAAGCGTAGTTTGCATTGCTTTCTGGAGGAGTTTCGTAATCGGCCCAGCGCGCATCATCTTTCAAATCGCTGTCGTACCAACCCTTGAGATTAAAAGGCGGGTTCGCCATGATGTAATCGAAATAGAGTCCCCTGTGCAAGTCGTTCCTAAATGTTGAATCGTTTGTCTCGCCCAGATGGTGGCTGAGCCCGCGCAAGGCGAGGTTCATTTTGGCAAGGCGGTAAGTGGCGGCCTCTTTTTCTTGACCGTAAATGTTGATGCGGTTGACGTCGCCCTGCTTGGATTTGACCAGTTCCGCACTCTGGATGAACATGCCGCCCGAGCCACAGCACGGGTCGTAGAGCGTTCCGTCGTAAGGTTCAATCATCGAGGCTATCAACTGCACCACATCGTGGGGAGTATAGAATTCACCTTCTTCCTTCGTGGCGTTTACGGCAAATTCCTTCAAGAAATATTCATAGACGCGGCCGATCAAGTCCTTTTCTTCGCCGAACTTTTTATGGCTTATCTTGTTCACCTCGTCCACCAATTTCTTGATATCGTTGGGGGCAAGGTTTCGCGTCATGAACGTGCCTTCGACAAAGCAGCCCTTGAGGTCTTTCGAGTCGGTAGCAATGCTGTGCAGAGCTCCGTCAAGCGCAGAATTCAATTTTGGAGCAGGAGTGTCGATGATATTCGACCAGCGAGCTTCGGGAGGCAAATAGTAAGTTCCGTCTGTAAAGGAGATATCCTCAAAAAATGCGATGCGGACCCCTTCATCATCGGGATCGAGTCCTTGGTCTATCAGTGCGTTGCGCAATTTGGCGACACCGTCATCAAATTTTTCGCCAATAAAACGCAAGAACACGAGCGTGAGCATCATGTCGCGTTTTTCGAAGAACGAACCCGAATTTCGGGCAGCCCGCAAAATATCGCGACAGTTAAAGAGAATGTTTTCGAGGTTCAGTGAGGTCTCGACCGCTTTTTTCTTTGCCATAATCGGGGCATGCTCCATGTAAAAAATGAACGAGTCACCTCTTATGCACGGAGACGTTGGCCTAAGATGTCGGGAAAACAAAAAAGGCGTGGAGTCGCTTACGTGCCTATCGGTACAGAAGGGTCACCACAACCCAGTCACTAAATAAGCACAAAACGACCCACGCCCCAGTTGGGACGTGAGCGTTCGTCTTATCCTTTAGTGACTTTAGAAAGTGGTGATTTTTCTGTACCAAGAATAAGAGACGAATCTCAAAATTTCCGGTCGCCCAATGCCGGGTGGCAAAGGGCTATGTCAGTGGGAAATAGTAGTAAAAAAGTGACTGGATTCTTCGACTTCGCCTTGCGGCTACGCTCAGAATGACGATAAAAGGGATACGCCCCGTCAAGCGGGGCATGACATTTGGGTGGGCGGGCGGGTCAAGCCGGGGGTTTTAGGGGGCGGAGCCCCTTAGGCGAGGGGGTGGAGAGCAACGAAGTGCGAACCAGGGGGACACCTCCCCCCGTCAAATCAATCAGTTATTCCTTTCGGGCATTATTTTTACAATTTCATACCTGCGGGGCTTGAATTTTATTAGTTTTCGGGTATGGAACTTCGAGTTTTGCGGTATTTTCTGGAGGCGGCGCGGTTGGGAAATGTCTCGCGCGCGGCGGATAATCTTTGCGTGACACAGCCGACGGTGAGTCGCCAGCTTAAGGAGTTGGAGGAGGAGCTGGGCGAGAAGCTTTTCGAGCGCACGAATTATGCGATTCGGCTGACGCCTGCGGGGGAACTCTTGCGGGAGCGTGCGGAGGATATCCTTTCGATGGCGGACAGGACGGTGCAGGATTTCAAGTCGCTGAAGGAAGACGAGGTGGTGGGTGAAATCGCCATTGCCTGCGCGGAATCACGGAACGTGAATTTTCTTTCGAAGTGCATCGCGATTCTCCGGGACGACTATCCGAAGATTAAGTACAACTTATATTCGGGCGACAGCGAGCGCGCTTTGGAAAAGTTGGACAAGGGCATTTTTGATTTCGCGGTGGTTGTAGATAACGTCGATTTGGAAAAATACAACTGCCTTGCGGTGCGTTCGGTGGACCGCTGGGGCGTGGTGATGCGTCGCGACGACCCTTTGGCCAAGCGGGATTTCATCGAGCCGAAGGACTTGCTCGACAAGCCGCTGTTGGCGTCGCGCCAGGCGATGGTGGCGGATTTACCGAAATGGTTCGGCGACGATATTTCGAAGCTGAACGTGATTGTGGGGCTGGATCTTTCGTACAACGGTTCGGTGCTTGCCAAAGAGGGTACGGGCTACCTGCTCACTTTCGACGGCCTGGTGGATACGAGCCGTACTTCGCGCCTGTGTTTCAGGCCGCTCATGCCCGAACTCACCACCAACATGTACATCATTTGGCGGCGGGGCCAGCAGTTCACGCGGGCGGGGGAACTTTTCCTCGACACGCTCCGGCACGTGCTGGGGGAATAAAAAAAAAGGAGATCATTCTCATGCTTAAAATTGAACAATATAATACAAAGTATATCAACGACGCGATTGAAATCTGGAACGACATCGTCGAAGACGGAATCGCGTTCCCGCAGAAAGAAACACTTGACGCGCAGACAGGCGACGCCTTTTTCAAGTCGCAGTCGTTCACGGGCATCGCGATCGACACAGACTCCGGCGAGGTGGTCGGGCTCTACATTCTCCACCCGAACAATGTCGGGCGCTGCGGGCATATTTCGAATGCGAGCTATGCGGTCAAGAAGAACAAGCGTGGCCAGCATATCGGTGAATTTCTCGTGAAGAATTGCCTCGCGAAGGCCAAGGAAATCGGTTTCAGGATTTTGCAGTTTAACGCGGTTGTCGCGACGAATACCTCGGCCCTCAAGCTCTACAAGAAACTCGGCTTTACCCAACTCGGCGTGATTCCCAAGGGCTTTTTGCTCAAGGACGGGAATTACGAGGACATCATCCCGCATTATATAGAACTGTAAATGAAACATGCTGTTTCATAAAAGCATCCGTGCAAGATGTTTTTACGAAAAAAACTCAAAATCCATCACTTTTCTTATTGAATTCGTTTCATTACAAAAATACATTTTAAGTACCAATACTAAGGAGGGCTTAAAATGAAAAAAATCCAACTCTTTTTGATGGCAGGCATCACAATGTTTTTCATGGCCTGCAGTGGCAATGACTGTAGCGCAGACGGCGTTACAGGTTTTCCTGGAGATGTCGCAGGAATGTCTGAAGAGTCTTACTCGGCGGTGGACAAGGGAGATGGTCCTGGTGGAGAAGAAATTAGCGATGGAGACGAAGGCGGCGTGGGTGACGAGGACAACACTCGAAAGTCCGGTTTGCTCACTGCAGGGGAATGGAGCGACCTAGACAATTGGAAATTTTGGACAGACCTACTGAATGAAAACGAGTTCTATGACAAGACAAGTTACTGGAAATTTTTCCCAAATAAGCTCGTGGCCGTAAAGGTTATCGATGAGGACAGTGTCGGCATCGCAAACGTCTCCGTCGAACTCCTTAAGGGGAAAGACGTGGAATTTGCGACCAGGACAGATAACGCAGGATATGCGTACTGCTGGATTGGCATGTTCGGTGGAGCTGCGGACGACTCCACCACCGACAGCTACACACTCAACATCAACGGGGTCGACTACACAGAAACGGTAAAGATTTCAGGCAAAAAAGACCAGGAACTCGAAATCAACGTAATTGTAAGCGAAGCAAAGCAGGCTGAAGATGCCGCAGACATTGCGTTCATCGTTGATGCGACAGGCTCCATGGGCGACGAAATGGACTTTCTCAAATCCGACCTCGATTATATAATTGAACATGCAAGTTCGGGCAACTCGATTAAATTGCGTACAGCCGCGCTTGTCTACCGCGATGAAGATGACGAATACATCACGCGCTACGACGATTTCTCGAACGATGTCTCCAAGACGCAGAATTTCCTCTCCAAGCAGGAAGCCAACGGTGGCGGAGACTACCCCGAAGCCGTACATACCGCGCTTGAATCCTCCTTACAAAAACTCTCCTGGAATGAGTCTGCACGTTCCCGCATAGCCTTCCTGGTCCTTGACGCTCCTGCGCACCACACCGATAAGGTCATCAAGAGTCTGCAGAAATCCATTAAAAACTTCGCCAAGAACGGCATCAAGGTCATCCCCGTGGCTGCAAGCGGCGTTGACAAGGACACGGAATTCATGCTGCGTTTCTTCGACCTCGCAACAGGCGGAACGTATGTATTCCTCACCAACGACAGCGGAATCGGCGGAGACCATATCAAGGCTTCCGTTGGGGAGTACGAGGTCGAAATCCTCGCCGATCTGATGGTAAGGCTTATAAAGAAGTACGTGGAATAAATGGCAGATTAAGCCGGGACGTCCTTGACGACCATGATGCCCCCCTTCTCAATTTTCGGATAGGAGCGCATGCCTTCCCCACCTTTACCGCGGTCAAGAACTTCTTCGAGTTCACCCTTCACGTTGTAAAGGTGGAGCTCCCACGGGCCATTGGGTGCGTTGAAATAACCGGAGTTCTTCTGAACGTTGCGCTGGAAGGTTCGGTTAAGGCGATCGGCGATACTGCGAGCCTGCACAAGGCTAATGTCGGCAAGCGTCCAGGATATCGGGGACCCACCCATGTCGAATATCAGGAGGGCATCGGAATCGGTGTCCTCCTTCATAGTAAACTTCCAGCTGAAATTTTGCCAGCTGGTACTCAAGTCCAGAATACGCCCGTTCGCATACGGAGTGTATTCCTCAGTATCGCGCTTGATGTTCACGTTGAGCGTACGCGGCTTTTCGGCCTTCGCCCGCATGCTGAAGATATAGGTGATACCATTGCGGAGCACAAGGTGCTGCTTGAACTGCAGGCCCCAAGTTTCCTTGCCCGCCTGCTTGATATCGAAATGTATCGCACCGTCACGGGCGACGACTTCGGCCTTGCCTCCCCAGAAATCGGTAGTCCAGCCATCAAGCGGATTTTCGGCAGAGAAATCGCCGTTCTCGATGATGTTCGCGCCACCGCCCTGCGAGCCGGTCGTAAAATCCTTATTCTGGATAAAGTTCGGGATAACACTCGTGTTCTGGATTCCAAGCGGGCTATCGACAGCCACTTCCTTACCCCAGCCGACAAGCGTGTTGTACGAGCCGTGTTCCGTCATATCCATCTCGGGACTGTCGGAGTTGCCCGGACCCCAGCTCCAGCAGAGCCAGCCAATATTCAGGCGTTCACATTCACCCATGATATGACGGTAAGGGATTTCACGCACGCCGGCAACTGCCATCGGGGCGAATTCACCCACGACAAGCGGGATATTCACTTCGATAGACTTCTCGAGACATGCGGTAACACGCTCCGAAACGGTCGCAAAGCCTGTCACCGCGGCATCGTGACGCTCACTCGGCCACCACATGTGGATGGAGAAAAGAAGGTTGTGTTCCGGATCCGCCTGCAAAAGCTTCGGACCCACGGAAAGCAGGTTCTTCTCGTTCTGGCCCCAGTTGTCAGCGTCGATCATGATGGGCACGCGAATCCCTGCTGCACGCATCCTGGTGACAATCACGTTGTACGTATCAAAAAACTCGCCAGGATCAATCTCATGCGAACCGGGCTCGTTACCCACATTGAGAATGAGGTATTCCTGATGGTTGTTGATCATCTGGAGCATTTCGTCACGCAGCCAGAAATCAACAACCTCGGGCAACTTGTCCCAGTTTCCGGTGGTGTCGTGCAGTTCCACAATGGGAATCATTCCGTTGCTGATGCTCATGGCGACGATGGAATCAAGGTCACTGATGCGCCCACGGGTATTCCAGACGATTCTAACGCAGTTTGCGCCGGTCTTGGCCATTTCGGGAATCGTTTTGCCTTCGCGGTCCGTCCAGATAAACATGTGGTTAATGCCACGTAAAATGACTTTCTCGTTATCCTTGCTGTAGAGGAAACGGTCTTGAACAAAGAAACCTGGCTTGGCACTCGCGATATTCATCGAAATCTCCAAAATCTTGTTTTTGAGTATAAATATATATAAAAAAGTCGCATTTGTACCGGGAGAGGAATATCTTCGATAAAAGCACATACTGTTCTGCCTCGCCTAAATGAAAGCATTTTTACCCACCCTTTCTCCTTGGGGGTGATCTGGTTTGCTTCGGTCGGAGCTATTCGCTCCAACCTCACCCCTTCGGGGCCTTGCGCTCACTTCGTGAGCTTAAGGGCCTAAATGCTCGCCAGCTCGCATTTAGTCGACAGGCCTGTCGCTGCCAAAGCCTTATTTGTTATTCGCTTGCATAAAAAACGACATTTTGTTATATTATAACCAACACCAAATAACCAGGGGGTGCTTTGGCATCGACAGGGTTACCGAAGTGTTAGTTGCAAGCCGAGGTCTCAGACGAGGGCACTCGTAAAAAAGTCTGAAAAAAAATAAGTGCTGACGAAAACTACGCACTCGCTGCCTAATTAGCGGCAACGCCGGGCCTCATTCCGCTCCCATCGGGATGTACGTCCGGACGAAATATGGGATAGGAATCTGCCATGCCTGGGGGTAGGTTCCGAGATTCACTAGGCTGGCTGAAATCTGCGCCGACCTTCTTGGGCGTGGACAAGGCGAGACCTTAAATACGAAGGGAAAGCTTGTAGGAATGGACATGGACGTGATTTTGGACAGGGGTTCGACTCCCCTCACCTCCAGAAAAATAAGGGTTCTGCTGTGCAGAGCCCTTATTTTTCTGCTTTTACAAGACCGCTCGTTCAACGTTTCAAGCATGTTCGTTCGTCGCATGCTCTCGACTAAATGGAGCGTTTTTTCTATCTTTTCGCGCGAAAAATTAAGAGGTAACTATGCTTTTCAATTTCGACATGATCCAGGGCGTCTATGCCCGCATTCCTGCCCGCGTTGAAGCTGCACGCAAGCAGCTGGGCCGTCCGCTCACCCTCGCCGAAAAGATTATCTACAGCCACCTAATCGATGGCGCCGAGAACAGGACCTATGAACGCGGCAAGGATTTTGCCGAATTCCACCCCGACCGCGTGGCCATGCAGGACGCTACCGCCCAGATGGCCCTTTTGCAGTTCACCACCGCCGGCAAGGCCCGCGTGGCAGTGCCGAGCTCCGTGCACTGCGACCACCTGATTATCGCCCGCGACGGCGTCGAAAAGGATTTGCCCCGCGCCAAAGAAGAAAGCAAGGAAGTTTACGATTTCCTCCAGTCCGTGTCTGCCAAGTACGGCATTGACTGCTGGCTCCCGGGTGCAGGCATCATCCACCAGGTGGTGCTTGAAAACTACGCATTCCCGGGCGGTATGATGATCGGTACCGACTCCCACACCGTGAACGCCGGCGGCCTCGGCATGCTCGCGATTGGCGTGGGCGGTGCAGACGCCGTGGACGCCATGGTCGGCCTCCCGTGGGAACTCAAGTACCCGAAGATGATCGGCGTGAAGCTCACCGGCAAGCTCCAGGGCTTCGCTACCGCCAAGGACATTATCTTGAAGCTCGCTGGCATCCTCACCGTTAAGGGTGGCACCAACGCCATTATCGAATACTTTGGCGAAGGCGCTCGTAGCCTCTCCGCCACCGGCAAGGCAACGATTGCCAACATGGGTGCCGAAGTGGGCGCCACCTGCTCCACCTTCAGCTACGACGATTCCATGAGCCGCTACCTCCGCGCTACTGGCCGTGCCGACGTCGCTGACGCCGCCGACAAGATTGCTGCCGACCTCAAGGCAGACCCGGAAGTTGAAGCCGAACCGGAAAAATACTTCGACCGCGTTGTGGAAATCGACCTCAACACGCTCATCCCGCATTACAACGGCCCGTTCAGCCCGGACCGTGCATTCGCCGTGACCGACATGGCAGAATCCCTCAAGGCCACAGAAACCAAGCCGGAATCTACGCCGGTCGTGAGCGCCGCCCTCATCGGTTCTTGCACGAACTCCAGCTACGAAGATTTGTTCATGGCAGCAAACATGATCAAGCAGGCCCTCGCGAAGGGTCTCAGCCCGAAGTGCCCGCTCCTCATCAACCCGGGTTCCGAACAGGTGCGCTACACCGCCGAACGCGACGGCCTCATCGACTTGTTCAAGCAGTTCGGTGCAACCATCATGACGAACGCCTGCGGTCCTTGCATTGGTCGCTGGGACCGCGCCGGTGCCGACAAGAAGGAACTCAACACCATCGTCCACAGCTTTAACCGCAACTTTGCAAAGCGCGCCGACGGCAACCCGAACACGCACGCATTCGTGGCTAGCCCGCTCATGGCCGTGATTGCAGCGCTCAGCGGCGACATCCGCTTCAACCCGATGACCGACACCCTGGTGAATAACGAGGGCAAGGCTGTGAAGCTTGACCCGCCGGAACAGTGCGAACTGCCGCCGAAGGGTTTTGAAGTCAAGGATGCCGGCTACCAGGCTCCGGCAGAAGACGGTTCCAAGATTACCGTTTCCATCAACCCCGAAAGCAAGCGCCTGCAGGCTCTCGCTCCGTTCGCGGCTTGGGACGGCAAGGACATCGCCGGTGCCCCGCTCCTCATCAAGGCCAAGGGCAAGTGCACCACCGACCACATCTCCATGGCCGGCCCGTGGCTCAACTACCGCGGTCACCTCGAAAACATTTCGAACAACATGCTCATCGGCGCCGTGAACGCCTTCAACGGCGAAACCAACAAGGTTCTCGGCAACGACGGCAACTACAAGGAAGTCCCGGAACTCGCCAAGCAGTACAAGGCCGCTGGTGTCGGCTCCATCGTAATCGGTGACGAAAACTATGGTGAAGGCTCCAGCCGCGAACACGCTGCCATGGAACCGCGCTTCCTCGGCGTGAAGGCCGTGATCGTGAAGAGTTTCGCCCGCATCCACGAGACGAACCTCAAGAAGCAGGGCATGCTCGCCCTCACCTTCAAGAACGCCGCCGACTACGACAAGATCCAGGAACAGGACGTATTCGACATCGTCGGCCTCACCAAGTTCGCTCCGGGTTCCGAGTTCACGCTCGTCGCCCACCACAAGGACGGCTCTGTCGACAACATCGCACTGAGCCACACCTACAACGAACAGCAGTGGGCATGGTTCAAGGCAGGTTCCGCCCTCAACCTCATCCGCGCGAACAACAAGTAATCGTAAGTCAATAGTCATTTATAAGCCCTCGCAAAAGCGGGGGCTTTTTTCTAAATTTGGCGGCGAAAAAAGGATACGCGATGGATTACAGGAACTGGCAAGAAATCTACAAGAACATGAGCCCCGAGATGAAGGAGCAGGCCATGAAGATGGCCAAGGAAAAAATCAAGGAAAAGGTGATGCACTGGATTTCGCAGCCGGTGCTCGTGGCGGTGGCGCTCGTACTCGGAGCCATCGTCGGCACGCTCACCGCATTCTTTGGCCAGGTGCTGGACCGCGTCGGCGCAATCCGCGACGCCAACCCTCTGTACTGGATTCCGGCCCTCGCCCTCGGTGGCATCGCCATCGTGTTCACGTACAAGAAGGTCGGCAAGGGCACGGAACGCGGCATGGGACTCGTGTTCGATGCCGCGCACGGCAATGAACGTGAAATTCCCCTGCGCCTGATTCCGCTCATCATGGCGGCCACGTGGATTACCCACCTGTTCGGCGGGAGCTCGGGGCGCGAGGGTGTCGCGATGCAGATTGGCGCCACCCTCGGGCACAACATCAGCTCGAAAATCCATGTGGAAAACGCCCCCCGCATTTTGCTCGTGGCAGGCATGGCGGCAGGCTTCGCGGGTCTTTTCCAGACCCCGATGGCTGCAATCGCCATCTCGCTTGAAATCCTCATCGCCGGTCACCTGGCCCTTACGGCCCTGCTCACCGCCACCGTTGCCGCCATCACGGCCTATAAAGTTTCGGAAATGCTCGGGAATTCGCGCTTCACGCTCGACCTGAACAGTTTCTCGCCGGACTGGAACCTCGCCAGTCTCCTGTACAGCGAATCCGGCCTCAACGTCTACTTTATCCTGAAGCTCGCCCTCCTCGGACTTATTTTCGGGATTGTCGGTGGCGGGTTCGCAAAACTCCTCACACTATCCAGGAAATTCTTCGCCGAAAAGTTCCCGAATCCCTTCAAGCGCGTCGCCATCATGGGTGCAGTGCTCAGCGTGCTCATGATCCTGCTCTGGCAAGGCCGCTATTCCGGCCTCGGCACGAACCTGGTCGACATGTGCTTTGCCAATCCGGCGGCGCTTACCGCAAGCGACACGGGCATCTACGCTTACGACTGGATCTTCAAGCTCGTACTTACGATAGTCACGCTCTCGGTCGGGTTCCAGGGCGGCGAAGTCACCCCGCTATTCACCATCGGTGCAACCCTCGGCACGGCCGTCGCGACCATTGCGGGCGTACCTCTCCCGCTTGCCGCTGCCCTCGGGTATGCCGCCGTCTTCGGTGCCGCCACCAACACGCTTTTCGCCCCCATCTTCATCGGGGCAGAAATGTTCGGGTTCGATACCCTGCCGGCATTCTTTGTCGCCTGTACTGTCGCCTACCTATGCAACGGCGGCCAAAGCATTTACGCACAAAAGAAACTGCGTTTGCGCTAAAGGCGGGTTGCCATACGGCACAGAATGTCTAAATTTATGGCATGCAAAACAATCGTGAAAACTGGGGCTCCAAAATAGGAGTCATCTTGGCTGTTGCCGGTTCGGCAGTCGGCCTCGGCAATTTTTTACGCTTCCCTGTCCAGGCGGCAACTAATGGCGGCGGCGCGTTCATCATCCCCTACCTCATCGCATTCGTATTCCTCGGGATTCCCCTCGCGTGGATAGAATGGACCCTCGGGCGCTACGCCGGCTACCACAACTACGGCACCTCCCCGAGCACCTACCACGTTATCTTCCACAAGAAGAAACCCTGGGCAAAGTACCTCGGCTCTCTCGGGTTACTACCGCCCATCTTCATCATCTTCTACTACGGATTCATCCAGTCGTGGATTCTCGCGTTTGCCTTCTATTCGGCTACCGGCACGCTGATGGAAATCGTCGCGCAGGGCCCCGAAAAGATGACGGAGTTCTTCGGCAACTACATTATGCTCAAGACCTGCGTCGGCGGCATCCCCGTGGCGATTATCTTCTTCCTCGTGACCTTCGCCGCGAACATGGTCGTACTTTCGTTCGGCGTGCGCAAGGGCATCGAACGTGCGAACAAGATTTGCATGCCCATCCTCTTGATTTTGGGCCTCGTGCTGGTGGTACGCGTGCTTACGCTCCCGGGCATCGGCAAGGGTCTCGCATTCATGTGGAACCCCGACCTCTCCGAACTTGCAAGCCCCAAGGTATGGATGGCGGCGGCCGGCCAGGTATTCTTCACCATGAGCCTCGGCATGGCCATCATCTTCTGCTACGCGAGCTACCTCAAGCCCAAGGAAGACCTCGTACTTTCTTCGCTCACGGCTAGCGCCACAAACGGCTTTGCCGAAGTGATTATCGGCGGTACAGTCGTCATCCCGATGGCGGTTCTCATCGCGGGCGCGAACATCGAGGAATGCGCCAAACTCGGCACCTTCGGGCTCGGATTCCAGACAATGCCTTACGTGTTCGGCACGCTCCCGCTCGGCGGGTTCCTGCAGACAGTCTGGTTCGCCATGCTGTTCTTCGCGGGCATCACAAGCGCAATTTCCATCATCCAGCCGCTCATCAGCTTCTGCGAAGACGACCTCAAGTTCACGCGTAAAAAGTCGGTGACCACGGTCAGCACCATCACGTTCATCGGTAGCCTCACCGCCATCTTCGGCCTTGCCGCGGGCACGGTCGACGAACTTGACTTCTGGGGCGGTACGTACCTCATCGTGTTTGTCGGCATGATCCAGGCAGTCCTATTCAGCCTCGTGCTCGGGCGCCGCAAGGCTAAGGAAGCGCAGGCCAATGGCGACCTCCCACCCGAAGTGGATATCGAACCGGGCGAAAACGAAGCATTCGCCACGATGAACGACGGCGCACAGATCAAGCTTCCGCGCTTCTTGCGCCCCATCATCATGTACGTATGCCCGATTTACCTGATCGTGCTGCTCGTATCGTTCACTGCAACGGACGGCCTTCCGTTCATCACGCTCAGCAACGTGGACCCGACCGCAACCGTCGAATTCCTCGGGCACACCTTCCCGAAGGTCGGCTTCACCTGGGCTTTCCGCGGGTTCCTGCTTCTGCTCTTTATCCTCCTGAACGTCGCCATCGCCTACGCCTGGCGCAAGGGCGGCCCCGCCGAAAAGGGGCGCAGCAAGGACATCAAGAAGATGCCTCTCGGCAATTCCGACGAAACCGACAACGCGGCCAGCGCCGTAAAGGAGAACTAGCATGGACGCTGAATTCACTACCGGTGGGCTCATTTTTATGATTGCGTCGTGGACGGCGATTACGGCCCTTTGCGCATTCTGCTTCACAAGGGTGCTCAAGAAGAAGTAAGTATATTTAACGCAGAATCCCGAGAGATGGCGGATCAAGTCCGCCATGACGACGCCAGAACATTGCGATGGCTAAATCGGGAAAAGGAAAATTCACAATGGATATCAAGAAGAAAGTCGAAGAACTGGCGCTCACCCTCCCCGAATGCCCCGTACCGCTTGCGGCATACATCCCGGCAACACGCTTTGGCGATACAATCGTCGTCTCGGGCCAACTCCCGAGCGTCAAGGGCGATTTCTCGGCCTACTGCGGCACCGTTCCGGCCGAACTTTCCGTCGAAAAGGCAACCGAGGCAGCACGCATCTGCCTCTTGAACAACATCGCTGCAGCCATGACTCAACTCCAGCATGGAGAAACGCTCAGACTCGTGCAAATGCAAGGGTTCGTGCAGTCCGCAGCGGATTTCCATGAGCAGCCGGCCATACTGAACGGAGCAAGCGAACTCGCGGTACAGATTCTCGGCGAAAATGGCAAGCACGCACGTACCGCCGTCGGTGTAAAAGCACTCCCGAAGAATGCCGCCGTCGAAATCAGCTGCACCTTCCAGGCTGTACCCGAAGAAGTTCAGTTCACCGGAAGAATGAACTGGATTGAACAGTAATCAGACTTTCAAATAGAAGGTCGAATTAACCTTCTATTTCTTTCAAATAACGGGAAAGGGCATCCTGCCATGTGGGCAGGGGCTTGAACCCGGCCTCAACCAGTTTACTCTTGTCCAGACGGCTATTGAAGGGGCGAGCCGCCTTGCTTAGGCCGTATTCCGCAGTGGTTACGGGCAACACGTTCGTCTTTAGACCCGCTTGCCGGTAGATTTCCTTTGTAAAGTCGTACCAGCTGATAAAACCACCCTCGTTTGTCGCGTGGTAGTAACCGTACTTGTCCGTCTCGATCATGTCGACAAGCAGCCTGCTCAGGTCGAGTGTATAGGTCGGCGTACCAATCTGGTCATTTACGACCTTCACTGTATCGTGCGTACGGCCCACATTCAGCATCGTCTTGATGAAGTTCTTGCCATTGAGGCCAAATACCCATGCGATTCGTACGATAAAGAACTTCTCGAGAGTCCCGCTTACCGCCAGTTCACCCTCGAGTTTAGTTTGTCCATAAACATTCAGCGGTTTGTAGTCCTTGCAGTCCGGTTTCCAGGGTTCACTCCCCTGGCCATCAAAAACATAGTCCGTGCTGATATAGACCATCTTCGCATCGAGCGCCTTGACCACCTTGGCAATGTTCTCTGTTCCCTTCGCATTGATGGCACGGACCTTGGGCTGTTTGTCTTCGTCCTCGGCCAGGTCCACCGCAGTCCAGGCTGCGCAATGGACTACGACATCGGGCCTGACACTTTCGATTACCGCAGAAACAGCGTTCGAATCGGTAATATCCATCTGCACGTACGGCATGGTAGTCACGGCGCTTCCGTCCGCAATTCCCGCATAGGCCGGAGCGATATCGCTACCCACGCCCTCGTAACCGCGCTTGGCAAGTTCATTCATCACATCGTGACCCAGCTGGCCACCGACACCAGTCACTAAAACTTTCATAGGGAACCTCTAAATCAGTCCATGTCCAAATCAGAAAGCTGCTTGTGCAAGGCCTCGTTTTCGCGTGCAAGCGAATCAGCCTTTATACGTAAAATTCCTATGTTCCGTTCCAGAGAATCCTTCTTGGCAGTAAGTTCCTGGATTTCGGCAACCTTTTCGGAATCGGTACAGCCGGACAACATAAAAAAAGAGATTGCAAACAACAAAATTCCAATAAGTCTTGTCATATTCAAAATTTAATTATAAATATGGTAGAGGAAAACTGCTAATCTGGAAAAATGTATTATGATTGATAAGGTTTGGGCCTGGTTTACAAGTCAAGGTTACAAAGGTTCCGTTTCTGTACGGAACCAGGATTCAGGGGCATCCGGTACATCGCATATTTTCACAAGCAAGGGGAACACTCCTGACGACGATATCTTTATCCACGAGGCTATCTACGAGATGGACCCGGACTACCGCGTTGTCGCCATCATCAAGCAGGTAGGAGCGACATCCGCCGAAACTTGGGCACAGGAGACATACCTGGAAGGAGTCATCGAGGTCAGTTTTGCGGGCGATGCCGAGAATATCCAGAGGAACCTGGACAACGCCATCATCGAAGGGCTCGCCCACAAGAAGGTCCTAAAAAATCGAGAATCCGGCGCCATCGTGAAGTTCGGATACAGGTTCGAAGACCTCCTACAATAATTATCTTTATCTATATGAATTCGAGTACGAGGCCATCTCCGGAACTTCTCCTGCCCGTGGGCACGCGCGAGATGCTGGAGGCCGCCGTCGCAAACGGCGCCGATGCCGTTTATTTCGGGGTTCCGCACTGGAACGCGCGCGGTCGAACGGAAGACTTTTCGTTCGACGATGTCTACGACATGATCCGCTACGCAAGGCTTCGCGGAGTGCGCACGTTCCTTGCGATGAACGTTCTCGTATTCGAGCGCGAACTGCGGGAGTTACCCGAGTTTCTTGAAAAAATCATCTCGCTGGAACCGGATGCCTTCATTATCCAGGACATCGGGCTTGCGCGCCTGATACGCGCCATCGCACCCACGCAGGAGATTCACGCGAGCACGCAGATGACGCTTGCAAGCGCGGAGGCCGTCAACCTGGTCGCGGGAATCGGGTTCAACCGCGCCGTACTCGCACGAGAACTCTCGCTCAAGGAAATCGCACGCATAAAGGAAGCGACCCCGCTAGAACTCGAAGTATTTATACACGGAGCGCTCTGCGTGAGCTATTCGGGGCAGTGCCTCACCAGCGAGAACTTTGGCGGCCGGAGCGCGAACCGCGGGCAATGCGCCCAGAGTTGCAGGCTCCCCTATCGCATATTCGTAGACGGCAAGGAATTCCGCGATACCGATGCGCAGTTCCTGTTCAGCCCGCACGATTTGTGCGCCCTCCCGAAGTTAAACGAGCTTGAAGAAATCGGCGTAGATTCGCTAAAGGTAGAAGGTCGCCTCAAGAGCCCGGAATACGTGGCGGCAGTCGCGAAGGCATACCGCAAGGCGTTGAACCGCATCCCGCTCGACGGCAAGGACATGGAACCGCTGGAAGTCCTGTTCAGCCGCGGCCTGCGCGCGGGTTGGCTCGACGGGGACAACCACCAGGAACTTGTGGACGGTACGTTCAGCAACCATCACGGGCTATACCTCGGAACCGTCGCGAAAGTGGAACGCGGGTGTGTCATAGTGGGGCTAGACGACTCGCTTGTCGATGGTTCAAACTGCGCCGACGATTTCGCTGCAGGTATGGGGCCGCGGCCGGGTGACGGCATTTTGTTTGAAAATGCCGCCCTCGGCGTAAGCATCGGCAGCCGCCTGTATGCATCGCAAGTGACGCACCTCCCCCACACCAAGCGCGGCGACCCGAAGTACCTGCGGCTCGAATTCGGGCGCGATTTCAATACACGACAGATTGCCACCGGCATGAAGGTTTACCGCAACGACTCGCCAGCACTGGAAAAGGAACTACGCAAGACATTTACCGACCGCGAGCAGGCAAAGCGCATCCCCGTGAACATGGAACTTTCGGGGAAAATCGGCAGTTTGCTCAAGCTCGCCGTCTACGACGTGCCGCGCAACCGCATCGAAGTCGAGAGCGATACGGTGCTGGAAGCCTCAAGGAATGGCGATGCGGGCGATAAACTGCGCGACCTCGCACAAAAGGAACTTTCGGGCCTGAGCGCAACCGCCTACAGCCTCAGGAATCTCGAAGTCAATGTCGAGCGCGGAGCCTTCATTCCCGGCAAACTCCTACGCACGCTACGCCAGAAGGCGATAGAACTGCTCGATGCTAAGCGCTGCGAATGGAAGGAACTGAATCCGAGCGCCATTGCGGGCCGTGCCCTCCTCAACAGCGTGAAGTTTGGCAAGACCGCCACGCCGTCCACAGCCGGCAACGCCGCAAACGCCCGCCCCGTCATATCGGTCCTTGTCCGCAGTCCCGAGCAAGTTGCCGCTCTCGAAGGCCTCGACATCGACAACATCATCATGGATTTCGACTGGGGCGTCAAATACGACGAATCGCTCCAGCAGATCCGCGAACTCGGTTTCAAGGCGGGCATGGCCACGCTCCGCATCCACAAGCCGGGCGAAAGCCATTACCTCAAGAACATCCTGCGGCTATGCCCCGACTTTGCGCTGGTGCGCAACCTCGGTGCACTTTCCATCCTCAAGGAAAGCGGCATCCCGCTCACCGGTGACTACAGCCTGAACGCCGCGAACAGTCTGAACTACGACTGGCTTCTGTCACAGGGGCTACAGACGCTGCACCCCTCGTGGGACCTGAACAGCACACAGCTATTCGACCTGCTAGGCGACATCGACGGCAGCCGCATGGAACTCACCCTCCACCAGTACATGCCCGCATTCCATTCCGAATACTGCGCGTTCGCCCGCGCGCTTACCAGCGGCAGGCGGTTCCCCGAATGCGGCAAGATCTGTACCCTGCACAAAGTCGAAATTTTGGACCACAAGGGCGAACGTCACTTTCTGCAGAGCGACGCGGAATGCCGCAACACGCTGTTCGTAGGCAAGCCGCAGTCCGCGCTCAAGTTGCTGCCCGAACTGCAAAAGGCCGGAGTGAGCCACTTCCGCCTCGAGATGCTCCAGGAAGACGCCGAAACGGTCCACCGCAAGGCGCTCATCTACACGCAGGCCATCCGCGGAAAGGTTTCCATCGCCGAAGCCATCCGCCTCGCCGGCGTCGAAGAGAAATACGGTCTCAGCGAAGGACAACTCTTCAACGAGAGTGTCTGGCAAGACCGCAAGAAGGCCTAATTTTTCTATATTGCGCCTATAAATTTCACCGCCCTCAAACGCAGGGCCAAAGGAACACCATGAAAATCGCCGATAAGACCGTCGTCCAGATGCACTACACCCTCACCTCCGACGAAGGAGCCGTCATCGACTCTTCCGAAGGCCGCGAACCGCTCCAGTACATCCAGGGAGCCCACATGATCGTCATCGGTCTTGAAAAGGCGATGGAAGGCCGCGAAGTCGGCGAAAAGTTCGACGTGAAGGTCATCCCGCGCGAAGGCTACGGCGAGTACGACGAACGCCTGACGCAGGAAGTCCCGATCGACGTTTTCCAGGGCGTAGACAAGGTCGTGCCGGGCATGCAGTTCTATGCGCAGACCCCGGCAGGCCCGATGCCCATCCGCGTCAAGTCCGTCGCGGGCGACAAGGCCATAATTGACGCGAACCACGAGCTCGCGGGCAAGAACCTGAACTTCGCCATCGAGGTCGTGAGCGTGCGCGAGGCCACCGAAGAGGAACTCAACCCGCAGGGCCACTGCTGCTGTGGCGGCAAGGGCGATGGCGAATGCAAGTGTGGCGAAGATGGCCACGAATGCGAATGCGGCGGCGAAGGCCACGGCCACCACGGTCACAAGGAAAACTGCGACGGCAAGGGCGGCTGCGGCTGCCCCAACCACGACAAGCACCACGGCTAGAAGCAGAATCCAACGACTATACCGGCGGCTCCGATGATGGACAAGGCAATTCCTATGCCGAGTTTTGCACCCCCGCCGTTATCGGTCGTTTTCTCTTCGAAAGTGTCGTAGTCATATTCGGTCGAAGTATCGACGCTCCCCATGGCGGCAAGGACAATGCCCATCGTAAGCAGTACACTGCCGCCACCAATCAGCCCCCAACGGATCCATACCCTGTTTTGAGGATTTGTCACAGACGGGACTTCGTTAATGGGCTTGTTCGACCTGGGCATGTCATCATCATCGTCGTCAAATTTTACATTCCTAGCAGGAGTGACCGCAACCTTGTCTGCACCAGCATCCTCCTCAGAATCAAGGTCATTATCACCAATGCCTCCGGCACCCTGCGCACGGCGTCCACCCTTCTGCGCCCCCTTTGGAGCCTCGCCGATACCGCCGGAACCCGCATCCCTGTTGGATTTCACCTTACCGAAGAATTCCGGAGCGTTCTCCTTGATGATTTTCAGAAGCGCATCCACGTTCGCGCCATTTCCGTTAAAGCTCGCAATAAGCTTATTGCCCGCAGTCTCATAGATTTCCGCAGAAATCGTGAGCTTAGAACCGAACTTGCCCACGTGAGCCTGACAAATATAATCTGCAGAAATATTCCGGCCTGTCTCCGCAAGGCAACTGCCCTCACAATCCTCGATGGCCTTCCCAGGCGGGAGCATCGCGCTGATATTTTCGCGCGTCATGATGGTATAGTCGTCTTCTGCAGGGAGCTGCTTGACCGCTTCCTCGCGCAAGACGTTCGTGAGGTATTGTCGGTCAGAAAGTTTTACTTTCTTCTTTACCGTCGGATCTACGCCGGTTTCAAGAACTGCGACGTACGACGCGAATGCGCCCGAAGTGCAAGCCAGGAGGAGAATAATCGTCGTCAAGAACCTTTTCATAGACACACCTTCACATCAAAGTACGGACGGTTTATTTGAAATATAATCTTTTACGCATCGGACTACAGCCCCCGTTTCCGTTTTAGCGTCACTCAAGAAAGCATCGTCGAGACTGTTCCACAGACGCATATAGTAAGCATCGCCCTCTCCGGATTTTGTCGATGTCCAAAAAATCGTGACATCGGCCCTGTCATGATAACTCCCATTATAGCTTCTGGGGCCAACAGGCAACGCCGAGAACCCGTAGGCATCCGTACCATTGCCACTTATTTCTAGATCGCTATCCCAACCACTGGAGGCCTTGAGGATTTTTCCCGCCGTAGCGAAACCGCCAACCGCCGAAAAAAGTATTTCCCATTCCGTTGAATCCGGAAAATGCCAACCCTCGGGGCAAACTCCGCGCACAGGGTACGTCGGGAAACATTCTTCGCCGCTACCGCAGCCCATCCCGTTTGTACTCCATACGCCCGCACTGTCCATAGCAGCACTCCATAGGTATAACCGACCATACTTGGTGCAGGATTCAGCGGAATCGTTGTGACAAAAACTCGATGAATCTAATTCATCTGTCGGCTGCAGGTAGGCATAGTTCAAGTTTTCCGCCATCCAGGTCTGCGTGCCAATGGTGACAGTCTTGTAGGTTTGTCCATCACGTTCATCTGTCATGGTTCCTTTTACAACTGTCGAAGGGTCAACATAGTCCGCGAGAACACTGCTGCTGGATTCACTTGTCTCGCTAGAACTCGACTGCGGCAAGTCACTTGAAGATGACGACGAAACGCTAGAAGAAGATGCCTTTGCATTCGGACGGGTTGCAAAATCGCTGTCATCGTCACTGCAGGCAATGAATAAAGCCAATGCAGCCGATACGGCCAAATATTTCATCCAGAAGCGCATTTTCTCCTCCACGAGGCGTATTTCCCCTTAAACATATAATTTTTTTCGAGTTTTTTACCCTCGGGGCATATAAACCGGAGTTATTTTCGCAATTTATATGCCCCAAGGGCAAAAAACAAGTCCTGCAAACGCATTGTTTTTGTTCGGGGGCATATAAGATGTGTCGAAACAAGCAATTTATATGTCCCTGTAAGCCACAATTCAGCACATAGGCTCGCATACAACGTAACAAAGGGCATATAAACCGAAACAAAGAGTCCCTGTTATACGCCCCCGACCTGAAAAACAGACTTTTTTTTCACACGCAACACAATAAAAGGGCTTATAAACTCAAAGAAAATCCGCAATTTATACGCCCTACAGAAAAAATACGGACTTAGCGCTGGCGAAAAAAGTTTTACCGCAGGCAGAAACGGCGCCAGGTCTGGCGCAACACACGCAGGCCGTAAGTGACTACATTGAGGTTGGATTTTTCGCCGGCATAGCGCGTAGGTATGGGGAGTTCGGCCAGCCGGTAGCCGCGGGCATCGGCGATGGAAATGATTTCCAAATCGATATCAAAACTCGGGCTCAGTTTCTTGAGGTCGAGTGTCTTCAGGAATTCCGCATTGTAGACAATGAAACCGCTGTGGCGGTCCGTAAGCTTTTGCCGGAAGGTAACGTTCTCGAACGCGGTGAGGAACGCTCCGCCAAGGCGCTTGTAGAGGGGCATGTTGCCGGCTTTCGCGCCCCCTGCAATGGCATGGCGGGAACCCTGGACTAAAGCCAATTCGAGCAGGTTACTTGCCTCGGGCCGGTTGCGCGCGGACTCGAGGCATGCGAAGAACTCACCAAGCTGTTCGGCGGGGTACTGCCCGTCGCCATGCAAGCAGGCAATGTATTTTGCGCCGGAGCGGAGCCCCTCGGAAATACCTGTCTTGACTACGGCGCCATAACCGCGATTGAACTCAAACCGCATATACTGCAGGTGGGCTGCGCAAGCCTTACCGAACACAGCGCAGGCCTCCCCCGCAATAAAGTTTTCATAGGCCCCGCGGGTATCATCCTTCGAGCCGTCGTCAATCACGAGCACTTCAGCGCGTTCCAAGACCGCGGGCGGAATGCGCCCCAGTACGCCCGCGAGAGTCTGCGATACGTTATAGGCAGGAACAAAGATGAAGTAATCGGGAGTCATTGTTCAACGGAATAATGCTTCACGAACCAAGAGAGCGATTCTTCCAAAGCGACATCAAGCGGGATGCGCGCCTTGAACCCGAGCAGACGCTGCGCTTTCGCGACCGAGGGCATGCGGCGCATCGAATCGTCGTAACCCGCGCCATAGTATTCCTCGCCCGAAACGCTTTGCGGTTCTGGCAGTGTAGAAACATCGACCCCGCGCAACTTCGCGAAAATCGTGCGCATTTTCTGCGCAAGTTCCGCAATGCTCACCTCGTTCTCAGGATTCCCGACATTAAACGCCTGCGAGAAAACACTCGAGTTCGGCACAGTTTTAGAACTTGCATCTTGCGCTGTCTCGGAACCAGCACCTTGCGCACCACTCCCTGCGGCAAAAAGCGCAAACAAGAAGTCTACGGCATCATGGACACTCGTAAAACTGCGTTTTGCCATCCCGCCGTTCACAAGTTTCAGGGGTTCGCCACGCAATAGCGCCGTTGAAAAGTTCGCAAGCACCCGCGGAATTCCCTCGCCGTCCACTCCCGGCATAAAGTCCATGTACGGCCCGACAAAATTGAACGGGCGGACAACAGTCCACTTAAGCCCAGGTAGCCCCGCGATAAACCGTTCCGCCAGGAGTTTCGCCGTCGCGTAACTCCAGCGGCTCGCAGCAACGGGCCCGAACACAACGGGAGTTTCGTCTTCAATCAGTTCATCCGAATCCGGCGTCGTACGCCCATAGATTTCGGAAGTCGAAAAATGCACAAGCCAGGAGCCCGACTTTGCGCAAGCCGAGGCCAATGCCGCCGGATGGTCGTAGTTGCTCCGGATAACCTCGCACGCCTCCCCCATGTAGCGGCTCGGCGTACAGATGGCCGCGAGGTTCACCACCAGCGGGAACTGCGCGATGCGCTCCACGACAGCAGGGTCGGCCAAATCCGCACACAGGAACTCGCACCGTTCATGGTTCAGACGGTGCTGCAGCCTGTAGAAATCGAGATCCACGCCAAAAACGCGCCAGCGGGTACGTTCCAGCACGGCGTCGAGCAAATGGCTACCGATAAAACCACCGCAGCCCACGATGGCCACGGTGAAACTACTGTCGTCGAAGCGGGGGTTCATTACTCCTTGACCTTGAAGGTCCCGGACTTGCCCGCCTTGGACTGCTTGGAATACGGGTAGACGTAAATGAAGGCGTCGTCTGTCGCGACCACACCAAGGTCAGCATCCAGCTTGATGCTGTACTCGTTGCAGGTCTTGCCGTCAATCTTCGCATCGTCGATGCTTTCTTCGAGCAGGTTCACCTTCTTCGCGCCTTCGTCATAGCGAAGTTCAATACCGAAGCCGCCGAAATCCATATCGGAACCGAACACGACCTTGATGGTCTCGCCTACCTTGAATTCCTCGCCGCCCTTCGGGGAAACGACCTTCACGCCGTCGGTCACGGAGCAGTCCGCAGTATCGTTGCTCGGACCGGTGGAGGATTCATCATCGCCGCAAGCAAAAAAAGCGAGCGAACTTGCAAGAATCAAAGCATGGGTAAACTTCATAAAAACCTCGTTTGTTGTTTATGCAAACAATATACAAAAAACGCCTAGCGCGCCACGACCTGCTTGCGGATTTTTTCGGACAAATCACGCCCGCCCAGCAGAGCGATGCACTCGAACGCGAATTCCTCGGCGGTACCTGCACCGCGGCTCGTGACAATATTGCCGTCCACCACCACGCGGTCTTCCACGAACTTGTTGCAGACCAGTTCCTCCACGCAACCCGGGAAGCATGTCGCAGTGCGATCCACGAGAAGCCCGGCCTTGCTCAGCACGAGCGGTGCCGCACAGATGGCAAAAATCCACTTGTTCTTGTCGTTAAAGTCGCACACGACGCGCTCCACGTCGTCAGACGCCTTGAGGCGCTGCACGCCCGGACCGCCACCCGGCAGGAGCACGGCATCGAACTTGGCGGTATCGGCACCCGAAAGCGCGAAATCGGCAGCAATCTTGAGCCCGTGGGCACCCGTCACAGACGAATCACCCGAAACACTCGCCAGCGCCACCTGGAAACCCGCACGCTGCAGGTAGTCGAACGGTGTGACGAACTCGGTTTCTTCAAAGCCATCGGCCATAAGGAAAAGTATCTGCATATTGAACCTCTTTTTTGAGGAAAATAATAAAATCAAGGACTAATCATCTTAGACCGACTTCGCTATTCGTTCTGCAATCGCCCCTATTTTTTCATACGATATCAAATGGCAGAGCATATCGGTAAACTTTCCATACTTCCGGTATAAGAGATTGAATGTAAAGTAGGCTGCTCTTATGCCCTTAGACTCCGGACGACGTTTCCATATATTTTTCAAACTATATATTTCTTTATAGATCCAATGATACCCTTGATACAGTTCCTGCCTTGTCATCCCTCTTGGTTGATAAACCACATGAGCCGTATTGTAAAGGGTCAAGTCATCTGTAAGGATTCTTCCTTCCGATTTCATCCTGTCATAGAGAGCCGTTCCCGGATAAGGCGTCAGAATATGGGATGTGACCGTCTCAATCTTATTTTTCACAATCCAATCTAGAGTCGACTTAAAGACTTCAGGCGTATCGCCATCCAGCCCGAACACGAAACTAGCATTAATCATGATACCCCTTTCATGAATAGCCCTTATCGCTTTCTCATATTCCTGCGTGTGGTTCTGAACCTTGTGAACTCCACTTACAGAATCCGGATTGATACTTTCAAAACCGATAAACAAACTTTGGCATCCCGAATTTTTCATCAAGTCAAGCAGTTCATCATCGAATGCGGCATTGATGGACACGGCCGCCCTCCACTTTAATCGCAACGGCATAATTTCTTTCAGGAACTGTTTTGTCCATACTGGGTTCCCTGCAAAATTATCATCGATAAACATGATGTGTCTCGAACGAACCGCCTTGATATCCGCCAAGACATCTTGAATATTGCGATTTAGGTATTGATGTGCTTTAGCGCTGTTATAGCAAAAATCACACCTAAAAGGACAACCCCTGCTTGTGTGAACGACATGACAGTATAAGTATTCGCCTTTCTTGAGGAAATCGTATGCAGGAGAAACTACAAGGTTTCCATCTTGCAGTTTTGGACAGCGATAGACACGCTTCAGATTGTTGTCCAGGAAATCCTTTATAATCTCCGGCCAAGTACCTTCCGCAGCACCAATACAAAGAACGTCAAAAGCATCCGCCGGGATCGTATCAAAGGCGGTCGTCACATGAATTCCCCCAGCAACAACAATGGAGCCTTTTTCACGAAAACGTCGCGCTATCTCGATGGCCCTCGGCAAGGTGTCAACCGTAACCGATATTCCAACAATATCAGGCGCATCATCATAATGAATTTGCTGAATATTTTCATTTTCCAGTTGCACCCTGTGCTCTTTCCTGACCAGATTCACAATCGTGAGCAGGCCCAAAGGAGGTGCCATGTGCAACTTTATGTCCGTATCCATTGGACGACGATGCATCTTGGGTTGAATCAATTTGATAAATAGCTGTTTTTCCACTGGTACAATTATAACAACACATACCACTCTACTTCCCTCGGGCTATATTTTTTACTACATTTGTGCCCATGAATTTCAAGGACCGCATTATCCGCGCCACGGGCCAAAAAACGCCCTTCCGCCTGATTGTCGTCGACTTGACCGCGACGATGAACGAAATCGGCAAGCAGCACAACGCACAGGGGTTCGCCCTCAAGCTTTTGGCCGAGAACTCCATCGCAAGCATCTTCCTGAGTGCAAGCCTCAAGTACGCGGGCACCGTCTCGCTGACTACGCGCTTCGGTGGCGAAATCACGAAGGTTTCCTCCGACACGACGCCGATGGGCCTCGTGCGCGCGATGATCCCGCAGGCAGAACTCCAGGCCGTGGGCGGTAACGAGCCTGCGCTCATCCCGCAAAGCGTGCAGGTCGTGAAGCTCAACGAGCAGGGCAAGCGCGTCCATGAGAGCATCATCGAGGCGCCCGCCGTTTCGATGGGCCAGAACCTCGCCACCTACCTGCTGCAGTCCGAGCAGATTCGCTCCGCCGTGGGCATCGAGGCGGCGTTCAACCGCGAAGACCCGAGCAAGCTCGACTACGCCGCCGGCTTCTACATCGAGGCTTTCCCCGACCTCGAGGACAAGGACATCAACCTGATCGAAGTCATCGTGCAGAACCTGCCGAAGTTCAAGGACATGAACACGCCCGAGGGTTTTGACCTGGACGAGCTGCTGGACCAGCTGCGCGGGCCCTATGAAATCGATATCGTGAAAGAAATCGACCCGAAGGCATACTGCCCCTGCAGCCGCGAACGCACGGTAGCGACGCTTGCAACGCTCCCGCTCAAGGACCTGCAGGAACTCGAAGCCGAAGGCAAGGACCTGGAAGTCATCTGCGACTTCTGCCGCACGCCGTACCAGATTACGGTCGCAGACTTGCGCGCCATCATAGACGAAAGACGAAAGAATTAAACGTTAAAGGAGATGTTCCCGCCGGAGCCTGCCCTGAGCAAGCCGAACAGCGGGGATGACAATCAGTATGTTTACGAAGCAATGTGTCGTTACCCTGGACCTTGAAGGTGTCCTCGCCCCCGAAATCTGGATTGCCGTCGCCGAAAAGACGGGTATCGCGGACCTGCGACTCACTACCCGCGACATCCCCGACTACGACGTGCTCATGAAGGGCCGCATCGCCATCCTCGACCGCGAGGGCATCAAGCTCTCGGACATCCAGAATGTCATCGCGAACCTCGGGCTCCTCGACGGCGCGCGCGATTTTATGGACAAGCTCCGCGACGAGACGCAGGTGATTATCCTTTCGGACACGTTCCAGGAATTCGCCTACCCCATCATGAAGAACCTCGCCTTCCCGACCATCTTCTGCCACAATCTCGTGGTGGAAAACGACCGCATCAGGGGCTACCACCTGCGCATGAGCGACCAGAAGACGAAGGTCGTGAAGCACCTGCAGGAGCTGAACTTCAAGGTGTTCGCTTCGGGAGACTCCTTCAACGACACGGGAATGCTCAAGCAGGCCGACAAGGGGTGCTTCTTCTGCGCGCCGGACTCCATCGTGGCGCAGTTCCCGCAGCTCGAAGCCACCAAGACGTACGCCGAACTGCTGGAGAAGTTCCACCAGTTCCAAAATACGCTGTAATTTTTGCGCGTGCACTAAACTGCGCGCGTTTTTTTATTACGCGCGGGGTGTTTTTTCAGAGCATTTTTCGCATTTTGACAGACTAAATGACAACCCCTCCCTTTTAGTCCGTAATTTTACACACAAAGTAATCAAAATAATTCACTTTCTGGAGAAAAACAGCCTCCCAAAAGCTTATTCAACGCAGAATCTGCGTAGAAAATGACAAAATCACCAAGTTTCATTACGAATAAACTAATATTTTACGGACTAAAACCCGCACCCCCTGCATTTAGTCTGTCGCTTTAGTCATTTTGGCCATTCCGCCGCATTCATCCCCCGCATGCAAACGCCTTCCGGAACAATTACCGCCCAAACGAAGCACAAGCAAACGCCTTCCGGTGCAATTTGCGCCCAAACGAAGCGCGCGCAGTTTCGCGGGCAGTCAAACAAACAGTCTCACGCGCAGTTTCGCAGGCTGTCAAACGAGCAGTTTCGCGCACAATCACAAAAAAACGGGGCCGGTTTTACCCAGCCCCGCCCGATTTATCAGGAGTTATATCGGGAGAGAAGTTATTTTAAATTCGGCGTATCCCAGTCAATCCACTCGGACTTGTTCCACTTGGCGACGCTGCTGAAGGATTCGACCTTGCCCTTTGTCGTTCCGCTCTCGTTCAAGAAGGCGTTGACATAAGCCTTTACCTCATCGTAATGGTCTTGCGGCAAACTGCAGTGGTCATGGCCACCCTTCTGCGCATAGGTGTAATTGTCTTCGATGCCGAGGGCCTTGAACACTTCAAGAGAAGCATTGCCGCAATAGTTCGACGGTACCTCGCCCAGCCAGTCGAAGGACTGGTTGTCAAGCAGGAGAAGCGCACGCGGAGCCACCATGGCCGTCAGCATATGCTGGTCAAACGGGAGGGTGGTTTCCTTGCCATCGTAATTCTTGAAACTGCTCTTCATCCAACGGCCTTCAGTGCCAGCACTGGCAAGGCCCTGCACGAACTGAGTGCCCTTCTGCCTGTTCACCTGGGCGATAGAACGCCAGAGAGACGCACCACCGGAACCAGATTCCTGCGGAATCACAAGCGCAATACGTTCGTCAAACGCACCAGCAATCAGGGAACCCTTGCCATGGCGGGAACACCCGGTGACGCCCAGATGGTGCACATCAATGCCCGCCTCAGGTGTCTTTTCAAGGGCGTCGATTACACGGCTAATACCCCACGCCCAAGCAATAGCAGTACCTGCATCGGAGCCGCCATAGAGCTGGAAGAAGGAGCCGCCGCCGTTTTCAGGAGCCACGTCATCAGGATTGAACGAAATCATGGCGACGCCAAGGCCGTTTGTAGAGGCGCCCAGACTTCCGCAACCGCCAAAGCTCGCAAAGCCGATGATGCCGGGTTTCGGTTTATCCTTGGTTCCGCCTCCAGAAATGCTGACAGAGAAGGAAATGGATTTGCCCTTGTCGGTCACAGACACCTTGAGTTTGCCACCAGAGAAGGAGCCTTCGACCTTCTCGGGGTTACGCGGCTTTTGGCCGAACATAATCTTTTCGTACATGGCGCCGATTTCTTCGCGACGGCACTTCCATTCGTCCTTCGTGGAAATACGCTTGCCGTCGAGGCCCTTGAACGGGTCCGGGAGTTTGGCGTTGTTCACGCTCGTCGGGATGTCGCCAATCTGGCATTCGCTACGATGGTCTTCTACGAAGTCATTGCCTGGTGTCGGCGGCACAACCACGGCACTCGAGCTAGATTCAACCGGCTTTACGACGGAACTGCTTGAACTGCGATGGTGGTGATACGAGCTGCTCGAGGTAACAGGAGGCAACGTGCTCGAGCTCAGCACTATAGTCGAACTCGACGATTCTTGCGGCAATACGGCGCTCGATGACATCGCCTGCGTCGTATCCTTCAGGGAATCCTGGTCGCCCAGATAGTGCGGTTCCTGCCCCATCACCGACGATGAGGATAGGGTATCCCCTACCGGAGGAACAGTTGCAGAACTCGCAGGTTCAGGTTCCTGCGCCGCAATGCAATCTGGTGTTGTGCAAGTTTCAGGGCCTACGTTCGTCTCCTCTCCGCAAGCCCACAAGCCGATGGCAACCAAAGCCACCGGAAATAGGAATTTCCTTTTATTCATAACCAACCCACTTTTCGAGTCGTGAATTCGACCCGATTAGTGAACATAAAATAATTTCCTCCACATTCAAAATTTTCGTTTCTTTTTATAAAGCGTTGTTCGTACTTACAACAAGTACTCGTACAGGCCCAAAACAAGTGCTTTCAGGCGATTGCAAAAAAAGTTTATGGTCCGAAAAACCCATATTTTTCGCTTATTTAACCCTTTTTACCCTTCCAAAAGCATCAATTTTAGATATAATTATGGTAGATGAAAACAGTGGACCTGACACCGAATCAGGAGCACATAGTCGACGTGCTCATCAAGAAGAACCCGAACCTCGACCGTCGGGTCCTTAGGAACGCTGTTGCCTTCATCGCAGACGCCCACGACGGGCAATACCGCAAGAGCGGCATGCCCTATACCGAGCATCCCTTCGAAGTCGCAAAGATTCTCGCCGAACTCAAACAAGACCAGCCAACCGTGCTCGCAGGCCTGCTCCACGACGTAGTCGAGGATACGCAGCACACGCTCGTAGAAATTGCGGAGGAATTCGGTGAAGAGACCGCGTTCATGGTGGACGCCGTCACGAAAATTACCGCTGCACAAGAGCACAACAAGACTGCGCAGAAGGCGGAAACCTACCGCAAGCTCATCACTGCGATGGCAAAGGACCCGCGGGTCATCATGATCAAGATCGCCGACCGCATCCACAACATGCGGACCATGCGCTACATGAAGCCCGAAAAGCGCCGTTCCATCGCGCAGGAAACGCTCGACATTTACGTGCCCCTCACCCACAGGTTCGGCTTGTACAAGCTCAAGACCGAACTCGAGGACCTGAGTTTCAAGTATGTCAATCCGGACGAATACCAGAAGATAGTCGACGCGCTTATCGAAAACAAGGAAAAGCGCGAGAAGTACGTCCAGTCCGTCATAGGCCCGCTGCAAATCAAGATGGCCCTCGAAGACTTCGACTGCACCATCCAGGGCCGCACCAAGAACATCTACAGCATCTACAACAAGATGATCAGTCGTGATTGCCAGTTCGAGGACATTTTCGACATTTTCGCCATCCGCATCATCGTGGAGACGATTCCCGAATGCTACCTGGCGCTGGGCTACGTCCACAACCTGTGGACCCCGATGCAAAGCCGTTTCAAGGACTACATCGCGACCCCGAAGCCAAACCTGTACCAGAGCATCCACACCACGGTCATCGGGCCGGAGAACAAGATGGTCGAAGTCCAGATCCGCACTAAGGACATGGACCTGACCGCCGAGAAGGGATTCGCCGCGCACTGGGCCTACAAGATGGAAACCCAGCACGAGGGCGAAGAACTCGCCTGGCTCGACCACATGGTCAAGCTGCAGTCCGAAATCTCGGACTCCAAGGAATACCTCGACTTTTTGAAGGTGGACCTGAAGCCGGAAGGCATGACCGTGTTTACCCCGAAGGGAGCCTCCATCGAACTGCCGGAAGGCTCCACTGTGCTCGACTTCGCGTTCGCCATCCATACGGAACTGGGCCTGCACTGCATCGGTGCCCGCATCAACGAAGAGGTTGTGAGCCTCGACAAGGTCGTGACCCACGGAGCGACCATCCAGGTACTCAAGAGCCCGAGCCAGGAACCGAGCCCCGAATGGCTAGATATCGTCAAGACGGTCAAGGCCAAGCAGGAACTGCGCCGCTGGATGAAGACCAGCATCATACAGCAGTCCCGTAGCCTCGGAAAGGAAATCTGGACGCGCGAGCTCAGGCTTGCAAAAGTCGAGAAGGACAAGCGCCCCAGCGAGGACGAAATCCGCAAGTACTTCGGAACGCTCTCGATGGACGACTTCTACGAGCGCGTCGGCCAGGGTGAACTGCCCCTGCAGGACATCCACAGGTTCATTACGGGCGGGAGTTCTCTCCCCAAGGAAATGGCGCTCCGGTTCTTCCCGACATTCGGAAGCGACAAGAAGGCCGTCCCTGAGGAAATGCCCCTGCAGATTGGCCAGGAAACAAGCCTCGTGATCCATTTCGCGGATTGCTGTGCACCGCTCCCCGGAGACGCGATTGTCGGCATCCTCAGGCCAAAGATTGGAATCGAGGTGCACAACCGCGCGTGCACGAACCTCAAAAACTTCCCAGCGGAGCAGCAAATTGCAGTCGCATGGAGCGCCGATGTCTCGAAGCCCTTCATGACGCACCTCACTATCGATACGGACAACCGTAAGAACATCACCCTCGATGTCTTGGAACAGCTGAAGGGGTCCGACGTGTCGCTTGACCGCATGAGTGTCGCTAGCGCACAGTCTACGGGCCGTATCCGCATGGAATTCAAGGCTTTCCGCACGGAGCAGGTCGATTCCATCATCACGAAGATCAAGCAGATTTCCGGCGTAAGGGAGGTTTCTAAAGCATGATAACACCCCTACACCACAGCGACTACACACTCAAGAACCGCGCCTTCAACTGCCGTATGCGCAACCGCTACTACGAGGAAGTGTACTATGCCTTCCGTGCAGTGATGCCGCTCGACGCCAAGGGCGAAATCGACGGGTCGGCAATGAACCTCGAATGGTTCAAGAACCTCGCCCAAGAGATAAACCGTCTTGACCGAGTTCTCAAGACATGCCTCGAATATGCACAGGCGGCCGTATTCTACGGTAAGGCCGATATCGCCACGCTCTATTCCAAGGACAAACGCTGGGGTATCCTGCAAGAGGAAATTTTCCTCGTACATTTCTTACAGGAACTGCTTTCCACGACCCGCTACATCATCGCGCGTATGGAAACGGACACCATCCTGCAACAGTGGAGCGGCTCCATGCAGGACATGAAGGCCAAGCCCATGAACTCTGGGTTCGTGAGCTCCATTCAGGAAAAACTTACCGCAATGAACAACGCGACCATCGAGGAATTCAAGGACCTTTTCAAGCATATCATTGACCGATTCCAGATAGGCAACACGCTGTTCGGCACCGTACAGGAGCTCCAGAACTTCTACTAATAATATGAAATGACTATTGATTAAAGACTATTGACGAATGACCAAAGACTAATAAGAGCTACTATGTCTGAATATATCATCCTATCAATATTCCTTTTCCTGGGCGCGTTCATCGCCGCTGCGGCGACCGTCACCGGGCTTCTGCTCGGCTACAGGACTAGGAACACCAAGAACAAGATGGCGCCCTATGAATGCGGCATGGAGACCATCGGTAACGCCCGCATCCAGTTCAAGGTGGGCTACTACCTGTTCGCGCTCCTGTTTCTCGTATTCGACATCGAAGCGCTGTTCCTCTTCCCCGTCATGATGAACTTCAAGGAAATCATGGCTGGCCACACGGCACTTTCGCCCGTCATTGTCCTTATCGACCTCGCAATTTTCATAGCCATCCTCGTTTCCGGCCTTGCCTACGCCTGGAAAAAAGGAATCCTCAAATGGGAATAGTCAATTTAGCCCCCAAGATTCTCGACCCGATTCCCGGCGGAAAGTACGTCGTGAACGCCATCGACTACGTGGTGAACTGGGCACGAGCAAATTCAATTTGGCCCCTTACGTACGGCACCAGTTGCTGCGCCATCGAAATGATGAGCAGTTCTATGGCCCGCTACGATATTGCCCGTTTCGGCAGTGAAGTGTTCCGCTCGTCCCCGCGACAAGCGGACCTTTTTATTTTGGCCGGAACAATAACCCGCCGCATGGCTCCTGCCATCCAGATGCTCTGGGAGCAGATTCCCGGGCCAAAATACGTGATCGCCATGGGCGCCTGCACCATTAGCGGCGGCCCGTTCATCTACGACAACTATTCCGTCGTCCGAGGCGCACAGAACCTGATTCCCGTCGACGTGTTCGTTCCCGGATGCCCGCCACGCCCCGAGGCTCTGTTCCACGGGCTCCTGACATTACGCGAAAAGATCCTGAAGGAAACCTGCCGCCACCCGTGGCACGAAGGCAGGCCGAAGGACGTTTCCACTATGGACCGCTACCGCGAAGCCGCAAAGACCTGGGCCGCCCTCGAAGAAATGAAGGACGAACAGATGGCGGAAGCCCGCGCGAAGTTCAAGGAAGAGCACCCGGACTACAAGAGCGCCTTCAAGCCCATCCGCGTGAAGAAGGAAGATTTTCCGGAAGTACCTCGCGTACCGTTCAAGAGGTTCGGCCTTACACAGTCCGAACTGTTCGCGAAGCTGCGCGAAAAATTTCCTAAGGTCACGGTGCACACCCACAGCGAAGACCCGATTGAAGACGTCGTGGCGGCAATCCCCGCCGACCGTCCGCTCGAAGTGATGGTAGAACCCGAAGACTACCTGCCAATTGTGGAATTCGTGAAGAGTTCCCCCGAATTCAGCATGGACTACCTCATCGACGTGACTGCCATTGACTACGACGACCATTTCGACATGGTGACAATGTTGCGCAGTCTCGAACACGGACACAAACTCTTCCTCTGCGTGCAGACGAAGAAGGACTTCAGCATTCCCGAAGAAAAACGGCCAACATCGCTCCTCGCAAGCGTCAAGAGCATCAGCCATCTCTACCCGGGCGCCGAAGTCAAGGAACGCGAAGTCTACGACATGTTCGGCATCAACTTCGAAGGTCACCCCGACCAGCGTCGCATATTCCTCGACAAAGATTTCGTAGGCTACCCGCTGCGCAAGGACTTCACGCACCCGGAAATGATCAGGAGGCCCGTATGACCGCACAGTTGCCTCCAGGATTCCGCATCCAGCGCGAAACCAATACCGAAGAATTCTTCATCAACATGGGTCCCCAGCACCCGAGTACGCACGGTGCGCTGCGCCTTGCGCTGCGCATGGATGGCGAAACGATTGTGGAAGTCGTCCCGCACTTTGGATACATCCACCGTGGCATGGAAAAGCAGGCGGAATCGATGAGTTACCTGCAATACATTGCACTTAGTGACCGCCAGGACTACCTTACGGCCATTCAGAACAACCTGGGGGTTGTGATTGCGCTAGAAAAAGGCATGAACGTCGGCGTGCCCGAAAGGGGCGAATACATCCGCGTGATGCTCCAGGAACTCGGCCGCATCGCATCTCACCTGGTGTTCTACGGCTGCTTCGGCGGTGACCTGGGCGGGCAAACCTGCCTCCTGTTCGGGTTCAAGGAACGCGAGATGATCCATGACATCCTCGAAGAGGTCACCGGATCGCGCCTCACCACCAATTATTTCAGGCCGGGCGGAAGCCGGGCCGACGTACCGGACACGTTCGTCCCGCGCGTCAAGGCGTTCCTCGACCACCTCGAAGACGCGATGCGCGACTACGAGCGTTTCCTCTCCAAGAACATCATCGTGCTCGAAAGAAGCATCGGCATCGGCGTGCTTACCAAGGAAGACGCTATCGCCTATGGATGCTCAGGCCCGGTGCTGCGCGCCAGCGGAGTGAACTTCGACGTTCGCCGCATGAACCCCTACAGCATCTACGACCAGTTCGACTTCGAAGTTCCCGTATTCCATAACGGTGACTGCTACGACCGCTACAAGATCCGCATCGCCGAAATCCACGAGTCCATGAAGATCCTGCGGCAGTGTGTAGACAAGTTCCCCAAAGAAGGTCCCTGGCGCAGCAAGGAAAAGCCGGTGCGACTTCCCGAGGGCCGCTACTACAGCGAAATCGAGACGGCGAAGGGCCTGTACGCCACATACGTGGTCGCAGCCACTACCGGCGAGAAGCCCTACCGCATCCACACGCGTGGGCCTAGTTTCCCGCATATTGCAGCACTCAACAAGATGGCACAGGGTCACAAGATATCTGACCTCGTAACCATCATGGCAACCCTCGACCCCGTCATTCCCGAAATTGACAGGTAGTTTATGTTTGTTCCCTCAGTTACAAACCCCATAGGCGACTTTGTTCGTGAAATGGTCCCGCGAGTAGCGGAATTCTTGCCAGCAAGTCTCCAGAGCGATACGCTCAACAGCATTGTCGCATTCCTGGTAAACGCGCTCATTTGCGTCGTCGCGGTATGTGCAGTGAACATCGGGTCGGCCCCGATACTCATCTACATGGAACGCAAGGTATGTGCACACGTGCAATGCAGGCTTGGCCCCATGCGCCTCGGCTGGCACGGTACAATCCAGACCATCGCCGACGTGCTCAAGATGCTCTTCAAGGAAGTCTATGCCCCAAGCGGCGCAGACAAGCTCATGTTCTACCTTGCGCCGCTTATCGTGCTTATCGCCCCCTTCATCGTATGCGCGCTCATCCCCTTCGGCAGGAATCTCGTCGTCGCCGACGTCTCGATGGGCATTCCGCTTATCATCGCGGTGAACGGCTTCGGTGTGCTGGGCATCTTGCTTGGCGGCTGGAGCAGCAACAATAAGTATTCCCTGCTCGGCGCGCTCCGTAGCGGCGCCCAAATGATCAGCTACGAAATTTCGTTTGCGATGATCCTCCTGTTCGTCGTGATGATTTCGGGTTCCACGAACCTCATGGGTATCACGCTCGGGCAAGATGGTACAATCGCCGACTGGTGGATCTTCAAGATTCCCGTACTCGGGATTATCGCTTTCATCCTTTTCTTCATCTCGAGTACCGCCGAAATGAACCGCGCACCCTTCGACATCGCCGAAGCGGAGCAAGAACTTACGGGCGGCTACCATACGGAATACAACGGCACACCGTTCGCCATGTTCTACCTCGCCGAATACATCGCACTCGTGACGAACTCGGCTCTTGCCACCACGTGCTTCCTCGGGGGGTTCCTTCCGCCCTGCATCGGAGTTGCTTTTGTTGACAACTATCTCAACATGGTTCCTGGAGTCGTGTGGTTCTTCGCGAAAGTATTCTTCATGATCTGGTGCTACATGATGGTCCGCTGGACGTTCGTACGCCCGCGCGTGGACCAACTCATGGACTTTGAATGGAAATTTTTGTTGCCCGTGAACCTCGTGCTGCTTGTCGCCGGTGCGGCATACATTGTGGTCTGTGGTTAGGCGGGAGTTTGCTATGCAAGAGAATATCACCTTAATCCAGTATTTCAAGCGCTACTTCAAGCGCTGCATCACGGGGCCGTGGAGTCTCATGTGCGGGCTTTCCGTTTCGCTCAAGTACTTCTTTGACCCGAGGCGCATTGTTACGGAGCAGTATCCGGAAAATCGCAAGACCCTAAAGATGCATGAACGCTTCCGCGGCCGCCTCGAAATGATAGAGGACGAAGAGGGCAACAACCGCTGCACCGCCTGCGGCATGTGCGAACGCGCCTGTCCGAATGCAAGCATCAACGTTCTTTCGACAAAGAACATTGCCGGCAAGAAGGTGTTGGGCCGCTACGTCTATCACTTCGCTAGTTGCACGCAATGCGGTCTCTGCGTAGAGGCCTGCCCCTTCGGAGCCATCCGCATGAACCAGGATTTCGAGGTAGCGACAACCGATCCGAATTCGCTCGAAATGATCTTGAACAAGAAGGAGGGACAAGGATAATGTTTCCGAATCTAGCCTTACCGAACCTGCAATTGCCAGACATTCCTCTCGCCTTCCCCATGGGAGGCATGGACATCGCATTCTACGTAGTTGCCGCCATCATGCTGTTTACCGCCGTCTGTACTGTCGCGGTGAAGAACATCCTGCAAAGCGCCGTGTTCCTGATTTTCAGCTTTGTGGCAACCGCCATCCTCTACCTGCTCCTGCATGCTGAATTCATCGCGCTTGCCCAGGTAATGGTCTACGTGGGTGGCGTCGTCATCTTCGTGGTGTTCACCATCCTCTTGACAAGTCACCTCGGCGAAGACGCCTTCACGACAAAGATTCCGCGAGTATTTGCAGCCTTCGCGCTATCGGTCGCCTTCGTGTTCATCATGATTAAGTGCATCTTGCCGACTCCAGAACTTGCGAGCGGAACCGTCAGCGCACCGGAAAACTATTCAGGGCTCGAGCCCATAGCCATGCGCCTGCTCGGCTATGGGCCAGACGGCTTCATCATTCCATTTGAGGTCGTCAGCGTGCTCCTCTTGATGACGCTCATCTGCGCCATTACCGTTGCCCGCAAGACAAAGGACGAAGTCGAAAAAGAAAAGGCGGTACAGCAATGAATTTAATGAACTGCCTGATTCTCGCCTTCCTGTTGTTCGGTATCGGCGTCTGGGGTCTTATGCGCAGGCGTCACCTCATCGGCATGCTCATCTCTATCGAGCTCATGCTGAACGCGGCGAACATCAACTTTATCAGTTTTGCCTATTTCACCGCGCACGATGCCACGGCGGGTGCGCTCTTCAGTATTTTCGTCATCGCCGTCACGGCATGCGAAATGGCAATCGCCCTTGCCATTATCGTCACCATGTACCGTCGCCATAAGAGCCTTGACGTAGACCAGTTGAGGGACCTCCATGATTAACGACGTCACTCTCGGTTACCTAATTTTCCTCTGTCCGCTCCTGACATTCGTCATCAACGGGCTGTTCGTCGGCAACAAGAATGCAAATGCAGCCGCAGCCATCGCCGTCACCCTCAACGGTGTATCGGCGCTTTCCGCCATTCTCGTCGCGGTCCACTACTTCTGCTCAACATTCGCCCCGCAGAAGGCGATACTCTTCGAGTACACCTTCATTCCTTTCGTCGATGACCTGGTCGCAAGAATCGGCATGCTCGTCGACCCGCTTTCGGTGATGATGCTCGTCGTCGTCACGTTCATCAGCCTCATGGTGAACATCTACAGCATCGGCTACATGCGCGAGGACCGCGCCGAGGGGCGTTTCTTTGCCTTGCTCTCGCTGTTCAGTTTTTCCATGCTCGGGCTCGTCGTCGCGACAAACCTGTTCCAGATGTTTATCTTCTGGGAACTCGTGGGTGTGTCCAGCTACCTGCTCATTGGTTTCTGGTACCACAAGCCCTCCGCCGTGAGCGCCTCCAAGCAGGCGTTCATCCTCACACGCTTCGCCGACAGTTTCTTCCTGCTAGGCATCGTGCTCGTGAGCTATGTCGTGGGCTCGTTCGATTTTTCCCAGATTAACGGCATTTCGCTATTCTCGTTCCGTACGGAAACCATCAATCTCGGGCTTACCGAGATGACTCGGGCAAATGCGCTCGTACTCGGTTCCATTCTTATCTTTACCGGCGGTTGGGGCAAGTCGGCCATGTTCCCGATGCATATCTGGCTCCCGAACGCGATGGAAGGCCCGACCCCGGTCAGTTCCATCATCCATAGCGCGACCATGGTGGTTGCGGGCGTCTACCTTGTGGCGCGACTGTTCCCGTTCTTTGCCGCCTGTGGCAACACCCTCACCATCATTATGTGGGTGGGCGCCTTCACGATGGTTTTCGCTGCCGTCATCGCCTGCACACAGAAAGACATCAAGCGCATTCTCGCCTACTCCACGCTTTCGCAACTCGGCTATATGATGTTCGCGCTCGGCGCCTGCAAGATTGGCCAGGCAGTCATCACCACGGGCTGGACTGCAAGCACATTCCATATCTTTACGCACGCATTCTTCAAGTGCAGCCTGTTCCTTATTGCGGGCAGCCTCATCCACCAGGTCCATACAAACGACCTTGACGCGATGGGCGGTCTCCGCAAGAAGATGCCCGTCACCTATGTCTGCTCGCTCATCTCAATACTTGCGATTTCGGGCATTCCGCCGTTCTCCGGGTTCTTCTCGAAGGACGAAATCATCCTCGCGGCATTCCAAGGGCACCACTACGTGGTATTCGGCCTTGCGCTCCTCACAAGCGGGCTCACGACGTTCTACATGTTCCGTCTGTTCTTCCTCGCCTTCCACGGGAAACCGCGCCACGAGGGTGTCAAGGCGGGCCACGTGCACGAAGATCCCGCAATGACACTCCCGATCGTCGTACTCGCCATTCCGGCGCTCCTCTCAGGTATCCTCGGCATGGTCGTCTTCGAAAAATATTTCACTCCAGACAAGTTGCACGTACCTACCCTGCTAAGAGTCAGCCATGCGGAATGGCTTCCGTATGTCGCCGTCGGCATCGCAATCGTCGCGTTGCTTATCGCATGGTTCCTGTATGCCCGTCCTAAGGCAAAAATCGAGCGCGCACTCGACGAAACAAACCGTTGCGGCCTCTACAAGGTCGTCTACCACAAGTTCTACTTCGACGAAATCTACTACACCGTCGTACGCCAGTTCATATTCGGTGGCATTGCCCGCATATCGCGTGCATTCAACGACTATGTTATCGAAGGGCTCCTCGCATTCTCCGTCTGGTTCATCCACAAGTTGGGCGACCTTGTGCGCACGGCACAGGTAGGTTACCTTCCCTTCTATCTCGGCACACTGATTGTGGGCGTTCTCCTCTGGCGATTCTTCGGCCAGCTTCCCCTGTAGGCGCAATATGGATACGATACTCTTCAATCTCATCTGGGTCATCCCGCTCTTCACGGTACTCGCCTGCATCCCGATTCCGGAATCGCACGCGAAGTTGCTCCGCGGAATCCACACCGTATCGGCATCGGTTGTCCTCGCAATCGTCTGTTACCTGACCTTCCGCGTCTATGCCATGGGAAGCGTTTCCGCAAGCGAGGCCGCTGCCCCGCTACTGCTCCGGTTCTTTACCGATATCCCGTGGCTTTCGATGATTGGTGCACACTATATCGTCGGTGCCGACGGCCTCAACATACTGTTGCTTGCACTTACCGCATTTATCGTCTGGGCAGGCGTTCTTGTAAGTTACAACATCAAGGGGAACCAGAAGGTATTCTTCGCGCTCATCCAGATTCTCGCAACAAGCGTGTATGGCGTGTACATGAGTTTCGACCTCGTGCTCTTCTTCGTATTCTACGAAATGGAAGCCCTCTGCATGTACCTGATGATTGCCTGCTACGGCAGCGGCCGCAGGGACTACGGCGGAAAGAAACTCACCTTGACGCTCGCGTTCGGTTCCTCGATGATTCTCGCGACCCTCTTCGGGCTCTACTTCGAAGGCGGCGTGAATAGCTGGAGCATTACGGAGCTTTCTAAGATTACACTCCCGATGGAATTCCAGATGTGGGCTTTCCCGCTCATGTTCATGGGATTTGCCGTATCGAGTTCCCTATTCCCGTTCCACTTCTGGAGCCCTGACGGCCATTCCTCCGCCCCAACCGCAGTCTCGATGCTTGCTGCTGGCGTAATGATGAAGATGGGCGCCTACGGGTGCCTGCGTGTAGCCATGTTCCTCATGCCCGAAGCGGCAAAAATCTGGCTCCCCTACGTAGTGGCCCTGCTGATATTCAATGTCGTGCTCGGCCCCTTCATTGCGCTTAGGCACAAGGACCTCAAGTACATTACCGCCTACAGTTCCATTAGCCACCTGGGCCTTATCTTCCTCGGGCTTGCCGCCCTCACGCCCATCGGCCTGCGCGGCGCGAGCCTGCAGATGATTTCGCACGGGTTCCTCACCGGGCTCTTCTTCGCGACCATCGGCATGATCTACGAGCGCACGCATACCCGCGACATCACACAGATGGGCGGTATCATGCGCAAGATGCCCTTCCTCGGCGTAGGGTTCGTCCTAGCCGGTTTCGCAGGCCTCGGCCTTCCGGGTTTCAGCGGATTCATCGCCGAAAGTACAATCTTCATCGGAGCGTTCCAGCAAGATTCCACGCTCACCCGCATCGTGACCACTCTTGCAATCCTTTCCATCACGACAACCGCCGTTTATATCCTACAGACGGCCAACCGTATGCTGCATGGACCGCTCCCGCAAAAGTACGAGAGCCTCTCCGACGGATGCTTCCGCGAAAAACTTGTCATCGTGGTGCTTGTCGCATGTCTCCTGTTCATCGGTATCTGTCCAAGCTGGATTTCCGATATGCTCGACTGGAGTATCGCACCTATTTTTGAAAAAATTTCTGCGGCCACCCAGCCCGTTGTTAGCGGGATTGGAGGTTAACCCATGCTAGACTTATACAATTCAACGTTTATTATTCCCGACCTGCTGCTGTTGCTGTTCCCGTTCATCGTCATCGGGAGCCGACTCTTCTGCACCGCGCAGTCGAAAGTCCCTTGGCGTATTGCAAACTTCGGTTTTGTGGCCATCTTCATCGTGCTGAACTTTATCCCGCTCGCAAGCGGAGAAGGCCGATTCTTCATCAGCAACTGGCGCATCGACGATTTCGGCGTGCTCATGCGCGAAGTGTTCCTCATTAGCGCTATTCTGGGCATCTGGTTTGCAAAGGACTACTTCGAGCACGGAGCCGATGGCAAGCCGCAAATGCACCAGATTGCGGAATTCATTGGCGCCATCGCGTTCGCCACCTTCGGCGGCGTGACGGTCGTGTCGGCATGCGACATGCTCACCTTCTTCCTCGGGCTCGAAATCGCGACCATCCCAATGTACGCGCTCACCGCATGGAACAAGAAGGACCAGCTCGGAAGCGAGGCCGCAACCAAGTACATCCTGATGGGGTCCGTCGCGACCGCCTTCGAACTTTTCGGCTTCAGTTACCTCTACGGTTTTGCAGGCTCGCTGCACTTTGGCGACATCCAGCAGGCCGTCGCCGCGGGCACCAGCCCCCTCCTGTGGGTTGCCGTGCTGTTCCTCTTCTGCGGAATCGGATTCAAGCTCACCCTGTTCCCGTTCTACACCTGGGCTCCGGACGTTTACGAAGGCGCTCCGACACCCGTCACGGCAGTCCTTTCCGTAACCTCGAAGGCTACCGCAATCGCATTCCTCGTGGTGCTCGTATTCGGCCCCTTCGCCCCGATACAGGAACAGATCGCCCCGTTCATAGCGCTCCTTGCAGGAACCACTCTTTTCGTGGGTAACCTCGGCGCCTTAAAGCAGAGCAGGCTCCGCCGGTTCATGGCATACAGTTCCATCGCTCAGGCGGGCTACATCATGGTGGCTCTCCTCGGGCCTGCGACAACGGCAAAGACGGCCATCGTCTACTACCTGTTCGTCTATGCGGTCTCGAACTACCTCGCATTCTTCATCTTCGGGATTATCGGGCACCACCGCGAAGAAACGTTCGCATCGCTACGCGGGCTTTCGAAGCAGAACCCGAGCCTAGCCATCGCACTTGCGATTTCGATGTTCAGCCTTGCAGGCATTCCGCCACTTGCCGGTTTCTTCGGCAAGTTCCACCTGTTCTTTAGCGGGGCATCCACGGGCCACTACATGCTTGTCGCATTCGCTGTCCTGAACAACGTACTCGCCCTGTTCTATTACATACAACTCATCAAGAGTGCGTGGGTCGAAGATTACGACGGCCACTTAAGTCCGCTCCGTCTTACGCGGCGCCAGCGCGGAGTGATTGTAGCACTCAGCATTGCCGTTGTCGCCCTGGGGTTCATCCCGTTCCTCAGCAACAACATCTTTGCAGGGTTCTCCTTCTAGAGTTTTTTAACGATTGCTATAAAACAAAAAGCGCGAACAGTTCTGTTCGCGCCTTATTTTTTGCAATATACTTTCGCTTAAAGGACACCCTTGCTGCTGGGCACTCCCTTCACGTTACGGCTCGGAGCGACCGCCATAGCGACTGCACGAGCGAAAGCCTTGAAGATGCTTTCGAGGCAGTGGTGGTTATCGCTACCGTAGAAAAGTTCCACGTGCAGGTTCATGCGCGCATTCTCGGCAAGGCTCTTGAAGAAGTGTTCGAACATGGAGGCTTCAATACCGCCTGCCATTGCCGCCGGGAGATTCACGTTCCACACGAATCCGATACGGTTGCTGAAGTCCACGCATACACGGGAAAGCGCCTCGTCCATCGGAACGAAGTAGAATCCGTAACGTTCGATACCTTTCTTGTCGCCCAGGCATTCCACGAGCGCTTGGCCTAACACGATTGCAATATCTTCCATGCTGTGGTGCATATCCACATTCGTATCGCCCTTGCAGGTAAGGTCCAGGCGGAAACCACCATGTACCTGGAAGAGATCGAGCATGTGGTCAAGGAATCCGTTGCCGGAATTCACGACACCGCGCGAAGCTTCATCAAGATTCAGCGAAAGCTGGATATCGGTTTCGCCCGTCTTTCTGGATATTTTAGAAACGCGCATTAGCGGCCTCCCTTGATCTTCACGATTTCGCCCGCGAACACGCGGAACTTAGCCACACGGCCAAACTTCACTTCGGGAATCTTTACTTCCTTGCCGTTCAGGAGCATCTTGGAAATAGCGCGCGGTTCGCCGACGACTACATACAAAGTATCGTCAGTGTCGTAGATCATGCGCGAATCCTTTACAGCGATGTTCGCTTCCTTCACAAACGAGCCATCGTCCTCATGGCGCTTGAGTCCAATCCACGAAGCCATCGATCCTGAGCCGACCAATTCAAAATGAGTCTTCGTCGAAACAACAGCCTCTTCCGTCTCGGAAGTCGACGAAATAAAGATTGTTGCAGAAGCAGGAAGTTCAGATTTTTTCACAGCCTCATCGACCACGGCCTGAGTCACGACATTGTTGGACTTGGCCGCAGAATCCTTGGCACTCGAATCCGTCTGCACGGAATCCGGCGGAACCACTTCGGCACCGTCCGGCATCTCCGCCAGAGGAGCATCGGCCGGCTGAGCATCGGCACTCGCTTCTACACTTGCCTTTTCGGCAGTTGCAGCAGCCTGGTCGCTCTCACCCATTTCCTTGAGGAAATGAGACCCGACCACGAATGCCAGTCCGAGCAAGACAATGACAATCGGCACGGCCTTACTGCGGGGCTTGCGTTCTTCGTCCGTCATCGGAGAGACCTTAACCGCCTTCTCCTGAACAGGAGACAGGAGGCTCGTGAACTTAGTTCCGGCCTCGCCCAGATAGTAATCGACAATCCTTCTCGGCTCGAGGCCGAGTTTTTCACAAATGGAATTCAGGTAGCCGCGCAGGTAGGCTTCCACCGGGAACGCCTTCCAGTCGCCGCTTTCGATAAGCGTAATGTTTTTTACTGTGAGTTTCGTCACAGTGGCGAGATCCTCAACGGATAAACCCTTAGCCTCGCGAACGCGTGTCAGGTAGGCACCAAGGCGTTCATCCGGGCGTTTATCTTCGATAGGGTTCGTATTCATACCTCAACCTCCCGCTTTGCCAGCATCTCTAACGTAAGGGCCACTGGCAAACCCACTACGTTGTAATAGCATCCAGTAATCGATTTGATGAGGCGCGCCCCCCGGGTCTGGATTCCGTAAGCGCCCGCCTTATCCATCGGGTCCTTAGAATTTACATAATCTTTTAGCTCGCGTAAGGAGTTCTCCCGAAAAAGTACCTGTGTTTCTTCTTGTTGAGTATCAACGACTTGCGCATCTTTAGCTAGTGCGATTCCTGTAATAACTTTGTGAGTTTTTCCATTCAGTTTTTGTAACATTTCTAGGGCCTCTTCAGGCGTTTTGGGCTTGCCCAGGGGCTTTCCATCCAGAAAAACAAGGGTATCGTAACCCAGGACATAGGCCCCAGGAACCTTTTTCGAGACCGCGAGAGCCTTCATGGCGGCGTTTTCACGCGGGAAATCGAGCGGATTTGCGCTTTTCGGGCATTCTTCCTCGTTCGAGACCACCACCTCGAAATCCACCCCAATCTGTGTCAAAATTTCGCGGCGCCTCGGCGAACCGCTTGCTAGAATAATCTTCGTCACTTCGTCTCCGTGCTTCCGGCATTGAGCTTGATATCGGGCAGGTCCTTCACGTAAAGTGCGAACGACCATCCAGCAGCAGGCCCGGTCGGTGTCCACGTGAAGTCAAGTTGCCAGCAATGCAAAGCCCTATTAAATGTGAATTTGTGCGTAACAAACTTTCCTTCGTTGTAATCGTACTGCGTGCTGTACGAAACTTCCCAGTTTACCGTCGGCTGGAACGACGCCGTAATGGATGTCGAATGGCTTATGTTGTCCTGGAACAGGTCCTTCCCTACTCGCGTACTGGAAAAGGAATAGCGGTAGCTGAGTCCAAGGGACCACTTGCGCATCTCGTACTTGCCCATCTGCGACGGGAGGCCGGCATTAAACGTTCCGCTCCAGCGGAAACTACGGCTAAAGTCGTAGCCCCAGTAAGTGAGTTCCGGGAAACGGACCTTGTTGGGTTCCATGGAATACTTATGGTACAGGCTATGGCGCGTGGTAATCGTGAACAGGTAATCCGGCAAGATTTGCAGGCCGAAACTCGAATTGATGTCCGAGAAGTTCAGGGAATCTGCTGCAAAGTTGTACGAAACGCTATGACGTGTGGTAAGGAGTCTCCGGTTACCATACTGGTCTTCTACCGCCTTCGCCGTATCGCCCTTGGAGGTATCGGGCTTATGGCCCACCACCTTCAGGTATTTCAAGTCCAGGTCGTTACCAAGCGAAAAACCGATAGTCTGCTGTTCCTTCTGGTACCAGGACTGCGACAAATGCGGATGCGGGGCGAACGTCTTGACGGTATCTATCTCGGGCGCATACGTGTACGACACACTCGGTGAAAGGATATGGCGAAGGCCCGTAAAGCGCCCGATTTCCGGGACCCAGATTCCATAGAGCTTTGTATCGGCAGTGAGGCTGTAATTGTGGTTATACGCGAACTCGCCATAAGTATTGTGTTCAGGATCGAGACTCGTATATCGACGCCAGTACTTACTAGAATCCTCGGGGTTCTCCCACGATTGGCCAGTCCAATAACCGCTCCAGGTCGCACGCGGAGTGATGTTGATGACATTAAACAGCGAGCCCGAATAATCCAAGGAATATGTTCCCGAATAACCCACATACTTCGCAAGCGTATCCACATTGAGGATTGTATCGCGCCCTTCTTCAGTTTCGTAATTGAACTGGTTCGAGAAACTGTAGTTGAGTTTCTTCAGGTACGAACTGAACGAACCGTCGGCAGCAGCAACTTCATCGTCATCAGTCTCGAAATTAAAAAGCGGACCGCTCATGTTGAAGCGTATATCGGGCAACTGCCTGCGGATAAATCCTGTCACGAGGTTATGGTCCTGCCCCACCTTCACGGTAAGGCTCTTGTTCGTACCGAACTTGCCCGAGTAAGTAAGCCAGGCGTTTGCCTGCTGGTCCAAGATTGTCTCCGCATCAAGCGCGTTATCCTTACGGATGTTCTGGTTACTCACGAATGAACCCGTACCGCTCAACGTATGCTTCCTATCGGGAGTCAAGTTCTGGTTGTGCGTAAAGCGAATATCGTAACCGCTGTTTCCAAAATCAAATTCTTCGAGGTATGCCGTGTACGACACGTTTCCGTCGAGCACATAACGCTTGTTGTAGCGCACCTGGCCTGTCAATGTCGAGCGTTCGAACCGAGCCTCGTCACCTTCGATGATGTCACCATAGATAGTCGCATCCCAGTAATCGTTAGGCGCATAATAGAAGCCGAGATTACGCAGGTAGTAACCCTGCACCTGGTCACCACCAAACTTGGGTGTCAGGAGGCCCGACTTGCGCCCGCTCTTGAGCGGTGCGACAATCATCGGGAGAACCGCCACAGGCACATCGGCAATGTTGAGTACCACAGGCCGTGCCGTGATGGTCTCCTTCGGTTTCACCACCATGCGGCGTCCGTAGAAGAAGAAGTGCTGGTGCGTAGAATCATTACAGGTACTGAAGTCACCACGTGCAATCTGGATTCTCTGGTCGGGCAAGCGACGCACCTCCATGCCGTTCAACTGCTGGTTGTCCTGGAAGGTGGTTGCATAATAGATTTCGCCGATACGGCTGTTCATGTTGTACTTGAGGCGCATTCCCGAAAGCGACGGATTTTTCGCCTCACGGAGCACAGGCTCACCTGCAGCCACAAGCACACTGTTTCTCTGATCGAACCAGATGGTGTCCGCATCAAGCGTCGCGGTACGATACTTGAGTTGAGCGCCGTCATTCAGGTTGAAAGTTTCCTTTTCCACGTCGTACACAAGGTCTACCGCATGGTACTCGATAGTGTCCGTCCCCGTGGTGTCGTTCATCCAGTCCACCTCGGTCGTGTCCTCCACAGGCTGTTCGCGCTCTTCCAGTTCAAAGCGCGTCATATCCTGTGCGAAGGCTACAGGAGCAAAGGCCGCTATTGCAAACAGCAAAACGGCCCATAGCGGACTATGGGTTCTAGACAAAATCACGTCGGAGCAAATATAAATAATAGACGATAGGCAAAAGGCCCAAAATACCCATTTTATGCGAGAAATAGCAAAAAAATCCTGCCTCCACAAGGACGCAGGATTTCTCAAATTTGTTAGTTTGTTCTACTTCAAGACAGCGAACTTGCCGGAGATGCCGAAGGACTGTTCGATGCTCACCATGTAGCGACCGCTCGGGATATTCTCGGAATTCCAAGACACGGAATTGAATCCGGCCGGAGCGTTATCCACGCGCACGGTCGCGACCACTTCGCCGTTCGGATCGGAGACCTTCACGACAGTCGTGCCAGCGGTCTTGAGCGTAAAGGCAATCGAATTGCGGCTGAAGCCCTTCAGCACGGCACCATTGGACTTGACACCCTTGTTCGAATTGACCTTCGGAGCGACCACCTCGGCCTTCTTCACGAACACGCCGTTCAAGTTCCTCGCAGAAACCTTCTCGGCATCACTTGCCACCACGGTACCACGGCTGAGCACAGCAAGCAACTGCTTGTCGGTCTCGCTACCGCTTGCAAACGTCTCGAGTTCAGCAGCATTGAATTCCTGCTTGTCACCATACCAGGCCGAAACGTCTTCGGCATTGAAATCCTTCACGAGCATCGATGCACGGCGCACGACAGCCGAAAGCGTATCGCCTTCGCTCACGTACGTGAGTTCGACCGGCTTGTCGATCTGGCCACGGATCTGTTCCTTCGAGAAATCGATGGTCTTGCCCTTCAGGGAAACGCCATCCACCGCAACAATCACATCGCCGGTCTTGAGCTTGGTTTCAGAAGCAGGACCACCGGGAATAACCTCGGCAACATACACACCAGCGGGAACCTGGTAAATCGTAACGCCAATACCGCCAAAGTTCTCGTCGGCAAGGGAAGGAGCCGCAGCAATCGCGGCCGCAATAGAAAACTTGATCAAGGAATTCATAAAATTCTCCTAATAAATCTTGTACGTACTAAATATACTATAAAAAATCGTCTGTAGGCCGTTGGGAGCCCTTTTTTCACAAAAAATTACCATCAATCCTCAACCATGGTACCATCGTCTTCTTCCCCGTCATCATAATCCTCGATGGTCTTGTCCCCAGGCACGATAATCAGGCCGAGTGTCACGGGTTCGCCCTTCAGGTTGATGTAGGCTTCCAGGTAGAGTTTGGTTGAAAGGCGGATTAGGCGCAAATCCAACATGGAACCGCCCTTGTGGATGCTCTTCGGGTTCAAGTTGAAGAACAGGAACTTCTTGTTGATGTACTCGAAGCGGTCCTGCTCGTAGTTGATGCTCCATTCGGAATTACCGTCGTTTTCCTGGCGGTACAGGCAGCGGTCATGGTCGATATCGCACTCGAAACTCGCACTTTCCTGGTAACGCTTATTCCACTCGCGACTGAAGGCACAGCTCTGCACGCGGCTTCCGCCGTTACGCTGCTTGTTCAGTTGGTCGTTGATGACAACGTAATCCATCTTCTTGTCTTTGACCTGATTGTACACGTTCATCAGGATGATGTAGGCCTCGATGTTCTTCGGGCACTTGCCGTCGAGTTCCACTTCCTCATGCGCCTTCAGGAGCGTCTGCTGCATATCGAGGTCGATGGCATCGGGGATCTCGCTTTCACGGAGCTTGTCCAGGACCTTCTTCGGCGGGACGACAATAATCTTGTCGCCCTGCTTGATGGCATAGCCCAACTGGTCGCGCACGTAGTCCAAGCACTGCTGCACGTGGATATGCACCGTATTGGATCCGCCCGAAACAAAGTCCACACCGATGCGCACATTCCATGTGGAGGCATCGCTCTTGGAGCCCTTCAAGAGTTCGCAGAAAGGATCCTCGCGGATACCGTCGATAAACACGATTTGCGCATTAAGCTTGGTGACAAGCGAACCTTCCTTTTCCATAGCGCTCCCGAGGCTCCAGAAGTTCGGGTTCAGGCGCAGCACCTCGGCAAAGGCCTTATCGCCATCGAGGGCAGGCAACAGCGAATCGTTACGGGCATTCTTCTCCTTCAGGAGTTCGGAATACTCGGTAGTCACGTTCATGTTGCTAAACCCGTTTCGGGCTGCAGGCGCAGGGTACGCAAAGACAAGCGAAGCAAGGAGCAACAGGCAAACAACAATAAGTGCAGGAATCTTTTTCATCTTTGGCTAAAATAGAAAAATTTATGGCGTTTTTCCACTTTTTACGGATTTTTACGGGTTCCCGCTTGACGAATCCGCCTATAAAAAATATATTTGGCGCACCTGGGGATATAGCTCAGTTGGTAGAGCGACAGGTTCGCAATCTGTAGGTCATGGGTTCGACTCCCACTATCTCCACGCAAAGAGGCCGGTTTATGCCGGCCTCTCTTGTTTTTACAGCGTCAGGCAAGCCTTTTCGTTAGAATTCGACCTTCACGCCAGCCTTGATCGAAGTCAGCAGGTTGCGCTCGGTAAAGTAATTTGAAAGTTCCTCAGGCAAGTTATAATCCAGGAACGTCTGTTCGATACCCGCATAAAGGCTAAACCACCACGGCTTCCACGAGAACTTGAAGCCCCATGAGCCCGAGAACTTCTGCATTTTTTCGTATTCACTGGAAGCTCCGTCCACAACCAATGCATAGAACATGTTGAGAGAAACCTCAAGGGCGATATTCGTCTTGAACAGGTACGATACATTCGCACGCACCGACGGACCGACCCAGCGGGTCCAGTAGGTAGGCAGCACAGCAGTAGTGTCCTGCGGATTCGTCCAAGGATTCTGGCTGTTCCAGATGTCTCCCTGCTCAGCCCAATATTCTTCTATATACGTCTGGAGAACCCCGTTGTACTGGTTCGCGCAGACAGAATCCCCATGATCCGCCACACACCTGGCCCAAGGGTTATCGTCAGGTATTACGCTCCCACCCCCCTGATACCCGCCCTGTTGAACCTGCTCAACATAGTCGAGAATGTTCAGCATGTAGTCGGCCTCGTACTTCGCACCCACGTATACAGAAAAGTTAAAACCAGTCTCTGCGGTGCGGTGCAGCGAACCCATCAAGGATGCCGTAGCAGGGCCATCCTTGCGATAGTAGCCCAATGCGGCCACACCCACGCGCAGCGTTTCGTACTTGTAGATATCGTACTCGATCCACGCATATCCGGCAGGCCTGAACACCTTGTCACTCGAGATATTGAAGTCGACACCCACATCGAGCAAAATGTTGCGCCCCACGAGGGAGTACTCTAACCCCGGAGCAATGTTCCAGTCGTTCGTGTCCAGTGCAGGCATGTCCTTGTTGTCATAGAACCAGTCCGAGACAAAGGTTATACCAAGCGAGTGGCTCCAGTTCCCCCTGGTGTAATCCAGGTACAAGTTCAAGGAAGCAAAGATGTCGCCCCCGTTTTCGGTGATGTCGCCATCGCTATTCCCGGCGGAATCCTTCTTCGCCCCAAATTCGGTATAACGCAGGCCGTAATAACCAACATCGCTCTGCAACCGGAAAGAGAATGAGCCCGAGCCGTCTTCAGCAAGCCCGAGCGCTTCGTAATACTGCGCAAGAATTTCACGGATTTCGTCGGAATATTCACCACCGGCGGCAAGCGCCTGCTCAAAAAGCGAAACAGATTCGGTAACGTTGCCCGCCTCTTCGGCCTTCATGGCCTGCGTATACAAATCAACTTGGCTCTGAGCGTAAAGCACAGAACCAAGCATCAACAAAAGGGCGACAGAATGCGACCTGATCATTGCCTAGGCATCGGAGGCCATATGCACCACGGACAGGGTGGTATATAGGGCTGATAGCCTTGCGCAGGATTCATATTAGGAGAATCGGGTCTCTCATGAAAAGATTGACGTTCGCGAGGCTGCTGTCTTTGCGGTTTCCCCTCAAAGCGAGAATTTTCGTTCCGTTTTTTTGAAACGTCCTGGCGAATGTGCTGTTTTTCCGCGTTGGTGCTCTCTCTCAAGCGGGAGAGGATCTGTTCGCGGGCTTGTTTACGTTCAGCACGCATCTTTTGCCATTCTGCACTTTCCTTAGCACCCAAATCAGGAGCCCCGTTAGAGACTTCCATGTTTTCGGCAGGGGTCGGAACGCTGGACGCAGGCATCGCAGTACCTTGGGCGAACGACATCGTCGCCACCAGGGATACCATCGATATGAAAGTTGCGTACTTCATACTGTTTCTACTGCAAAAACTGTGCCAATTTTCCTTCCGGCTATCTTTTTAGGCTTTTTGAGCCTTTCTAGCCATAATATAGATTATTCGTGCAAAAAGACAAAGTAAAAAAACGAGACTTTTCGCCCTCACAGGACTTTTCGTTCCGTTTTTTTGTGACCAGGCCGACAATCAACTCTTGAAATCCTCTTTCTTCATGCCCAAACGTTCCATGACCTCGCGAAGGACCTTGCGGTCAATCCCGAGAATCGTGGCGGCAAGCGTCAGGTTCGCATTGCTATCGCGCAGGGCACGCCCGATAACATCGCGCTCCACAGCCTCGCGGGCTTCCTTGAGCGTGCGGGGAGACTCCTTCGCCTCCTTTTGCACCTCGTCAAGCCCGATGTCCTTGGGCTGGATAACACCGTGCACCGCCTGAACCAGGCCCTTCTGGATGCGGTTCTCAAGTTCGCGTACATTACCCGGCCAGTGGTAGCCCAGCAACGCCTTTTCGGTATTGCGGCTCATCTTGAAGCGACCTCGGCCGTACTCCGCACCATAGCGCTTCACGAATTCTTCGGCCAGTAAAACGACATCCTGCCCGCGTTCGCGCAGAGGCGGGATAACCAACGGCATCACCTGTATGCGGAAATAGAGGTCTTCGCGGAAGCGCTTCTCGCGGACTGCGGCCTCGAGATCCACATGTGTCGCCGATATGACACGCACATTCACTGGAATCTCGCGGTTATCGCCCACACGCGTGATGTGCTTTTCTTGCAGTACGCGCAAAAGCTTAACCTGCATGTTCATCGGGAGTTCGCCGATTTCGTCCAGGAAGATTGTTCCGCCATCGGCCTCCTCGAAAAAGCCCTTGCGGGTATCGACAGCGCCCGTAAACGAACCACGCGCATGTCCGAACAGCAAGGATTCAATCAAGTGTTCCGGAATGGCGCCGCAGTTGACCGCGATAAACGGACGGTCAGCGCGCGGGCTGTGCTTGTGGATGAACCTCGCAAACACTTCCTTGCCCGTACCGGTCTCGCCACGAATGATTACCGGGAGCGGGAGCGTAGACAGTTTTTCGGCCAAGGCGACGAGATCCGCCATGACCTTGCTCGAATAAACGATATCGTCCTTGCGCACCACGTTCTTGAGCATATCGAGCGATTCCTTGTCGCGCAGGCGGTCGTAGGCGGCAAACGCGAACTTTTCGCAAACCGCAACGAAATCATCGAACAGTTGGCTGTCCTCTTCGGTAAACGGCTCCTCGCGGGCGGCGCGCTGCAAATAGAGGTAGCCCGACTCGCTATCGGGAGTGCGGAACGGCGAAACCATGATACTCGTAAGCTGGTTCTGCACGATAGATTTGGAAAGGTCCGCTCCATCGTCATCGAGTTGGTTCCAGACTACGGCGCGCTTCTCGTTCTTCGCCTGCCTTACCGCAGAAATAGAAATGCTTACCTGTTCAGGATTCGAGAAATGGAGCGGAGTCTCGCCAGCAATATCCAGGACGCCGGCATCCGCGTGGAGCACGCCCTTGGCGACCTCCAGAATCTTCGTGAAGAGGCTCTCCGGCTGTTCCTCGTCAAGGAGCGTCTTGACCACATCCAGCATCTTCTCTGTCGCAAGCATCGATTCCGATTTCATACACATGACTCCGTTCGTTATTCAACATCCTCACCGCTCTCCCCTGGCATAGGAAGCGACTCGAGTACTTTTCCGGAAACGCCTTCGACAGAAGAATCGGAAGGCGCCCCCCAATCTTCCATCGTCCTCGAATTCTGGAGCAGAAGCGCCCCAGTCTCGTCGATAGAAGGATTCCTAGGCCAAAGCGCCAGGAAAAGCAACAACAATATCAATATAGTACCAAAAACACCCGCAAAAAGGAAGGCCTTTCGCCTACTTGTGGGCTTCCTCACAACAAATTCACGCGGTAGTTCGCAAATATGAGCCGATTCGTCACGATTCGTTCCAATTTTTGGGGCAAGAGTCGCAAGAAGGCCCGCCCGTAAAGAATTCCAGGAGACGCTCCCCCCGCAAATCTTGTCAAATGCGATTTCGAGCAGTTCGTCCAACTCCTCGAAATCTTCCGCGCGGTCGTCCGGATTTGCACGCAAAGTCGCTCCCCATAAGGGGTCAAGCGCCGACAGCGCCTGCACATCGATCCGCTTGCCGTACAGGCGAGAGGTCGGTTCCATAGATTCTATCTGCGAGGCCGCCTGCGCGTAGTCCTCGTACCGGGCGCAGTTGAGCAGGTCTTCTCCCGCCACCATGCGATACAGCAACAGGCCCAAGCTGTACAAGTCGCTTTTCGTGTCGGCCGCCCTCCCCTGGAACCTTTCCGGCGCCGCATAAGGGAGCGCGCCCGGCCCGACAATCCCGCAATCGATGAGCGTCGGACCGCCACCCCTGTCAAGTAGCACGTTCGATGGATTCAAGTCTCCGTGATGGATGCCGCGCTTTTCAAGCCCGGCAAGCGACTGCACCAGGCTCCTCACCACAGAGATAGCAAACGGGACGGGCAGCGAGAACGTACCTGCAAGCGGAACGCCTTCCACATAATCGTATACTAGGTAAGGCCGGCCCGCCTTCTCGCCTGTTTCAAGCACATGGTAGACCCCCGCAAACTTTTCGCCACTCAGGCAATCCATTACACGGGCATCTATACGGGAACCTTCGGCATACCACTTGAGCGCATACGCCTTGGAGCCGGAATATACCTTGTAAATGCGGGCCTCGCCGCCTTCGTGCAACAGCACGCAACGTTCGACCCCCGCAAGTACGCTCATAGTTCTCCCGACGAGACAAGCGCCTTTAGAGAATCCTCGGCAGTGGCGGTCCAGCGTGCTAGTTCAACATCTGCGGGCACAGCCTCGTGGCCCATCGACCATATATCCCACGCCGACTCCACGTCGCCTTCGGCCCAGTATAGGTTTCCAAGGTTCAGGTAGGCCGATGCAAACTTCGGTTCCTTCGTTACGATGAACACGAAAATCTTCTTCGCTTCTTCGATACGGCCCATGTTCCCGAGCAAAATCGCCTTCAAGTTGTGACTAAAGTAATTAGCACTGTCAAGCCGTATCGACTGGTCCAATAGCGAAATCACGTTGGCACGCCCGTTCTTCATCAGGGTCGCACGCGCTAGGTAGAAAAGGCTTGTCGAGTACGCCGGTGCAATACGGTCCGTGGAATCGACCTTCGAAAGGATGCGGAATTCATTGACCGTACGTTCCCACATTTCGGTCGTCGCCGACTTGAGGTGTTCACGGTCTTCGGCAATGGCATAGTAAGAAAGTGCCAAGCCATAACGGGCATCCCTATTTGCGGGCTGTTCATCGAGCGCCTTCGAAAAATTCGTAACGGCGCGGTCAAAGTCCCCGATGCGCAAAGCCTCGTTACCACGGTTCACATAGTCATCTACACAGGCGCAAAGGGCGATTGCAGTAAAAAACACTGCCGCCCATGATGCCAAACGCCAAAAAAGATGTGTCTGGTTACAAACACGCCTTGTCATACCCCCAAAATACATTAAAAAACAGGAAAAATGCGCCCCAGACCGTAAAAAAAGCGCATTTTTTGGTTTACAAACAGAAAAACCCTGGCAAGAGCCAGGGTTCCAGAAACATGTCTAAAGCAGAATTACTTTTCGATGTTGTACTGAGCGACGAGGTTGCCTTCGGCGTCGAGAGCGCGGACAACGTTTTCATCGCGCTGGAGCGTGAGGTTGGCCTTTTCGCCAGCAGCGGTGGTCACTTCAACAGACATCGTGCCATCGGAGTTCTTCACGGCGGCAATGGAGTTGCCCTGAGCGTCCTGTTCGAAGTAGGAGTCGCCAGAAGCGAGCGGGTTGGAGCCGGTCCAGAATTCGATGGTGTTGAGCACGAGGCCGTCAATGAGGCCAAGGCAGATGATGTAAACACCAAAGATGTTGAGGAAGAAGTGGACGATAGAGTTGAGCCACTTGTTGCCAAGCGTGCCGTTCCACTTGTGAAGCTTTTCGAAGCAAGCGTTGCTACCATAGCAGCCCGTGAGGGTGATCATGCCGGCGCAAACGAGAGCAGCGATACCTTTTTTCATTTTTCAATCTCCTTAAGGGGGTTTAGTTTATCGTATTTACGACATGAAAAATATAAATAAAAAAAGCTTTTTAAACAGAAATTTTAAAAAAATTTTCCATTTTTTTGACAAATGTCACAGTATCCGGGAACAGCCTAAAGTTGCGTAACTTGTTGACGCTCACCCATTTAGCACCATCATAGCCCGTCAATAGTGTTTTTCTTCCCAAAAAATCGGTCCTAAACGTAAAAATACGGCAATTTTTATCGCAAACGGAATCATGGGCGCCAATCAGGCGAGTTACGTACAAATTTACCGACAGCCTCCCGAAAAAAGCCTTTTCCAAGCAGTTTTCAAGGGTTTCATCGCCTTCCACCACCTCCGAAGGGAATTCCCAGCACCCGGCATACGGCACTCCCGCCGGCCTTTTGCAAATAAGGACCTTCCCGTCACGCTCGGCTATACCACAGGCAACCAGCATAAAGACACTCCTTTTATCAAATTTTACCATGCAGAATCTACAAATTATTATATAATTTGAACAAGGGATTACCTCGCTATCGCCCGGTAGCCCCAAAGGGAAAAGGAAAACATATGGTGTTTAGGTTTAGGAGACTCGCTCTATCTGCAGCGATTTTTGCGTCGCAGGCGCTTGCGGCCGATTCGCTCAGCATCTGGATCATGCCCAACGGGGCCACCCCACAAGAAAAACTGGAACAGCAGCTCGAAGCTTTCACCCAGAAGACGCGCATACCAACAAAGGTAACCGTACTCGACTGGGGCGTGGCCTGGAACCGCATCTCTACAATGCTCGAGACCGGCAACGATGCACCCGACGTACTGCAGCTGGGCTCCACTTGGGTTCCCTACTTCGCTGCACGTGGCGAGCTCAAGCCCCTGAACGCAAGTCTCGACAAGATTGACTCCAACCGGTTTGTACCGGTTTCATGGTACACCTCGCACATCGACGCCGACACAAACATCTATTCCATCCCTTGGTTTATCGACATCCGCCCCGTACTCGGCAACAAGCGCATCATGGAAAAATACGGCATAACGCCCGCAGACATCCAGAACTACAAGGGTTTCGCGGAAGCCGTGAAGAAGGTGAACCAGGGCAAGGAATTTCTTGAAGACGGCGCCAGGATTCGCGGCTACGCGCTCCCCGGCAAGAGCGACTGGAACATTCCCCACAACTTTGCCCCCTGGATATGGAGTTACGGCGGTTCCTTTGTCGACAAGGACAAGAACGGCAAATGGTGCTCCAATATGCTCTCCCCCCCACACGCTCGAAGGGATTGCCAAATACATCTCGTTCGTAATCGATTCGCTTGTCTCTACCGAGTCACTACAGGCAAACTCGGCAGAGATTGCACAGCAGTTCAACAACGGCGAACTGGCCTTTATCGTAAGCACAGCCGAAGTCGTAATGCAGACTCGCATCCACAGTTCGCAGGGCGGGCTGTCGAATGCACGAATCGGATCGGACGGAGTCGCCGTACTCCCCATCCCGAGGGGGACAGCGGGTAGCGTCAGCTTTATCGGAGGTTCGAACCTTGCCATTCCGGCAAAGAACAATAGGAAGGAGGCTATCCAGCTACTGCTCTTCCTGACCGAGGACAAGACTCTCGACGAATACACAAAACAGATAGGGTTCCTCCCCACATCCAAGAAGGTTCTTGAATCCTGGGCCGAAGACGAGGCGTACAAGAACCTCGTCACGCAACTCGAGACAGGCAAGACATACCCAGCTCTCCCCGAATGGGGCGAAATCGAGCAGTCACTCGTCTCCATGTTCAGCGCCATTTGGGACCACCTGGAACTTCCCGTTCCCTACTCCGAAGAAAAACTCTACGAAATTATAAAGAACTACTCGGACATCATCAATAACCAACTTGGCTACACCCCTACAAGCACCATGACGTTTGCCGAATTCCAGGAAGTCTGGGAAAAAGCGATGGGCAAAGCCGGAAAGTCCGAGAACACGGACGAAGCTGCGGCCCAGGCCGAAGCAAGCGGGTTAAACCCGACTCCTTTCATATTCTGCTTTGTACTAATCGTTAGTTTCCTTTTTTCGTACACTCGTAAAAGAAAAAGGTAAACTAGACCCATGAGCAAAGCAAAAGTCCTAAAACTATCCAAGAGCATTATTGTCAAGAGCCTGCTGCTCCTGGTGTGCGCGATGGCCGCGGTCACCGTCGGTGGCACGTACTACTTTGCCAACCGCCAGACGCAGATGGCTCTGGAATCGACCCACGAGGCAAACAAGGTTCACCTGCAGCAAATGTCATCGACCCTCCACAACGAGATGTTCCAGTTCGGCAACCAGCTCATGCTGCTAGCCAAGACGTCGGAAATCAAGAGCATGGACCCCTCCATCTCGACAAGCTATCTCAAGAGTTACAACATCTCGCCGCTATTCATATCGGGTGAAAAGATTTCGCTATTCGGTCGCAACAACAGCCTCATCTGCGACAATTCCATGATTGCGTCGGTACCGACAAAGTACCCCATCGACTTCTCGAAGATTACTCCTCACAGGCTCCATATCTCGGGCTGGTACCGCGATTCCGACAACATGAGGCCCAAGCGCGCTTTCGCTACCGTCGTCGCCGACAATGCGAAAGGCAACGGCAGCCTCATTGCAAGTTTCTCGGCCCAGAGGCTCTGGAAAATCCTATCCGAAAGCAAGGTCGGCAAAAAGGGTTACTACGTCGCCATCAATTCCGACGGCGAGATTATATACCATCCCGACCTCGAGACATGGCTTACCGGCCACCACAAGATATCGGAACTCGGAATCAAGAACTTCAACCCCAAGAACGATGAAACCAAGAATATCAAGTTCTATACGCTTTCAAACGGGGAAACCTACCTTGCGAACTACGTATATGATGCCGCATACGATATCGGACTATTGTCGCTGCAACCCAAGTCCGAAATCGACGAGCAGGTATCTTCGCTCCTGCTCGTGAGCAAGGTGATGCTCGCCGCAGCGCTCGTCATTATCCTGCTCATATCTTTCTGGCTCTACCGTATGCTTGTTCTCCCGATGGGGCGGCTCATCCAGCATACCATCGAAATATCCGAAGGTGACATGGAGGCCGAGGACATCGATCTCGGCAAGAGGCAAGACGAAATAGGTATCCTGGCGAAGCACTTCAATATCATGCACCACACCATCAAGCGCCAGATTGCCGAACTGAACGCGCACCGGGAGATGCTGGAACAGGAAGTGCAGGAACGCACGAAGGAACTCGAGGAAGCGAACAAGAAACTCGACCTGATCTCGAGAACAGACGAACTGACCGGGCTACCGAACCGTCGTGACATGCTACGCACCATCGACAACGAAATCCAGCGCGTGACGCGTACTAGGAAACCGTTCTGCTTCATATTCATCGATATCGACCACTTCAAGAATGTGAATGACACCTACGGGCACGCCTGTGGCGACGAGGTCCTCAAGCATGTCGCGGCCACAATCCGTAACCTGCTGCGCAAGTACGATGTGCTCGCCCGCTATGGCGGAGAGGAATTCCTCACGCTGCTCCCCGAGACAGACCTCGAAGGCGCAAAGATTGCCGCAGAACGTTTCCGCAAGACCATCGAAGACACGACCGTCATATTCGGGAAGCTCTCCATCAAGGTCACCATTACGCTGGGAGTTTCCCAGTACGATCATGCCCTCGGGGCAGACAGGAGTATCCAAATGGCAGACCGAGCCCTATACGAAGGCAAGGAGAACGGACGCAACAGGGTTATCATCTGGGAGCCAGAACGCACCTCGCAAGAAGACTACAAGGCCGCCGAGATAGAAAGAGACTCAAGGAAATAAAAAAAGCCCGCCGATTGGCGGACTTTTTTATCGGGATGACTGAATTCGAATCAGCGACCTCTTGAACCCCATTCAAGCGCTCTACCAGGCTGAGCTACATCCCGAGGTCTCTCGTAAGAGTATGCCAAAGTTAGTTAAACCCCGGCATTTTTTCAAGGCAGAAATAGCGAAAAAAGCAAAAATTTCGCCATTCCGAGGCCGGACTACTCGTTCCAGTAGCCGACGATGAGCACCTCCGGAGTCGCCTTCGGGTATTTCTTGCTCTTGAAGGAGACAATCTTGCGGATGCTCTTCTGCTTGAGTTCCCAACCCTCGCGGGTAAGCCCCTTCGTCGAGAGAGTCACCTTGATTCCAGGAACCTTGCCGCCTTCCTTTATCTTGTCGAGCTTATCCACGTTGAGCATCACGTTCTTCGTCTTGATGGAGAACTGCTTCGCCGACTCGGGCGAAAGTTCGATATCGGGGCGAGCCTTCTTGTCGGTCTCCCATACGTAGAACGTCCACTCACGCTTCTCGCCCGCCTTGTAGAAGCCAGCGTCGAAAAGTTTTTCACCGAAGAATACCGGAGCCTTCACCAGGCCGGAAAGCCTTGCGGTATAGGGCTTTCCGCCTTCCGCGACAAGTACCACGACAGGTTCGACCTTTCCGTCCATTCCCGAGAAGTCCATGTCGAACTCGATGGTCACGGCAGCATTCGGAGCAATCTTTGTCGGGAACTTGAAGTTCGACATGCCGATTCCCTGGCCGAACACGTTCTCGAGCACAATTTCTGTGCCCGTGGTGTTTGCTCCCTGGAGCACAAAGTGCTTCTGATCGCCCTGGGCAACCTCACCTATGGGGTAGACTTCAGGAACAAAGCGGATTGCCTCGTCGGCAAAGGATGCTGCAGCGAAAGCAAACATCGTAGAAAGCAAAAAAATTGAATTCTTTTTCATCATAGGTAGAATATAGCAAACTCTTTGCAAGATTATCTGAAAAAATCACCTAGCAACAATAATGGCCATTTTTCCATCCTTGTCTTTTGTTAGGAGGATGGTATACTTACTGGTTCGAATAAACTGTTTAGGCACCGCTTGTCTTGTAATGTAGTATTGGGCGAAATCGGCCTCGTTCAACAACGGCCCCATCGTTGAGGTCCTGACGACTTCATCCCCGTTCCGGACAGACTCCCATTTCAAACCTATCGGCCCCTTGTGAAGTTTTTCAATAACCCACGAGCCATCCACCATCGTAAGTTTCATTGAGCCACCGTAAACTACATATTCATTCGTCGATGCCGGCATGACATAGAAGATATACTTGCCATCCTTTTCCAGGATATAGGAATTGTATCGGATTTCTTCCTTTTCCTTGGAATTACGGAAAAAAGTACTTGCAGAGTCGTTCATCCGCACCAAATCAAGAATTTTCCCTTCCGGGATTTCGATATTTCCCACAGCACGGCTCATTACCCCATTCACGAAATCATAACGGGCAAGCTGAACAAATCCAGAATCAGACCGTCCGTAGAAGAGGCAGAATCCATTAGTAAGGCTTCCCTGTGCGACCCAGCCCTTCAATTCATTCCATTGCGGCTCCGGCAAATCGACATTCAAGGAATCAGAGGCCACCCAGGCAAGCCCATCCTGATTCGCCAGCATTACACCAATTTGCGAAAGTGAATCCATAATCAAGAATTCCGACGCCATCAGGGCATGATCAGCCGGAGTCATCTCCTTGCCTTCAACGGGGTCGCTCTTTTTCTGTCCGGCACACGCAAACAACATAAAGGCGAAAGCCAATAGGCTCGTCAGGAAGGCAATTCTCTTTTCTAAACTCATAACAATAATCCACAAAGAATATATTCAACGAATATACATTTTTTCTATGATTTTTTCAGCACAACATAACCCAATTCAAAGAGTCTATCGCAAAATTTCCATCTCGACGAGGAATCGGTAAAAACAGAGCGCCGACACGCCCAAGATAAACACAAGCACAATTACGAACTGCACGGGATGTTCATGGAAATCGTAATCCGCCTTGCCGTAGGAGAAACTCCCACGGACAATGGCGCTTATAAAAAGCGCCAAGAAAATTAATGCAAGCAGAAGGGACATAGAAGCGTTCGTTATCGGGATTTCAATAGTAGCTTATTATTCCCTTGAAGGCCGTCGTTGTCGAAGCGGACGGTGGGATTCTTGCCGCTCTTGTAGGCATCTTCGCTCTCGTAGAGGGAGAGCGCCACGGAAACGCCCGATTGTGTCACGACATTCGCTTGTCCTGCATCAACTTTATATGTAAAGGAGAATTCCTTTGATGTGCCATCCTTGAAAGTCCCCTTGGGAATGCGGACCATCTCGCCGATTTGCGCGAGGGCCTTGCCCGTAGAATCCACGAATTCCGCCACCATGTAGACATCGAAGAAGCAGGGTGCAACGCCGGTGTTCTTGACGGTAATGTTCAGCGTACTCGTGGTATCCTTCGTGCTTGCGACGGTCACCAGTTCCGCCTGCGTCACGGTAAAGTTGTAGCCGATGACCTTGCTCATGGAATCGGCCAACGCCTTGTTGTCCTTGTAGAAATAGTATCCGCAGTCGTTGTCCTGGTCTAGAACATAGTAGGTCAGGTGCGCCGTAGTAATCGCATTCACCCAGCGTTCCGCAGTCCACTTCTGGGTGCCTCCGGGAATCAGGTCGTCATTGGCCAGCATCGTCCTGTAACCGGCGATGTTTTCGGCGATGGTCGGGAGGTTCGCATTGTAAGCCCGCAGCAAGGTATCCGGCCTGCCGGGAATGCCAATGAACCCGTCGTCGCGCTTGGTAATGCCGAGGTTGAGCGCATGCGTATAGACATCGCCAAAACCGTTAGATGGCAGAACCAGCTGGGTCTTCTTGAACACGGACGCATAATAGTCCAGCATGTCCTTCAGCACCGAGTCGGCGGGCATCACGCTCCCCAATATGTGCGAGGTGTGCCATTCACCCCATTCGCCAAAGGTGCGGACATCGATGTATTCAATGCGCGGGTCACCATCGTATTTTTCGGCCAGGGCCTTCGCGAATTCCTTCGCCGCCCAGATGTAGATGGAATCGTCCCAGACGGGAGCGTACGCATGGTATTCTGTCCCGCGCAAGTCAATCTGGATTTTCTTCGCGCCCATCTCGTAGACAAAGGGCGGAGTCCAGTCGTATTCTTCTTGCGGCGGGAAATCGCTCTTGATAAACGAAGGCGTGTACGGCAGCACGCGCAAGGCGTAAGTCATGTTGTGCTCGGCAAGTGCGTTCAGCAGTTTTTCCAGTTCCGTCCAGTCGTAAACGCCCTTAGCCGGGTTCAACTTGTACCACTGTTGGTAACCGGAACCATACGAAACCAGGTCCCACGCCTTGTTGTTCAGGGAACCGTAAGGGCCATATTCGAACTCCGGGACAAAAGTCCATGCTCCACCTGTCGGCACCGTGAATCCCTTGTGCGGGTTGGAAAGCGGCCCGTCAAAAGGCTTGAGCGCGTAGGTGATTTTGGTAGTGTCTGCTTTGATTGCGACGGAAGAGTCTGCGCTACTGGATCCTATCGCTCCGCTCCAGGATGACGATGAGGTAAACGAACTACTGGACAAAACATCCGCCGACGAGCTCAACTGAACAACAGACGAGAACGGCACGGAATCAGAAGAATTCGATTCTTCAACCGCACCGCTTTCGCCGCCCTCCGAAGCGGCACTACTCCCGTCATCGCCACAGGCGACAAGGCTGACGCATGCAAAGAGAGCTACCACTACTAAAAATTTTGAATCTTGACGCATAGGTAAAAATCCTTATTCAAGCCGAGAAGTCTTTGATTCAGCCGGATTTTCGTGAAACGTAATCGGGAAAGTCGCAATCGTCTCACCCGATTTCACTTTCGGAAATTTCCAGCGACTTACAGCTTTTTGAATATCTTCATCAAATTCTTTATAACCTGTAGTCGAAGATTTAATTTGATTTTCTTTAACCGAGCCGTCCGCAGCGATTGTCAACTTCAAGGTGATTTCGCCTTCAAAATGTTTATCAGGATTTTTCTTTAAATACCTGATACTGTATATATGGCGCAATCCTGGCGTGAAAGAAACCAAGACATTAAAAATAGATTCTTTGTCAAGCGAGCTACCTTCAGCAACAGATATTTTTTCTCTAACCGGAAATTCGGCAAGGCCTTTCGAATTTTGCGGAGTTTTTGCAGACGCATTGGCGACCACCATAGAATCCGCCACATAAACTCCATAAAGAGCAGTTACACCCGTGTCAATCAGTTTGCCGATATTCTTTAGGGAATCCAATCTCCGCTTTTCCTTTTTCTCAAGGAGATTGCCTTCGGGCTTTTCGTCGAAAAATTTCTTCGTGTCCCAGGGATGAATCAATTTGGGATTATCCTGCTTGGCAGCATCATCGTTTTTTTCGGAATCGCTGCAACCTGCCCATAGCGCCGCTGCGGTCATCAGAACAATCTTCCCAAGACATCTGCTAAAGAGTTTAGCCATATTTTAAGTATAGCAAAAATATTTTCGCGAACAACAGGGTTTTAGGGGCGGAGCCACTAGGCGTGGGGGTAGGCAAAGACTTGCTCTGGATCCTTCGTTCAGGATGACGCCGGGCAAGGCTTTGACGAGGGGGACCCCTCCCCCTTTAGTTATCAATAAAATCGACCCTATTTTTATAAAAACAAGACACCCCTTGCGTTTCATAAAAGTTTTTATTATATTAGAAAACAGGACTTTTGATTAACGGTGGAGGTTTTGTGAAAATTGAATATAGGAACAAGGAACTAGAGTTGTGCGCGCTAGACGAAGCATTCGCCTTACGACGTATGGGTAAAAAACGGGCGGCGTGCTACAATTTGCGAATAAAGGCAATCAAATATGCCGAGAACTTTGAAATTCTGAAAACTGTGCCCGGAAATTTCCACGAACTTGTGGGCAACCGCAAGGGTCAATGGGCCTGTAGTCTTGACCAGCCTTATCGTCTTATAATCAAAGGCGCAGAACCGAACGAATTTGTTATCTGGGCAGAACGGCACAATGCCGAAATTATGGAAATCGTGGATTATCATTAGCAGAGGTTAACATGCAGAAGAATAAGGATGCTATCGTTTGGGGAATTACCCCGCCGGGTGCGTTTCTTGAAGAAAAGATTCAAGAAATGGGTATCGACGTCAATGATTTTGCAGCTCGTATCGGCTACACGCCCAAAACGGTGAATGAAATCTTGAAGGGCAAGTGCTGCATAACAATCGAAGTCGCGCATTCCCTGGATTACGCCACCGGAATCCCGGTCAGTTTCTGGCTTAACGCCCAAAAAGGGTACGAAGAAGAACTTATGAGACTTCAGGTCAAAGAAGCCGTCAAGAACCAGGCCGGTTGGCGCAAGTTCTTCCCTATCAGTGAACTCAATCCGCGCACATGGATCAAGGACTTCAACAACAAAGAAGACGGCGTATCGCCCATCCTCAAGTTCTTCGGGGTGGCAAGCCCCAAGGCGTGGGAAAATTACTATTACAAGAACCGTCTGAAGGTGGCCTTCCGCATTTCGCTGGCCGAAACCGAAGACCCGTACGCGGCCTCCGTGTGGATGCGCCGCGGCGAAATCCTCGCCGACGAAATCAAGATGGAAAAGCAGAACGACAAGAAGGTGCGTTCCGCCATCAAGAAGGCGATGCCGCAATTTGTGGAACTGGCCAAAAACGATGTTGCCGCATGGGAAGATTTACGCCGCAAGAAGGCCTTGCCCAAGCCGAAGGTGGGCGAAGATTTCATTGACGACGGCATGCACAAGTTGCAGGAACTGGGCGCAAAGCTCGGAATCAAGGTGCTCTACGCGCAGAACTTCAAGTCGGCGCCGATTCATGGCATGGCCCGCTGGTACAAGGACATCCCCGTCATTCAGCTGCACGACCGTTTCAAAGACCGCAATGCGTTCTGGTTCACGTTCTTCCACGAGCTCGGCCACATCGTGCTCCACGGCAAGAAGGACATCTTCATCAAGAACGTCTATTACGGCAACAAGAACCAGCAGAAGGACGACGAGGCAAACGCATTTGCGCAAAAATACATGATGCAGGCAGGGCTAGAAGTCTAGGGGGAAAGGCCCTTTTTCAAAAGTCCTATGAAAAATGTAATTTCTGTTGCAAAAGTCCTATGACTTTTGTACACGAACTCAGCGATTTGGAAACGATGGAAAACGTTTGATCAGGAAGGAACTCGGACATTTACGAATGCTCTTTTAACGAGAAATCCCTTTCCCTATATCGGCTACAATTTTTTTGAGGACATCTTTTTCTACACTTGAAAACTTGCCGATAGACAAGACTCTTGTTTTCCAATGTTCAAAATGTTGTTGTGGGAGTTCCTTTTTATTGAATGCTTTGGTAATATCAGCTTTCCATTCGTTAATTTTGCCTATTACCTGCGGAACGTTCACTCCATTTACGACAGTGCGACCGCCAGCGGAAAAATTATCGCGGAATGATGGACAAACAACGCCTTTCCTCTGCAACAACCATTGACAAGCGTATTCATAATCGCCCTCCAAAACACTCGGAGAGGCGATAAGCATTTCAATTTTTATCTCTTGTTTTTCATCTGCCGAAAGCTTATTCCAAAATTTCACCTTATTGTTAACAAGTGAACTTGCGATTTTTTCTTCCGCCAAATCAAGTTTTGAAAATTCATCAATATTTGGGCTAAACCACCATAAGTCTTCGCCTTCACTTGTTGCGTTACGCTTCATTTTAGAATCGACCATATAGGTTCTGAACGCATCAAAAGGATTTTTCATATGACGGATTTCATCATATGATTTACCCAATCTCTTAAAAAGAGACTTTTCTCTTGCAACATTCATATCCAACATATAGCGAGGACTATGCGTAACGGCAACGTCCTCCACGCAATCTTCAAACGAACGATATTTAATTTCAAAAGGGTTTTGCTTGCCGCAAAATACATGGATTCTGCTGACATTGGGGATCCTTGTAGATTCCATAATGCTGCCGCCCATTACCTTCCATGAATCATTTCGAGTACTGAGTGTTTTGACTTCTATGCCCAAGGCTTGATTTTTGTTGATTCTTGCGACAATATCAGGAAATTTATGGCCGCCAATATATTCGATATTCCAATCGGGAACCCCTACAAATTCTTTTGACTTGTCTAGAGCTTTGCAAACTTCGCCTTCAAAGATTTTCCAAAAATCGCCGCTAGCAAATCGGGAAGAATCCCTCTGCAGCCGTTCTTTCGCACACGAGAGCAGATTATTGAAGTTCTCCAACGTCCTTGGATCGCAGACCAGTTTTTCTCCAACGGAAATAGACATGTTTATTCCCCAAATAAATCATTCCAAAGAAATTCAAGTCTTTTCCCAATAGAGTATCCCAGCAAAGGCGGGACCGCATTTCCAATAACTTTATAGGCATCAGATGAATTGACTTTATTGGTTCCGTCGTTAAAGATGAATTCATAATCATCGGGGAATGTCTGAATTCTTGCGCATTCACGAACACTCAAACGACGCTCTCGCAACCCTTTGGTCAATTCAGATGAAATCTTTCCGCCATGTTCTTCGCTCAACCGACGATATTCGATATTGCCATGATGTTCGCTTCGGATTGTCGGACCGACACCGTCCATATCAATTTCAGAACTGCCCTGCATTTTACCATAGTATTTCGCTTTTGAATAAGCTTGTTGTGCGGCATCGGAACTTTCGTCAGGCTCCTTTAATCCAACGAAGGCATCCTTGCAGGTGACGATTTTTTGAAGTTCCTCTCCATGCGTCTTTATCGGATATGGATAATACGGCGATTTTTCGGAGTTCTTTTCTATGTCGGCAAGAATTTTGGGATTAGCGTATTTTCTAGAAATGCCTATGAAAACAACACGCTCGCGACTTTGAGGAACGCCGTATTCCCACGCCTTCAAAACTTGGGCATCAACAACGCAATACCCTTTGTCGATGTTGCGGAAGTCGGTTTCAATAATCTTCTTGGCATCGCCTAATGAAACAAGACCTTTTACGTTTTCAGCGATAAAAACTTTTGGTTTGACGATTTCGATGACCTGTTTCATCCAGAGATACAGGGTGCCCCTTGATTCATTTTCAGCGTGTTCTTCGTTTACACCATTGTGGCTTTTGGCAGAATCAAAACCAAGCCGCTTTCCTGCAACTGAGAAGTCCTGACAAGGAAAACCGCCTGTAACAACGTCAATATTTTTAGGAAATTGGAATTCGCCCGACTTACACTTCTTGACTAGATCTACAATAGATTCTACTCTGTATATCCCTTCGATTTTCTTTCTGTTGCCGAAGAAGTGGTTCCACGCCTTTTGCGCACAGGGCAGGATGTCATTTGCGAAAACGGTCTGAAAACGATTCTTATTCAAGCGAATAAAATTTCGGTTAATATTTTCTTCAATCCAATCCGGATGGATTTTTTCATTAACAGATTTCTTGAGAGTGGTAAAGCCACCCTCAAGCCCAAGATCGAGTCCTCCGCAGCCGGAGAACAGAGAAAGCACACGAAGTGCATTCTTGCCAGAAGCCATAATGCCTCGATGTTCCTACGGAACAGGTGAAATGTTCTGTTTTCACTTCTGTTCACGAAACATCGACATGCTTCGACAAGAGAATGCCCAAATAGAACTCACCCCAATGAGGTGAGTCCCATTTGTCCAATTCCTGCTGCGTTAAAAATTTGGTCGTATTTTAAGGACGCAAGAACGGGAGCAAAAACGTTTGTCTTTGTTCCTACCCTCAATATTCGATAAAACAAAAAAAGCGTGGTATCGAATACCTGTTCGTCCTTAGGCAACGACCAAGAAGCCCTACGCAAAACAAGCAAACGACCCACGCCCTAATTCGGGTGTGCGTTGTAAGCCTTATTCTTATTGCGTAAAACTTTGGTCGTGTTTTAAGGACGCGAGAATAAGAGCAAATTACTCTAAAACCGGTCGCCCTTCACCTTGCGGTTCAGGGCTATGTCAATGAAAAATATACATAATTAGGAATAAAAAAAGGAGATGCCGGGTCATGCCCGGCATGACAATTCGCACAAGCACGAATGGCGATTTTCACCTGAAATCGCCCACTTTTTCAAAACTCCCTTGAAAAAGTGTATTCAAACGCACAAAAGTGGGTCGAAAAAGTGCATTCGGGGGTGTTAGGGGGCGGAGCCTCCTAGGAGAGAGGGTAGGCAAAGACTTGCCCTTATCACGCTGTGGAATGAAATGTATGGATCCCGTCGCCATTTCATGGCTCCAGGATGACGCAGAAGGGGCAAGGCTTTGACGAGGGGGAAGCCTCCCCCTTTCATAATAAAAAGATTCTATCGCTGCGCTCCAGAATGACTTTTCTAAGTTCTAAGTTCTAAGTTCTGCCAACTAAAAATGCTATCTTTGTGCGCATGAAAAAATACCACTTGGCCACATACGGCTGCCAGATGAACGAGTATGACTCGGCGATGATTGCCCAGGAGCTCGACATGTGCGGTTGCGTCGAGACGAACAACCAGGAAGACGCCGACATCATCATCGTGAACACCTGCAGCGTGCGTGAAAAGGCCGAGGAAACCGCCATCGTCAACATCAGCAAGCTCAAGTACTTGCGCAAAAAGAATCCCGATGTGAAAGTCGTGGTATGCGGTTGCATGGCGAAGAATCGCGGGCCGGAACTTTTGAAGCGCCTCCCGAACGTGAGCTACATCGTAGGCCCGGACCAGTACAAGAAAATTCCGGAGTTGCTGCTGGGCGATACCAAAAGTCCCTTGCACCTGACGCACCACAAGATGTTCATCGACGAGGACCTGAGCGAGAACTACCTGGGCGAATACGCGAAACTCCAGAACGACTTCACCACCTTCGTCGCCATCCAGCGCGGTTGCAACAAGCGCTGCAGTTACTGTATTGTGCCGTACCTGCGCGGGCCGGAAAAGTACCGCGACATGGAAGACGTTCTTGCCGAAGTGCGCAAGGCGGCCGACAAGGGCATTACCGAGGTGACGCTCCTTGGCCAGACGGTGAACGCCTACAAGACGGAAGGCGGAAATTTTGCCGACCTGCTCACGAAGGTTTCTGAAATCGGTGGCATCCGCCGCATCCGCTTTACGAGCCCGCACCCGAGGCACTACACGAACGAACTCATCGACGTGCTGCTGAACAACCCGAAGGTCTGCCATTACGCGCACATCCCCATCCAGAGCGGCTCCGACGCCATGCTCAAGAAGATGCGCCGCCAGCACAATATGGAGCAGTACCTCTCGATTATCGAACAGCTGCGAAGCAAGGACCCGTTCTACGGGATTTCGACGGACGTAATTTGCGGATTCGTGGGCGAAACGGAAGAGGATTTCGAGCAGACGCTCAAGGCTTTTGAAACCTGCCAGTTCGACTCCGCCTTTATGTTCATCTACAGCCCGCGCAAGGGCACGGAATCGTACAAGGAAGCGGAGACGCTCACCGAGGCCGAAAAGAACGAGCGCCACACGCGCCTGGTGGAACTGCAGAACGCCATTACCCTCAAGCGTAACCAGATGATGCTCGGCCGCACCGAGGAACTCCTGGTGGAAAAGAATTCCGCTCGCGACGAGACGGAACTGCGAGGCCGCACCGACAACTTCAAGAAGGTCGTTTTCAAGCCCGCAGAAGGCCACACCGTGAAGCCAGGCGACTACGTGAAAGTTAAATTGGATGATATCCGGGGTTGGACGATTCGAGGTAAACTGGTCTAAATTTGAAATGTGGAATGTGGGATTTAAAATGAAATTCAACAAGGTCTGCTTTATCGCGGTTATTTTATCCGCTTTTTTCAGTACAAATTCATTCGCACAGTCTACTACAGAGACACAATCGGCAACGAAAGCACAGCCCGCAGCAGCCGCCCCCACCGATACGCAGGCGACCATAACCATTGCCGATGCGCAGAAGGCATACGTGGCCGGTAACTGGAAACAGGCCGCGACACTTTTCGAACAGGTTTGCCCCAACGAACCCGATTCCGTACGTACGGAATGCTACCTGTGGAACGTACTCGCGCTCTCGCAGATCGGCGCCGCAAAGGATTTCAGCAAGGCAGGCAAGCGCCTCGACAGCCTCATCAACAAGACGAACCCGCAAAAGGCCGTCTACGCGGACCTCATGATGACCAAGGCACAGTTCCAGCTGTACATGGGCCGCAACGAGAAGGCCGCCGAGGCCCTGATTCACGCCATCGAGACATCCCAGCCACACCAGGCGGTCGTGTTGCAAAAGGTCTGTTCTGTTGTCCAGTCCAAGGTCAAGAACCCAACTCTCGACGAAACCTGCAAGCGCCTAAGCGAACCTTCTGTCCAAGCCGAGCCGGCCCACGAACCGGAAACAACGCCAGCCGCAAGCGAAAAAACGGAACAAACCGTCCCGAATTCTGTAGAAGTCCCAGCACAGCAGGCCAAAAAAACCGAAGAAACCAAGCCTAATGAGCAGCCGGCCGCCGTAGCACCGGCACCGGTAGTCCAACCTGTAAAAACGGAGAGCGGGAACAACGCCAAGGAATACTGGATTCTACAGTTAGGAGCCTTCGGCATGAAAAGCAATGCAGATCTCCTGGTAAACAATCTGAAAAAGCAGGGTATCACCGGCTCTATCGAGGAACGCGTAGGAGAAACCAAGACACTCTACCTTGTCCAGACGGGCAAGTTCGAGACAAAGGAAAACGCCATTGATTTCGGGGCAAAAAAACTAGCACCCCTCAATGTGGAATTCCGTGCGATTCTGAAAAAATCGTCAAAATAAGCCGTTTTTGCCCAAATTCCCCTACAAAAAAACAGAAATTGTTCTATATTTGTGTTACCCCCAAAGCCGGGGTGGTGAAATTGGTAGACGCGCCGGACTCAAAATCCGGTACTCGCGAGAGTGTGAGGGTTCGATTCCCTCCCCCGGCACTATAGGATAGGAGTAGGTACCTAATGTCTCTATGGACCAAAATTGTATTAGCAGTGTTCCTTATCGGCGCGATGTCTTTCGCGCAGTTCGATGATGAACCGTCCAGTGACGATTCTAGCGAGCAGTCCTACTCGTACGGGGACAGCGAATCCGCCGACGAAACGGAATCTGCGGGCGAAGCCCAGGCTACGGGAGACCAGTGGGACGGTTTCCGCTACGAAGACCTCGGACTTACCCAGTGGGAGTTCCAGCAGGCTAAGGAAGAGGGGATTTCGAGAGACAAACTGACACGTCTCGTCGAGCTCGGGGTCCGCATTTCTGAATACCTCCAGAAGCCCTGGAGCAAACTCGGCGTGAGCGAGGAAGACTGGCTTTCCCAGCGTTCCCAGGGCCTCGAAGATGCCGACATCGACCGTTCTTACAGACACAAATCCGGAAACCAGGGTTACGCCTACGTTTCTCTCCTCGTTCCGAGTTTCTACCAGTGGAAGACCAACCAATCCATGAAGGCCATCTGGATGGATGTCCTTTGGGGCGTAAGCGCTGGCGTCACGGTTTACCTGGCCGTTGACAAGAGCACTGCCTGGTGGTACGGACTTCTCTTCGTCGCAAGTGCCCATATTTGGTCGTTCGCAGACGCATTCTTCGGCACGCAGTGGGATAGCAACCCGGATGCAAACCGATTCAGCTTCGGAATCCTCCCCACTCCCGAAAAGGGCGTGCTTGGCGCATTCCAGGTCAAGTTCTAGACAAGCGCCATGCAGCTTGAACTTCTAAAATCGAAAATCCATCGCGCAACAGTTACAGACGCGAACCTCAATTACGAAGGCTCGATTACGATTGCGCGCGACCTGATGGATGCCGCAAACATCCTCCCCTTCGAAAAGGTCGGCGTGCTCGACGTGAATAACGGCAATCGCCTGGACACCTACGTCATCGAAGGCCCCGCCGGTTCCGGCGTCATCTGCCTGAACGGAGCGGCTGCACGCCTGGTACAACCCGGGGACCTCGTGATTATTGTCGCCTACGCCACCATGAGCGAAGACGAAGCGAAGACATGGAAACCCACCGTGGTCCATGTGAACGCGAAGAACGAAATCGTCTAATCAGCATTTGCTATATTCTTGGCATGCGGTCAACGCTGTTTTTTGTCATATTCTCGGCAGCACTGGCCTTTGCGGAAAGCCCTGCAAAGGATTCAATAGCTCGTGTACCCGACACAGCCAGGCAGGATTCCGTAGCAGACACTACAAGCGCCATCCCCGAAGACGGAATTCCCTGGAACCACGACCGCTTCGACCCGAACCGCCTTGTAAGGCACGACACATTCGACCCGGCCCTAAAAATCGCCTACTCGTACTCCGTGAGTTTTTTATCTACACCGTTCGGAAGCATCAGCCAGAACAGTCTCCTCGCACACATCGCCTACGAATTCACACCCGATTTGCACCTGTATGCGGATCTAGGCCTATGGATGCCGTTTCGTTCCACGTTTAACGACGGCCCGTTCAGCAAGGAAGATATGCGGCAAGGGAAGCCCCAGTTCGTGCTGCCTGCGCTGGCTCTAGAATACAAGCCCACCGAAAACAGTTATATAAGGCTTGTACTCATGAACGAAAAGGACGCATTGAGGGCCTACGGACCATTCCGCCTATACGGGCCATGCTCGCCATGGCGCGAATCCTTCTGGTGTAGGTAAAAAATTTTTCTAAATTTGGCGATAGAAAATGTACAGAAAATTCGCCAAGTCAACTCACTACTCTTTCATCGCTGGAGCCGCATGTGCGGCGTTCCTTTTGCTAGGCTGCGAAGAAGAAAAGAAGACTCCGGTCGAACATATTGTACGTAGCTACAAGGGCGACATCGAAGTGCTGAACAGCTGCGGTGAACCGGGTGCTGCCGCCAAGATGCGCACATTCCTGCGCAAGAACGGTTTTGACGTGGTAAGTTTCGGAAACGACAAGTTGCAGAACTACGACGAAACCATCGTGGTGCTCCGCAACCCGGAATGGGAAGGCGCTCAGGCACTGGCCAAGACGCTCCAGACAAAGAATGTCCTCACCGTCGTAAGCAAGCGTTCGTACGTAGACGCAGCCGTGTATATAGGCAAGGATTTTAAACAAATAATAGAACCCGAACAGGGAGAAACAAATGACAAAGAATAAGCAAGATTTGCCAGAATCCGTCCAGATTGGCGCAAGCATCCTGTTTGAGTTGCGCGCCCAGAACGTGCAGTTGATTGACCTGCGCGGCATCAAGGACGTGACCGACTACTTCCTCGTGGCCACCTGCGAGAGCGAAGCCCAGATGCAGGCTATTCTGAACGAACTGCGCAAGGAGTTCAAGGCCAACAAGCTCCCGTCCGTGGGCGTGGAATACAAGGAAGGCGTGCGCTGGGCCGTGTTCGATGCCGGATTAGACCTGATGGTCCACCTGTTCGAAGAAGAAAAGCGCAACGAGATTTCGCTTGACCGCCTGTACGCCGACGGCAAGATTGTGGAACTCGAAGAAAATGACTTTGTGAAGAAGACCACCAAGAAGAAGAGCAGTGAAGATGAACTCGTTTGAGCAAGAAATCGCAGAGGCGCTCGCCGCCACCGGTTCCTTCGAGAAGGAAGCCGCTTTAAAGCTTATCTCCGTGCCGCCTGACACCAGCCACGGCAACTTCACCATCCCTTGCTTTTCGCTCGCGAAGGTGATGCGCAAGGCCCCGAAGATGATTGCGGAAGACCTCGCCGCCCAGGTGAAGCTCCCCGCAGGACTTTCGAAGGTGGAAGCCGTGAACGGCTACCTGAACTTCTTCATCGACCGCGGATTCCTCGCGAAGTCGACTCTCGAAGAAATCGCCGCGAAGGGTTTGGAATACGGGCACGCCGACCCGAATGGCAAGGTCGTGTGCATCGACTTCAGTTCCCCGAACATCGGCAAGGAACTCGCCTTCCACCACCTGCGCTCCACGATGATCGGAAACTCGCTTTCCCGCATCTACAAGGCCGCAGGCTACAAGGTGGAACGCATCAATCACCTGGGCGACTGGGGTACCGCATTCGGCAAGCTCATCGTGATGTACCTGCGTGAAAACCGCCCGACGGACGACGCCACGCTCGATAGCCTCACCGTGAAGGAACTCAACATCCTTTATGCCGCCTTCTCCAAGGCCAGCAAGGAAGAGCCGGGCCTCGAAGACGAAGCCCGCGCCGCTTTCACCAAGCTCGAACAGGGTGACGAATTCTACCGCAAGCTCTGGACCGCTTTCCGCGCCGCAACGCTCAAAGAACTCATGCGCATCTACGACATGATGGGCGTGGGCTTTGACCACTACACCGGCGAATCCTTCTTCGAAGACAAGATTCCCGCCATTCTCGACGAACTCCGCGAAAAGAACCTGATGGTCAAGAGCCAGGATTTGGACGTGGTGATGCTCGACGAATTCGACCTGAACCCCTGCCTTATCCGCAAGAGCGACGGTTCTACCTTGTACGCAACCCGCGACCTCGCTGCCGCCTGCTACCGCAAGAAGGAATACAACTTCGACAAGTGCCTTTACGTGGTGGACCTCGGACAGGCTCTGCACTTTAAGCAAGTGTTCCACGTGCTTAAGAAGATGGGCCGCGAATGGTACAAGGACATGTACCACATTCCGTTCGGCGTGATTCTGCAGCTGGTGGACGGCAAGTGGGAAAAGGGCAAGACCCGTACGGGTACCGCAAGCCTGCTTCGCGACGTGATTGAAGCCGCCCAGAAGAAGATTCTCGAATTCATCGACGAGAAGAATCCGAATCTTGAAAACAAGGAACTCATCGCCCGCCAGATCGGTATTTCTGCACTCACCTTCAACGACTTGAAGAACAGCCGCCTGAAGGACGTGCGCTTCGATTGGGATGCCGTGATGAGCTTCGAAGGCGATACTGGTCCGTATGTGCAGAACGCCCACGTGCGCCTCTGCAGCATTATGCGCAAGGCCGGCATTGAACGCGCGGACCTCGCCGCCGCAATCAAGGACGTGAACTTTGCCGAACTCAGCGACGATGCCGCATACAGCCTCATCAACATCCTGTCAAAGAAGGGCAAGAAGATTCTGGACGCTGTCGCCGGTGACGAACCGAGCGTTCTCGCCCAGTACGCCCTTGAAATCGCAGAAGCCGCGCACAAGTTCATCCACGAAGACCGTGTGCTCGGTTCCGCCGAAGAGAAGTCCCGCCTGTTCCTGGTTCAGGCCACGCAGATTGTGCTCGAAAACGTGCTCGACCTGCTCGGACTCTTCCCCATCAGGCAAATGTAAGGAAGGCTCCTGCAAATATTAAAACGGCAGCATTTCGCGGCCGTTTTTTTGCTTTAAGTTCGCACTATTTGAATTCGCGCTCGATTTTTTCCAGGGCGTCGCGCCAGGTTTCCTGGATGTGCTGCTTGAGTTTCTTGGCAAGCGAGGGGGCACGGCCCTGCGTGGAGACGGTCACGGCGATATTTTCGCCAAAATCCATACGGGCGGGCACGATGAAGTCGCCATCGAGGTAGTCGCAGGCGTTATTGACCAAAATACGGCGGGCGCGGGCATCGTTAGAAACCTGTGCATTGACTGCCGGATGGTCCGTGCAGATAAAGACCATGAAGATGCCTCGGAGGTCGAGCGGTTCGTAAGGACGATTCTTTAAAGTAATCGAAGCCGACGGGTCAGCGCCTTCGCCGAACTTAAGCGCATCAAATTCAGGGTCGAACTGCGGCGCAACCACGGTGATGCGGGCTCCCGTCGGCAGGAGCGTCCTGACCTTACGCAATGCAATACGGCCACCGCCCACCACGAGAACGTTACGACCTTCGAGATTCAGCTCGATGGAAAAAAGGTTTGATGTTTTAGACGAAAGACGATTTCCTTCAACAATGCCATTATTTTCTTTCGTCTTTCGTCTGTAGCCCGCGTCAGCGGGCGTTCTTTCGTCTAATTGCGCATTGCGGATGCCGTTCACAACCATACCGGCAAATTCCTTCCAGTCGCCGAGGCAAGGCATAAGCGTTATAGGAATCTGCGGAAATTCCTCCTGCAGCTTAGCGACCACACGGGGAACATCGTTTTTCGTATGCTGGCCGTTCAAAAGCAGGAACGGCAGGAGCGTCACCGATTCTACATCTTCGCGGAGGAGTGTGCGCAGGTCGTTTTCCAAATCCAACAGGCTCGTACTTGCGACACGCGTGCCGGGCAAATCATGATGAAGTTTGTCCAAAATACCTTCGAAGCCCTTGTAGGCCCCAGGTAGAATGCAGTGATGCGCGATAATCAGAATAGCTTTCATAAAATGTGGAATGAAGAATCAAGATTCCTGGGAATAAAAATCAACAATCTTCTTTACGAGGGAATCCATCGTCGTTTCGTCGGAGGTGACGGTTTCAAAGCCGTGCTTGCGGGCGGCAGATTCTGTCATGCGGCCGATGCAGAAAGCGAGACGGGGTTCGCTGTCGATGGGTGCGGCTAGGGCACTGAAATTTTCGACGGCGCTGGTGCTCGCGAACACGACGGAATCGGCGCCGGCAACTGCATCTCGCTTCCATTCGGGGAGTTCAGCCACCGGGAGCGTTTCGTAGACCACCCAGCGGGTCGCCTGCGGGAGCAGTTTGAGCAGGGTATCGTCGGCAAGATTGCCCTGCAGCAGAAGGATGCGAGACTGGTCCACAGGGAGCGAGGCCAGCAGCTTTCCGAGGCCTTCGCCGGTATGGTCTTCGGGCACGTAATCGCAGCGAATGCCATATTCCAGCAACTTCTTTTCGGTAATCTTCCCCACACTCACAATCTTCTTGCCGGCAAGCACGCGCACGTCAAAGCCCGCGGCGAACAACTGTCTGAAGAAACTTTCCACGCCGTTCGTGCTCGTGAAGGCAAGGATGTCAAAATTCGCGAGAGTGTTGAAGTCGACAGATTCCGGCTCGGAGGCCGGAATGACGTGCGGGCAATCGAGCGCGCGGGTCTCGATCATCGGAGTTTCGATAACTTCGGCACCGAGGGCCGTGAGGCGTGCGGTAATCCCGCTAGACTGCTTTGCGGCACGCGTCACCACGAGGCGCTTGCCCGAAAGCGGCAAGTTCTTTTTCCATGCAAGCTTGTTGCCGAGTTCCACGACGCCGCCCATGATTGTAATCGCGGGCGCCGTCACGTTTTCGCGAGCAATCGTCTCCCCCGCAGTCTCGAGCGTCGCCATGACAGTGCGCTGGTACGGGGTCGTGCCCTTCTCGATAAAGGCGAGCGGAGTTTTCGGGGCCTTACCGCATTCCATAAGCCGGTGCGCAATAAAGTCCATGTTGGCAATACCCATCAGGAAGATGAGGGTACCGGGACACTTCGCGAGCGCCTCGAAGTCGAGGGAAAGTTCTCCGTTCGACTCCGCCTTTTCATGCCCGGTGATGATATGAAAACTCGTCGCAATGCCACGATGACTTACGGGGATACCCGCATACGCAGGCACCGAGATTGCAGACGTAATGCCCGGAACCACCTCAAATTCTATACCGGCAGCAACAAGTTCCAGAGCCTCCTCGCCGCCACGCCCGAACACGAACGGGTCGCCTCCCTTGAGGCGCGCAATAGTCGCGCCGGGCATCTCGTTGGCGAACTGCACCAGAAGTTTGTTGATTTCGGACTGTTTGACCTTGTGATGCGTCGGCATCTTGCCCACATCCACCATCTTCGCCTTGGGATTGCAGAACGAAAGAATCGCGGGCGAAACAAGGCGGTCATAGACCACAACATCGGCCTTCTCAATAATTTCCTTACCGCGGAGCGTCAAGAGCCCCGGATCGCCAGGACCCGCACCAATCAAGTAAACCTTTCCAGCACCGCTCATTACAAACCCTCAATACACTATAGCTGTTCGCGAATCTTGCCCGCAAGAGCAATTCCCGCCTCGCGCGCCGCCTCAATTGTCATAACCGGACCGCAACATTCCGCACGGAGCAACCGTTTAGACGCCTCGTCCCAGTAGATTCCGCGAATTTTCATTACCGGCGCAGCGTCCGCATTCTCGGCACCCGAACCCTGGACGAATTCCGCAAAACTCGCCACCGGGAACTGACAACCCGCATTGAGCGCCTTGAGGAAGGCCATCTCGGCAACGGCAATGCAATAGGTGGGAGCGTCGTTTACACGAGCGAGGATGCCCGCAACCTGCGCGTTATCCGCCAGAGTCTCTATGGCCAAAATTCCCTGGCCAGAAGCCGGCAATACCTTGTCCGTATCGAAATACTCCGTCACCTGGTCAGCAAGGCCCATGCGCTTGAGGCCGGCAGCCGCCAGCACGACGCCGTCAAGTTCTTCAAGTTTCGAGAGACGCGTCTGGATGTTCCCGCGGATAGGCACGTATTCCAGGTCCGGACGGAGCGCCTTGAGTTGCACTACCCTGCGGATGCTGCCCGTACCGACGCGGGCACCTGAGGGCAAGTCCATGAACCTTTTGCCGTTCACTCCCCCGTGGGCAATAAACGCATCGCGCGGGTCCTCACGCTTCAGGACTGCGGCCAACTTGAATTCCGGCATAACTTCTGCCGGCATGTCCTTGAGGCTATGCACCGCAATGTCGGCGCGGCCTTCGAGCAGGGCAACTTCGAGTTCCTTGATGAACACGCCCTTGCCACCGAAGCTCGCAAGGGACTTGTCGAGCCTTCGGTCGCCCTCGGTCGTCATCGGCACGAGTTCGTATTCAAGCCCAGGGTTCGACGACACGAGGACCTTGGCGGCAAGCGTAGTCTGCGCCACGGCAAGGGCGCTCTTGCGGGTCGCAATGCGTAGCAAGGAGTCTCGCATCTAATTCTCCCCTCCCAGAGATTCCGCATCAAGTGCGGAATGACGTTTGTCAGACTGATCTAGACATTTAAGGAAAATTTTCACGTCTTCGGGCGAATTGCCGGCCTTCACCTTGTACAGGTAGTCATTTGCCATCTTCTTGGCAAAGCGCTCGTACATCATCGCAATCCGCCTACAGTCTTCTTCCGGCAAGTCCGGCATCGACCGCAACAATTTTTCGGCATCTTCGTTTGCCGAGCGCACCATGCGTTCCGCATACACATTTATCTCTTTCGAGACCTCATCCATGCTGTTCCAGTGCACGAACTCGTCAATGCCTTCCTTCAGAATCTTCTGCGCGGCATCTAATTCTTCCATGCGCAGGCGGCGGTTCTCGGAAACAATCTTTTCCAGGTCATCGACACACACGTATTCCACGCCAGGCAATTCCCCGACGCTTGCTTCCGCATTGCGCGGGCTACCGAGGTCAACTACCAAGTGGCATGTATTTCCGGCGCCGGAAAATTCATTCTTCGTGACGATGGGTTCCTGGCAGGCACTGCAGAGGATAACCACGTCGCATTTGCCCAGCACGCTATAGCGGTCCTCGTACTTCACGGGGGTAAGCACGTCCGCGAACTTTTCGGCATTCGCAAATGTCTTGCTGCTAGCATAGATGTTCGTCGTGTATTCCTGCACATACTTGAGCATCAGCGAACCCATTTCGCCAAGCCCAACAATATACACGGTACGGTTTTCAAGGTCGTTAAACGTATGCAGCACCTGCTTCATCGCCAAGAACGGGATGTTGCAACTAAGCTTACTCAGGTTCGTCTCGGTCTTGATGCGCTTGGTGGTGTGGATTGCCCCCTGGAACAACTTGTTCAGGGTATTGCCCGTCGCTTGGAGCGAATGTGCCGTCTCGTATGCACGGCCAATCTGGTGTAATATCTGGTCCTCGCCCACCGCCACAGAATCGAGCCCGGCACACACGTTCATCACATGGTGGACAACCTCATCTCCCGACTTGAAATAGAAAAACTTGGCAAAATCGTCGTAGTTCTGCCCTGCCAACCCACACACATACCGCACAAGTTCCGATTCGTCAATTACTCGGTCAGAAGCCACGTAGACTTCAGTGCGGTTGCAGGTCGCAAGGATCAGGAGTTCGTCAAACGGGGATTTTTCAAGCGCAGCAGTCTTGACATCCATCGCGATGTAGAACTTTTCGCGGATTGCAATTTCTGCCACCTTGTGGCTCATGCCTGCCATGTAGATTTTGCGCATGGAGACAATTTAGAAAATTAAGGGGCTGTTATTTTTTGACGGACTTGCTCAGTTCGTTGTTAATCCACTTATACCGAGTTTTCATCCAAGCCACCATCGAATCCAGGGCCTCGTCATAATCCTTGAAGGGTTCCTTGAGTGCCCAGTTCTCTGTATTTTCCATAATAGGCCAGCGTTTGTATTCATTTTTAAGCGCGCGTGAAATATTCGAGGCATACAAGGGAACACTGTCAATAAGCGCACGGAACGTATCCCTGTGATAAAACCAATAGTCCAACGCCTTGGGACGAACTTCCCGATTGTTGAATATACGGCTGAACCATTTATAGCGGACTATGTACCAGCCATCAGCGCCACGGTTCTTCTTATACGACTCGTTCCCAAACGAGATATCGAAATCCCAGAGAGGGCCAAACCGCATCGGGTTCCCCTTCTCCCACGAAATAAATATGCTGCGACCGAAATTACCGTCTTCATTTTTCGAGAACTCCTGTACCCAGTAATAAAGGATAAAATCGTCTATGTCAATCCATTCACGCATCTGTCTCCCGCTGGAGGATTCGCCATCACGCATGAACTCTTCGAACTCGTTCAGTTGGTCGACAAGCATTGCAGCCGACTCGGGTTTAAGGTTCTTCGGATTCTTTACATGGAACGAAAATCCCATCGACGACGTGACGAACGGCGAATCCTGCTTTTTGCTGCTTTCCTTTTCGAACAGGAACGAAGAATCGTTCTTGGCGATATTCACGCGATTCTTCCCGACCTTCACCGTCTCGGAAAGCAGATATAGCCCCATGTACTTGCGATTAAGATAGAGTTCCACATACCGGCAGCGCGGTGTATAGCGGGCGCCAAGCCATTCCGAAAGGCGAGTCATCATGAAGTTTCGCAAATGGGTCTTGTCGCCGTAATTTGCAATCAATGCCCAATCGCGATTCTCCGGCATTCCCAGAAGGCTTACTTTATCATCAAATTCCAGTTTCATGCCATACTTCGGCATCATAAAACTGGAATTACCTCGGCCACGTACCGTCAGCGAATAGACCTCGCTTTCGGGGGCACTTTGGCCATAAATCTGCAAATGCGACGGGAATTCCGTCTCACGGTCACGAATTTCGCGGAAATCTTCTGTTTCGATGACAATGCGGGGCAAATCCGCATACGGATACTCAGAATCATTCAACGGAAGAAATTCAGGCGTTTCCTCGGGTACGTCCCACACGCAACTGCTAAAAATCAACGACAGCAGCACAGGAACAGCAAGTTTTCGCCAAAAGAAATTCATTCATTTGTTAAAATAATATATTTTTATGACAATGTTCAAGAGACTCGGACTGATATTGCTATGTACCACGCTCCACTGCGTGGCTACCGAGGTATTGCATCCGATTACCCCTCCCACCACCCATGCCATTGCCGAAGGCACATTCGAGCTAGACGAAGACGTTTACAGTTTCGACACAAGATTTTCGATAGAGTTCGCCCCCACGGAACGCTTTAGCCTGTATGCCGATGTCTCGTACCGTTTCATGGAATACAGTTACGAATATTCCACAAAAGGATACGTCCACAACTACTGCAACTTACACACTAACGGCTTCAACGAGACATATGTCGGATTCCGCAGCATAATATTCAGGCACATCGGACTTGATTGGGGGTGGAGATTCCCGCCCGGCGAAGGATCCCGGCTTCAGAGATTCCACAGGCTAAACATAGAACCATTCGTGTATCTACCTTTTTCAAAGTCTCTCCTGCTCGGGACATCACTACGCTATAACAGATTCCTTGAAGACAAAAACTACAAGCCCGGCGACGAAATCGGGATAAAGGCGTCGTTCGTATGGAAACTTCGGTGGGACGAGGAAAAAGGAACGGGCTGGAAGATTAGCGAGACTGCACTTTTCCAGACACGGTTTCATGATTCAAAGAACCTGAATCTCGAGGAAAAATACAGCAGCATGGACGACAGATATTCCGGTTTCAAGTTCCGCTTCGACGTTTCCCGTTCATTTAGTTTATTTAAAGTCCCGATTGGAATCGGGCTAGACTATGAAATTCACAAGGGAACGCTGTTCGGGTTCGAGACTGGTCACCGTATTGGTGCGTACTTCAATCTGTTGTAAATAAAGAGCCCTATTCGAAAAAGCGGAAACTCGTTTTCTTGAGTTCGCGCACGGAATTGAGGACAGCGTATTCGGGATTGCCGATAGAAGCTGCGGCATCTTTTATATACTGGTCGAGTTCAGCAGCGGACTGCGCATGCATCATGGCGTACAGATTGTACGGGAAGCCTTCAAATACGGGCCGCTCGTAACAATGGGAAACATAGGGCTTCTGCGCAAGAACTGTCCCGGCATCGGAAGGAGTCGCAAAGCAGACCATCGCATTGTAGGCAAAGCCCGCATCCTGGTGCCGGAGGATTGCCCCAAAGCGGCGCATTCTCTTTTGGGCGAGGTCGTCGCGGAGCTCTTCGGTAGATACGCCCCAGTCCTTGAAGGGCGTGAGCGTGTGAGGAATATCGGTACAGGCGAGGCTGATTCGTGATTGGTCTGGACCAGACAAGACGCAGACAGGAGATTGCTTCCGCCACGCTCCGCTCGCGGCAGACTCAGTTTTCTCCACTCGCATTGACGATTCAGTTTTTAGCGCGGCAGTACCCATCACCGTGTTTATCTTGAACTTCTTCGTTGCGGAAAGGACATGCACGTCGCGAAGGTCCGTGTTTGCGCAAAGCCCGTCCACAATCGCATGGATTTCGCCTTCCGACTGAGCAATAACTGTAAACCAGACATTGTATTCGTGGGAACGGACGTAATTGTGGGTAATCGCAGAAATTTCGTTGACCGTAGCCGCAAATCTATCAATATCGGCAACCTTGCCCGCACAAAGACGCGAAACAAAACCGAGCCTACGGGAATCGTACACTCCACCGATACGGCGGATAACACCCGACTTGCGCAGACTCTCGACCGCAGCAAAAGTGCTCTGCTCGTCGAAGCCAAGCCGCCCCGCCAATACCTGGTACGGGCGCTCTTCCAGCGGGAAGGCGTCCTGGATAATGGCGAGGAGATTTTGTTCAAGAGCAGTCATAAAGAATGTGAGATGTGAAATGTGTGATGTGAGATTATTAGTTACTCATTACACATTTGTAATTTCCTCGTCCGTCAGATAGCAGGCCGGGTCCTGTTCCCAAAAGTCGCCCGTCACGGCTTCGGCGCGGGTGCGGAAGTTCCCGTTGCAAAGGTTCAGGTAGGTGCACTTGGGGCAGCGTCCCTTCAGAATCGGCTTGCGGTTCTTGAGACCCGCCATAATCGGGTTACTTTCATCGCTCCAGATTTCACCGAAGCTGCGTTCGCGCACGTTGCCGAGCGTAATGTACTGCGTGAACTGGTCAGGGTGAACGTTGCCAATGCTGTCGATGTTGCCAAAGGCCATGCCGCTGCGGTTTCCGCCGTTACGCTGAATAAGTTCCAGTACTTTCTCGGCACGGGCAGGGTCTTCGCGCTTCATGCGCAGGTACAGGTAAACAGCGTCAGCGTGATTATCTACCGTCAGAATTTCCTTGTCGATCCCGCGCTTCTTGAAATCGAGCGTGCGGTCGATAATCAAGTCCATCGCCTTGCGGCTTTCTTCATGGTTCAAATCGTTTGCAACCATCGCGGAACCGCGCCCGCTATACACCAAGTGGTAGAAGCACACACGGTCAATATTTTCACTTTCAAGCAGGTCAAAAATTGCATTCAGATCCTGAACATTGTAGCGCGTAATCGTAAAACGCAGGCCCACCTTCTGACCGGTCGCTACGCAGTTGCGGATGCCACAGAGTGCAAGCCTGTAGGCGCCCTCCTTGCCGCGGAACTTGTCGTGCGTTGCTTCGCAGCCATCGAGGCTGATACCCACGTAGCCCACACCCATGTCCTTGAGTTTCTGGGCAACATCGGGCGTAATGCAGGTTCCGTTCGTGCTGATGGTCGGGCGGATTCCCTTGCTTGCCGCATAGTTCGCAAGTTCAAAAAAATCGGGACGAAGCAAAGGCTCGCCACCGCTAAAGAGGATTACCGGCACCTTGAAATCGGCCAACTGATCTATGAGGGCGATTCCCTCTTCGTGAGTCAATTCGTTCTGGTACTTGATGGCCTCGGAGCGAGCATAGCAGTGCACGCAACTCAGATTGCAGGTCTTGGTGCAGTTCCACACCACAACGGGACCGCGACCCGGCGCCACTCCGTTCTTGCATTCGTGCGCCTTTGGTTCGTAGCGCAGTTGGTCGCCGTAATTCGGGGAATCCATCAAAAGCTTGGTAATGCTAATCATGAACGCAAATATAGAAATTCAAGAATGCCGGACATAAAAAAACACCCTCGGCGAACCGAGGGCGTCAAAAGTCAAAGAAATCTAGATTACTTTTCGGCAGCGAACTTCTTGGAGGCAGCCTTGACCTTCGGGTCGTTCTGCGCATCCTTGATCTTCTGCTTGATGCCGTCCTCGATCTGCTTCTTGAGCTTGGCGGCGAGGGCGGGGAAACGGTCTTCCAGGGAATCACTGAAAACGGCCGGCTTCTTGGCAGCAGGAGCTGCCCCCTTGCGCTTGGCGTTCAGGGGGCGCTTCTTCTTGGCCGGAGCCTTCTTTTCTTGAGCTTTTTCTTTGGATTTCGGTTCCTGAGGCTTGACTTCTTCGGTGGATTTGACTTCTGTTTCTTCTGCCATAATGTACCTCTTGGAAATTTGTCTTTAGACAATTATGTTAATTTGACGGCCCAAAGATAGCATTTTTTGGCGAAATTTGCAAGTGAGGCCCCTCAAACCGCAAAGCCAGTCTAGCGATTTTCAAGCCAATGCGCAAGGACCGTGATATCGGCAGGGCGTACGCCAGGCACGCGGCTAGCCTGGCCGAGAGTAAGCGGCTTGTGGGCGTTCAGGCGCTGGCGACTCTCGATGCTGATGGCAGTCACCTGCATGTAGTCCAGGTTCTCGGGCAGGCGAACCGCTTCCATCTTCTTCTGGTCGTCGATTTCGCGGGCCTGCCTGTCGAAGAAGCCGGCATAGATTTCCTCGGCATACATGAACCACTGGTCACGGCGGGCAAGAGTCATATCCGGGAGCGCGGTCCGGAAAAACAGTTCCGGATCAATTCCTGGACGGCGCAATACGTTAATCCAGCGGCAGCGTTCGCTCGCAAGGGCCTGTCCCCCGCTGGCAAGGATAATATTCGCCTGGTCCGGAGTGGCTGATTCTTCAGCAAGGCGCTTGCGAGCGGCATCCATCAGGTCAAGGCGATGTTTCCAGTCGGCATAGTCGCTATCCGAAATCATCCCGATTTCGTGAGCGCGCTCCTTCAGACGCGTTTCCGCATTGTCGCTACGGAGGAAAAGCCTGTATTCGGCGCGGCTCGTGAACATCCTGTACGGTTCGTCCAGCAGGATGTTCGTGAGGTCGTCCGCCATCACCCCTAGGTAACTGTCGGAACGACCTAAAATAAAGGGCCCTTCGCCCTTTATTTTCAGAGCCGCGTTGATTCCCGCCAGGAGTCCCTGACCCGCGGCCTCTTCATAGCCGCTCGTACCGCAGACCTGGCCAGCAAAGTACAGGCCCGGAACCTTCTTGCATTCGAACGTCGGGTAAAGCTGCGTAGCATCGACAGAATCGTATTCTACCGCATAGCCAATCTGCAACACACGGGCGCGCGTAAGGCCCGGAATCGTGTGGATGGCTGCAAGCTGGATATCTGCAGGGAGGCTCGAGCTGAACCCGTTGATGTAAACACGACCGATATCCGCCTGTTCCGGTTCAAGGAATAGCTGGTGGCCGTCACGGTCGCCAAAGCGGTTGATCTTGTCCTCGATACTCGGGCAATAGCGCGGGCCCTTGCCGTGGATACGCCCGCTAAACATCGGGCTATCCTTGAACCCGCTCCGCAGAATGTCGTGCGTCTTGATGTTGGTACGTGTAATCCAGCAAACGCAATCGTTACGTACAAACTTGTTTAGAGCATCGCCCCAGAAATAGTCCGCATCGCGACCGGGAACAGTCTCGGCAACGTGACGGTCACTCATGGGCCAGGCGACATCGTCGCCGCGCTGCACGTCGCATTCGTTAAAGTCGATGGAATCCGGATCAAGTCGGCTCGGCGTACCCGTCTTGAGTCTGCGTAACGCAATGCCGTTAAACGCAAGGCATTCCGAAAGTTTGTCCGCACTCGGCTCGCCCACTCGCCCACCGATGCTCGTCTCGAGCCCAGTAAACATCTTGGAGGCAAGGAAGGTACCACTCGTAACAACGAGTGCACGGGTCACGTAGCGGTCGCCATTCAAAAGCGTGAGTTCCAGGCGGCCATCTGCCATGCGTTCAAACGCGGCAAGTTCCCCCTGGATAACGGAAAGCCCGGGAAGGTTCGTAATGACCTCTCGGGCAATCTCGCTGTAATACTTCATGTCACACTGGGCGCGTGGGCCCCACACGGCAGGCCCCTTGCTCATGTTGAGCATGCGGAACTGGATGCCGGCCTTGTCGGTCAAAAGCCCCATCAGGCCACCGAGTGCATCGATGTCGCGCACAATCTGGCCTTTCGCCACCCCGCCTACGGCCGGGTTACAGCTCATACGCCCGATGGCGTTAATATCCATCGTAAGCATGGCGGTCTTTACACCGAGTTTCCAGGCGGCGTGCGTCGCCTCGATGCCGGCATGACCGCCACCGACTACGACGACATCGTATTGTGCGTTTATAGACACTACTTCGTTGCGGCAGCGGGCTTGAGCGTGTCAACCACTGCGGGCTTCGGCGGTTCGATATTCCACACGACAGGCTTGCCTTCCATGAGGGCGGCAATTTCCTGCTTGAGGGTATCCTTCTCGCTTTCGAAAGCAACGTATTCCTTGTACGATGCATCCGGATTCACGAGGTAGACCTTCGGGACGTAGCCATCGCTGTAGAGTTCACCGAACTGACGGGCTTCATCCCACACGATGTTGATGGTATCGTCAAACTTGGCGTTGTCGGCAAACTTGCGGATGCCAGACTTGTTGTTTCCACCGCTTGCAACAGCCACCGTGGTCAGGCCCTTCGGGGCAAATTCCTTTGCAATTTCGAGGATCTGCGGAGCAGCATGGGCGCAGTGGCCGCAAGTTGCGGAGAAGTAGAAAATCAGGAGAGGCTTGCCAGCCCAGGTCTCGAGGTTTTCGGCCTTGTTCGTAATGCCGGTAACCTTCACCTTGTAGTTCATCTTGGCAGGCATGCCGTTCACGAGCGTGTCGCCACGGAGGCCCTTCACTGCTTCCTTGAGCTTGGCTTCTTCTTCCTGAGCCTTCTTCACGGCTTCTTCACGGAGAACCTTCATCTTCTCGTTATAGCGTTCGCCCACAGCCCTGAGGGAATCGTCGGGGAGCGTAAGGGCGAGCGTCGTATCGCGCACCTTCGCGGCAGCTTCACGTACACCGATTACAAAGTAATCCAAGTCGAATTCCGTCTGGAACTGGGCACCGATGTTGACAAACTGGTTTTCGAACTGCACACCGATAAAGTAAGAGAACTTCTGGTTGCGGGTAGCCTCGGCACCGAGAACCACAGGCTGCCTCGTAGGAGCAGGAGCCTTCACGACAGGCTGGGCCTTCATGGCAGAATCCATGTAGGCGCGGAACTTGGACTGGTCACCGTTAAAGGAAGCCACCGTAGCGCTATCCGGACGGATCTTTTCCATACGGGTACGGGCGTTGGAATTGTAGTCAAAGCCGATACTCCTCAGAGAATCGGCTTCCACCTGCAGCTTGAAGCTCGAATCCTTATCGGACTTGTAGCCATCCACAATACCCTGGACAAGGGCGTCCTCGTCGAGTTCCTCGCCCATCTGCAGCGGAATCATCTTGAAATTCTGGAGAGCAAACTGGGCACCCAGCATGTAGGCGAACTTCTGGTCGTCCGTCGAAGTCAGCTTAATCTCAGCAGCAGTCTTACCAGCAGGAACATTATCACAGGCAGTCATCACCAAGGCGGCGGTGGCAAGGCCCAGCAGGACTTTACATTTCATTTTTCTACTCCTTGAACCACATAGGTTCGACTTTTCAGGCTAAAAAATAGCAAAATCTGCTAAAAGATTTTTCATTTCTGTGGGGAAATTGACACTCTTGAAATCGCGGGGGGTATCCCAGTACGGGAGACGCAGTTCCACCTTATATGCATAAAGCATGTGGTAGCGGGCCCCGAGAACGCGATAATCTTCTTCAGTCAGGCCCTCACGGGCTAGTTTATCATAATAGAAGCCGTTCTGGGCGTAGAGGCGGTCGGCGACGATCGGGAACCCGAGTTCGGCAAGGTGGGCACGGATCTGGTGCTTGCGCCCGGTCAGAAGTTCACATTCTAGCACGGTATACGTCTGACCGTCGCGTTCAAAGACAACTAACTTGCGAAAAACGGTCGAGCAGGGTTTACCGTCTTCGAACCGGAACATCTTTACTCGCAAGGGGCTCGCCGGATCTTCGCGCAAGGGAAAATCGCAGCGGAATTCCTGGTGAGGAAAGTCGCCACGAACTACCGCGAGATAGAATTTTCGGAGCAGGATACGATCCAGGTTCTTCTGGAACCGGGCTGCCGTCTCCGCGTATTTTGCAAAAAGCATGAGGCCACCCGTATCTCGGTCAAGCCGGTGCATCGGGGTCGCGGTCTCGCAGTCGGTCGCACGCCGGACAACGGAGGCAAACGTGTTGTAAAAAATGCGCCCCGTGTGGTGAACCGGAATACCCGCAGGCTTTGCAACCAAGATAAACTCGTCGTCCTCGAATACCGTATCGAAATCCGTCGGGACTTCCGGCTCCTCGTAGTTTTCCACATGATACACGACCTTGTCACCCTTATGCGCTATGGTTTCAAGGTTTGCAACAACGCCGTTGACCGAAACTAGGCCCCGTTCAAAACGGTCTATCCATTCCTCACGGCTATGGTAGGTGAATCGGTCGACAAGGGAATCAAGCAGGGGGCGGCCGTTCTGTTCCGGCCGGACCTCGCTTTCGAAGTACATGTCGCGGGGAGCCTTCATGCGTTACTGTAGGGAATCACGGACATAGCCGTTTTTCGCAGGAGAATCATTAAAGATTTCAAACTTCTGCGATCCAATGACAGCGCCGTTCTTGTAGGCCGTTTCCACAAGGTAACGGCCTGGAGCGGGATCCTTTTTCTTCGTATAACTGCGGTAGCCTGCCTCGCGCCCGCCACGCATCACCATCCGGCCCGAGGACACCTTGTCGATAAGCTTGTAGTCGCCAGTTGCCTCGTCCTTCATGTACCAACGGTATTCCAGTTCCGCCTTCAGGTCAGCCGGAGCGTAGACCGACGACAGGTAATAGACCTCGGCCCCATCGATGCGATGTACCGACGGGAGTTTCACCCCGATGGTCTGCAAGAATGTCGGGTCATCGATATCGCAGGAATAGTTCGTCCTGTCGAAATTCTGGCATACCATCTGCTGTTTCAGGACAAGCGGTACAGGCGGGACCCAGTTCATCACGTAGGCAACGATAAGCGCCGTGCTTATAACGGCGGGCGCGATGAGCACGCGCTTCTTGTGATGCGAAAGCCTCTGGATACCTATGCACACCCCGAAAGAAGCAAGCGTACTCAAGAAGAACCACAGGAATCCGATACGGTGTACCAAGTGCGGAATCGTGAAATTCATGAACATCGTCCCGAGCAGGCAGAAGAACGCGAGACTCACTCCAAAACTTTCATACTTCTTCTGCAGGAATTCGTTACCCACCAAAAGAACAGCAAGCATCAACACGAGGATAAGGGAAGCAAGCGAGCCACTACTCTTGAAATAGCACACAACAAGCGCACTGTACATGCTACCGAAACAGAACTGCATCATCCACGTGAAGCGGGATTTCCAGGCTTCGCTCCATTCGCGGTCAAGGAACCGATGGTGCACGACAATAGCGTTCTTCGGGACAGATGTGGATTCGTAACCCATCTTGCCGGCAAACTTCTTGGCTCCTGCAGTCGAAGCGTCTGCCGCATTCTTGATTTTGGATGCGGAAGCATCGGCTACATTCTTGATTTTTGACGCAACAGCGGTTGTCGCAGGCTTTGTCAAGTTCGCCATCTTGCCCGCAACCGTAGAAAATCTGGACGATGCGGCAAATGGCGCGGGCTTCTCAGCGGGTTCAGCAGCCTTGATGTTATCCGCACCGGCATCCACTGTAGCCACCGTCTGCGTCGCAGGCTTTGCGCTCTGGGCCGGAGTCATGGACTTTGCCGCCTTCAGGCGTTCCTTGGTCCAACCTTCCGGATGTTCCAGGTGAGCCGAAAGCAGCAACACCAGAATAAAGGCCCCAACATAATACGCCAGTAGGAATGCGAGGTCCGTCTGGTCGATGCGCTGCCCGAGTGTTATGGAATCCCAGCTGAAACCGGCAAGAAAAGCCACAGCCGGGAAAAACTTCTCGGCTTTCTGCACCGCCGGTTTCGCTCTTAACTTATCAACAAATTGCATTCCTACCCCACAATCCTTACGCTCTGTACAAATCGTTCTCTATGATATAGCGGTAAACCTTCGGATCGAGCCCCGCCGGTTTCTCGTTCCTGTTGCGCCAAAGATCCTTGCGAATCTGCGTGCTGGAATATTTCCCGACAAAGCCTTCCTCTGCGCCAAGCCAGTAGAGCGGCGCATACCCTTTTGCGAGGTGTTCAGCCACATCGGGTTTCGGATACCCATTACGCGCAAACACGATGAGTCCAATGTCGCGCAGGAGCAAGTGTCCGTTGTACTCCGTGCCATAAAAATGGAGCGGATCACGCCAATGCGGGATATTGCCGTAACTGTCGGCACCGACCAGTAGCCTGAAATCCGTATTCGGGAACTTTTCCTTGAGGCTCATCAGGAATACGTACGAGCCGCGGAAATCTCCCTGCTGGATTTCCAGGTCCGAAAGAATAAAGCGCGGTTCATCGGATGTCACGAGTTCCAGCATCGCGAAACGGTCATCCGGAGAGGCATTGAGAGTCTTGTCCCAACGGTCCGGGCTAGGCATGAACCAGACCTCGTCGCAGAATCCCCGCTGTAGGCAAAGCCTTGCGACCGTAATGTGATCTTCATGAATCGGGTCAAACGCCCCACCCATCACAGCAACGTTCTTCATCGCCGTTTCCATTCCCTAGTACACATACGCGACAAAGCCGAGGTTCATCTGCAGGCGACTCCCCGAGATGTTCTTATCCAGGAACGGATCATAATGGTCGAGGACATTCCTGTAACCAATTTCTGCAAAAAGCATCGTCTTGGAGAGGATATTGATTACACTTCCGATTCCAACGCCCCATTCGTTCCAGGAGACATCGCCCACATCAGAAAGTTCCTTTACTCTCGAGAAATTGCCGACCAAGTAGACATCACCAAGCAAGTGGACGCCCAGTTCGACATCCAGGTTGACATGCTCGATTTCGGTCTTTTCGCCATCGTCGCTTTCACCGGTAAAATCATAGAAACCGTAACCAGCACGGAAAAAAGCCACATGCGGGAACCAGATGCCAGCCATAGGCTCTATCTGTTGCAGGCCAAGGCCACGTTCCGTGCCGACACCCGTACCCGAGCCAAACCCGAGGGCGCCGCCCACAAACAGTGGCGTATGAATCCCGGTCGTCTCGGAACCAGACGTACTTGCGGTTGAAGCCTTTTCGGATGAACCCGTAGCTTGTGCAAACGCCGAACCGCAGCACAGGGCAAGAACACACAATGCATAGAAAAGAACGTTTCTCATATCACATTTCCGTATTCTAGACAATATAATCAATCTCTGGATTTCAATATTCGCAAATAGCTCTGGTAACGTGCTTTGGAGAGTTTTCCCTCGTCCAACGCCTTCAAGACCGCACATCCGGTTTCCTTGACATGCAAACAATTGCTGAATTTACACGTAAAAAGGTCACTATCGAAGAATCCAGGGAAAATTTTCGCAAGAGTCTCCGGTTCCATGTCCATGAGGCCGATACTCCTTATGCCCGGAGTATCGATAACGTAGCCGCCACCCGGCAGGTCAAAAAGACTCGAAGAAATGGTGGTATGGCGCCCCTTGCCATCGCGTTCACGCACCTCTCCGGTCGCAAGGGATGCCGAAGGCACAAGGGCATTCACAAGCGTAGACTTGCCGACCCCGCTCATGCCGCTAAAAACCGAGGACTTGCCCTGCAGTTCTGCACGCAGTTCACCGAGCCCAGTCCCCGACTTAACGCTCACGGGAATCACCTTGTCGGCAATGCTCATAAAATCGCGGATATCATCGGAGAGGTCCGCTTCGCCATTCGGGAGCAAGTCCATCTTGGTAAGCACCAGGATGAACGGCAGGCTGTTCAGGTTCGCCGCCAGCAAGAATCGGTCCATGAACCCGTAATTGAATTCTGGCTGCGTCACGCTCGCGACAATCACCACCTGGTCAATGTTCGCAGCAAGAGTCTGCTGCTTGTAGAAACTATCGCGGGGACCAGGCCGCTTGAGTTCACTTTTGCGGGGCAAGACACGCACCACGCAATACTTCTGGGACCCCACGCCCGCGCCGTCATCATCGCCATCGTTCACGAGACCGAGGAGCACGTTGTCGCCCACCGCCGGGAACTCGCCCAACTGCTTGGAGGTTGTCGCACGGTACATCGCCGTGACAGCTTCAGGCACACCGCCCTCCGCGGGAGCAGCAAGCCTTACCTCGCAAGTGCGACGGTGGACTTCAATTACAAGTCCCTCCACGCAATTTTCTTCACCGATATTCGCGACCGGGTTCTTCAGCTGCTTGATTTTAGCCTTCTTGAACTCGCGACTGAAGCGCTCCTTGGTCGGGCGTTCATCCACGACACCCGAATGCCATTCGCGTAAGGCGTCGATGCGGCGCGACCTGTGGGCGCGTCTCGATGTCCTTATCTCGCTCAGTTCATCGTCATCAAGCATAATTCAAAATCACTGCAACACGCGGGTATGTACCATCACGTCGGTAGTATCGTTCGCTTTCACTGCCGGCGAAGCGAATGTAATTTCTGTCTGCTTGCGGATTTCCGCAACCTGCGTCTTGAGGCGAGCAAGGCGCTCCCCCGAAAGTTTCGGAGTCGCAATCATCGTCTTCGAGAGCGGGTTTATCCAGGCACCCTGTGCATTCTTGAACCCGTAATGGAGGTGCGGACCCGTACTGCGGCCCGTAGAGCCGACACGCCCGATGGCCTGGCCCGGGGCAACTTTTGCCCCGACCCCCACACCGCGCGCAGACAGGTGCATGTACCAGCTGCTCGTACCATCCCTATGACGGATGGCAATCTTGTTGCCGCTAAACTCGTCGTAACCCGAGACAATCACCTCGCCTTCTGCGACAGCATGCACGACAGTACCCGTAGGTGCCCCGTAGTCCACGCCGTAATGGACCTTGACCTGCCCCGTAATCGGATGCACGCGAGAGCCATAGGAGCTCGTTATGCGCAAGTGTTCCAGCGGGTAGCGCAGGCCGTCAAAGACAAGAGCGTCGCCTGTTTCCGTGTAATGCGCATTATAGGAACTCTTCGGATCAGGATCTTCGTACCTGAAGGCTTCGTGATGGCCGACAATGCGCCCATCGAATTCAGCATAGACAACCTTGCCCGAGACCCATGTATCCTTGTAGTAGGAATCCTCGAGCAGAATGCGGAACCGGTCGCCCGCACGGGCCAGCGGGAACGCCACCTTGCACTGCAAAACGCCACTCACCACGCCCACCATGCGGCGCGGGATACCGACCTTCAGCAAGATTCCGTTCAGGGTAGAGCCCTCTTCGAGTGCGCCCTCGTAAGCCGACTGCTTTTTCACGACCGGCTTTTCCACCAACTTGTAGACAAAACCGCTGTCCGTCCTCACGACCACATGCGACGTGATAACGTTCGGAGCATAGCGGAAGCGCTGCACATGCTTGTCCCCGTCAACCGCGATATAGAACTTTTCGCCGACGCGGAGCTTGAACTCCACACTGTCCTGCATGGCGAGGTACACCTTGCCCAAATCGGCATCGCCACCTTCTACCATGGCCTTCAAGCGCGAGAATACATGGAACGGGCCCTCGCCAGCGCGCACTGTATCGTATATAATCGTCAGCGGCTTGACATCGCTCATGGTACGGACGGCGACACCAAGAGAATCGGAGCGGGTTTCAAGAATCGAGACCTCCCTCTGGAGTTCCATAATCTTTTCGTCTTCGTTGCAGCCGGCCAGAAACGCCGTAAACGACACTGCAATGGCAAAAAATGCAATTTTTCGAAAAATCATCGCGACAGGTACCATAAATTGTTTTTTGGAAATCTAGAAAAAAAACGTATCGCACATCACTTCGGCAAAAAGTGCAAACCCCGATTTTAAGCGAAAAACGCAGATTTAGACATTCTGTAAACCTTTTAAAGAACATCTAATCTTGCAGGGGTAATTGAAAATTTCTATCTTACACGCCGACATGAAATTCGTGAACGCATTCATACTGAGTATAGCCATGCTGCCCGCTATTTCTGCAGCAAACGATGTGCTGGCTATGGCATCGACCGATGAAACCGAAGCAATCAAGGAAGGCGCCATCGCCGATTCCACACTGAATGCGGCATCTGTCGAAACCACCTCTGAAGAAAATGTCGCTACTGCCGACGAAGAAAATTTCGCCAACGCAGAAAACGCCGAAGATGCGAATGCGGACGAAAATGTCGCCAGCGCAGAGTCCGAAGACTCCGAAGAACTTGACACCCTGCAAGAATCCACCCTCGACGAAAGCGCCACGGCTTTCCTAGATTTCAGCGGAGCCCACTTCCCCACCATTCACGGGACTCGTCTGAATTCACCCTACGGTATTCGCAAGCACCGCCTGCACAGGGGTGTCGACATGCATATTTCCATCGGAGATTCCATTGTCGCCGCATATCCCGGTAAAGTGATTGTTTCCAAGTACAACCGTCGTGGATACGGCCACTACGTGATGATTGAACACGAAAACGGAACCCGCACCCTTTACGGCCACCTCAAGAAGCGCCTAGTGAACGTGGGCGACGTCGTTGAAGGCGGTCAACTCGTCGGTTGGGGCGGCAATACCGGACGTTCCAGCGGCCCGCACCTGCATTTCGAAATCCGTTACGGCGAAGTGAACATCGACCCGGCAACCGTCTTCAACATCGAAGAAGGAACCCTCTTGGAGAACGCAAACCACTTCTCCATCGCAAGCGCCGTCGACAGCCACAACGAAATCCAGAAAGAACTTTCGAAGCACCGTTACCACAGGATTCGCTCGGGCGATACCCTCGGGAAGATTGCCCGCCTTTACGGTACAACTATCGAAAAGCTCTGCCGCCTGAACGGCATCAAGCGCACGTCAATACTCCGTATCGGACAGACACTCCGCTGCTCGTAGAAAAAAAACATCCTCCGACGTAGATGTCATCCCCGCGAAGGCGGGCGGACAGCACTTAGCACTTTAGTGCTTAGTGCGCGTGGCCACCAAGGTGGGGATCTTTTTTATTTAATCACATATCGCAGAATCACATATGGCGGCGAGCATGCGTTCATGCGTGCACACCTCGGGCAAAACCCCGTGAACACTGCCCGTGGAATAGAACGACGTGCAGGCGCATTCGTGCGCGTGGCAACGGAAACGGATGGCGCAGCCCTTGCAATCTTCCTTGTCGCGATTGAAAAAATCCTGGATATCGCGGGCGACCGGACCGTTCCAGATCTGCTCCGAGTCGTCAAATACGCGCCCTAGGATGTAAGGAGCATCCGGCTTGCTCGTAATGAACCGCGTGCAGGGGAAAAGGTTCCCGTTCGCGGCGCAGGCGACGATGCCTTCGGCCACCTGGCAGCTCGACGTACGGTGGCGCTGCCCCGTAAGCCTGAACTTCAGCTTGTCCTGGATGGTCCCCAGGTAGAAGGGAATATTCTTTCGCTTGATTTCGAGCCAGAATTCGGCCAGTTTCTCGTATTCCGCGGCCAGGACATCGAATTCCTCCCCCGTCCACTTGCCGTCGAAATCCACTGCAGCAGTCATGTTCCTGAACCCTTGCGCCTGAATCCAGCGGACAGCCTCCGAAAGCGAATGCATGTTCTCGCGGGTCACCACCGAAAGCACGACGGTATCGAGTTTGGTGAGCACTGGAATATGCGGTTCAATCAGTTTGAAGGAACCCTCCCCACCCACCTGCTTGCGGCAGATATTGTGGTGCGCCTCCGGGCCGTCAAGCGAAAGGTATATGCGGAACTTTTCGCGTTTCAGGTAATCGATGATTTCCGCATTCAGGAGCGTCGCGTTAGTATTTACGGCAAAGCGCAGGCGGAACTTTGACGATGTCGTATTCGTAGTCGGCGGTCCGAGCAACACGTCTTCGCCAAAACGTTCATGAGCCAGTTTTTTCGCAAAATCCACTCCCCTGTGGATAGCGTCCATACAAAGTAAAGGTTCGCCACCGAAGAACGTGATATTCAGGAATCTCTGTCCGAGTTTCAGGGTGCGTTCAAAAGCAAGCCTAATCGCCGCCTCCATGATGTCATTCGACATCACCTGGCTGCGGGCCTCATGGCTCACCTTGTAGTAGCAGTAGGTGCAGCGCAGGTTGCACCGTTCAGTTAGCGAAAGGACTAGATTCATCAGTCTTTAGGGTCGTCCAGTTCAATCGGCTCGCCTGGCAATGGTTCAGTTTCCGCAGAAGACGAAGATGGCGGAACCTCTTCCCAAGAAGAAAGCGGCAGGCCAGACGTCGCAGAACTGGATTCTATCCGCTGATACGACGAACTCGATGGTTCCGCTATCGATGAACTGGACTCCAGATGCCCGGTATCGATGTTGCAGCCCGATTCCGGGCCGACAATCTCCGGCGGAATAACCTCACCCGAAGTCACTTCCAGCGTGTCTATTTCATAACTGCTGGACGACGGCGGCAAGATCCCCGCCGACAGCGGAGGATCCTCGGAACTGCTGGAGTTTGGCCGAGGAGCAATGCTGCTGGACGAAATCCCACCAACAGGGTCAATACTCGACGAAAATTTTGTCTGGGAGGAACTTGATTCCGGCCTGATATCGCCATCGCAAGGCATTTCCCCGCAAGTCATCTGTTCGGACGACGATGAATCGGCGTCTTCGATATCCCCCCCGGATGCTACCACTTCGTTACACGCCGTCAACGCAGCACCCGAAAGCGAGAGCGCCGCCGTAATCCCGAGCATGGAAGCAAGATTTTTCTGTGTCTTTAAAGACCAGTCGCGGTCCTTTAAAACTTTTCCCTTTTTAATTTCCATTTTCTTCTCCTTTCTGCAATAATATAAATTAAAAAAAATCCCTAAACGCAAGCAAGGGGTTGTTTTACAAAAAAATGTGCGAAAAATGCCGCATAATACGCCAAAAGCAATATACTATACAGTGCGTTTCATATAAAACAAAAGACCCCCGCTCAAGGCGGGGGTGACATACGGGATTGAGGTTTATAATTAAACCTTCAACTCTCCAGCATCGATGTTGCTCCAATCCGGAACAGCCTCGATAGCGGGACGAACCTCTTCGGTAACAAACTTCACGACTTGTCCCGGAGCGCGACCCACGAACTTGCGGAGGTCGAGGATTTCCTTGAGCTTTGCTTCGGTGATGCCGAGCTTCTGGAACTTTTCGTTCTTCAGCACGCGTTCGAGCAAGTCGTTGTCCTTACCCTGTTCCTTCACGACCTTGCCCGCTTCCATGGACATCACGCGGATTTCTTCGTGGAGTTCCTGACGGTCGCCGCCATTCTTCACGCCTTCCATGATGATGTTTTCGGTGGCCATGAACGGGAGTTCGGCCATGATACGCTTTTCGATAACCTTCGGATAAACGACGAGGCCGTTGGTGACGTTCTCGGCGATGATGAGCATGGCATCCATGGCGAGGAATGCTTCAGGAATTGCCAAGCGCTTGTTCGCACTGTCGTCGAGCGTACGTTCGAACCACTGCGTTGCCTGCGTGAAGGCGGTGCTGTTGACCTGAGCCATCACGAAACGAGCCAGGGAGCAAATACGTTCGCTGCGCATCGGGTTACGCTTGTAAGCCATGGCGCTGGAACCAATCTGGGTCTTTTCGAACGGTTCTTCCACTTCCTTGACGCCCTGCATGAGGCGCATGTCGGTAGCGAACTTGTGCAGAGACTGAGCGATGGAGCTGAGCACCTGGTTCACGCGGTTGTCCCACTTACGGGTGTAGGTCTGACCGGTGATGGTAAGCACGCGCTTGAAGCCAGCCTTGGCGGTCACGCGGCGGTCGAGTTCCATAATCTTTTCTTCGTCGCCGTTGAACAAGTCCATGAAGCTAGCCTGCGTACCGGTCGTGCCCTTCACGCCGCGGAACGGAAGCACTTCAATGAGGAAGTTCAATTCTTCAAGGTCGATAAGCATGTCCTGGAGCCAGAGGCAAGCACGCTTGCCCACGGTGGTGAGCTGGGCGGCCTGGAAGTGCGTGGCACCGAGCTGGGCCATGTCCTTGTATTCCATCGCAAACTTGGAAAGCTTGTCCATCACGCGGCAAAGGCGCTTGCGGACGAGAATCATCGCCTGCTGCATCTGGATAAGGTCGGTGTTGTCACCCACGAATGCAGATGTTGCACCGAGGTGGATGATGCCCTTGGCCTTCGGGCACTGCACGCCGTAAGCGTAGACGTGGCTCATCACGTCGTGACGGCGGCGCTTTTCTTCTTCTTCGGCGACTTCGAAGTTGATGTCCTTCTCGTGGGCCTTCAGTTCGTCCACCTGCTCCTGCGTAATCGGGAGGCCGAGTTCCATTTCGGATTCGGCGAGGTAAATCCACAGCTTGCGCCAAGTCTGGAACTTGTACTGCGGGCTGAAGATGAAACTCATTTCCTTGCTGGCGTAACGCTTGATAAGCGGGCTTTCGAACTGATCGCGCATGATTTATCCTTTTTTGAATTTTTACGAGTTCAAATATAGAAATTATGTATATTCCCCTATAGGGAAATATTGAGAACCATCACCAAAACAGCGGAGTGGCCCCATGTCTAAAATCAAGGTTATTCTTATCTCTTTGTCAGTGTGGATGTTGGCTGCCTGTGCCGGCAGTCGCGGCCCCGCGACGCTCCCCAGCGGAGAGCCAGCGTATGACGACGCCGCAATCGAGGCCTCCTACTATATGCAGCAACTAAAGGTCATTAAAAAGGATTCATTAAAAGCCGTAGAAACCACAGACTGGCTTAAATTCCGCAAGGAGTTCCTAAAATGCAAGCTTTCCCAACCAAAACGCTTTGGCATTACGGGGCAAGAAGCCGTCATGAACCTTGCTAGAAAAAACGGCGACAGCAAGCAGGAATTGAAAGTCGCCCAGGAACTACTGGATGTTGATTTTACCAACATCTCGGCACATTACGCCATCGTTTCCAATCCTTCAACCGACACTACTGTCAAGGAATTCCATAAACAAATCATCATGGCGATACTCAATTCCATTCGAAATTCAGGAAAAGGAACCTCCCCCCAAAACGCCATGTATGTCATAAACATCGGCGAGGAATACGACTTCATTCTTCTAGGCGGGTTGAAGCCAACGGGCCAAGCCCTAGTCGAAGAGAACGGTCGCCAGTACGACCTTATGAAGGCCGTAGACGAAGAAGGAAGAAATTATCAATTCTATTTTGACGTGACCGACTTCTTTGGCCACTACTAGAGTTCTTCGGGTTCTACCGCCTGGGCGGTAAAGACTCGGCAGTTTTTCGCCATCCCCTTATGCCTCGGCAAACCGACTCAGGAACTGCGCCAGGCGCTCGTTGCCCGATTCGCGGAACACGTGGTCGGGAGTTCCTTGCTCCACGATGACGCCGCCGTCCATGAAGATGACCTTGTCGGCCACATCGCGGGCAAAGGCCATCTCGTGAGTCACAATGACCATGGTCATCTTGTCTTCGGCAAGTTTCTTGATAATCTTGAGCACCTCGCCGGTGAGTTCCGGGTCCAGCGCACTCGTCGGCTCGTCAAAGAAAAGAATCTTCGGGTTCATCGCGAGCGCGCGGGCAATAGACACGCGCTGCTGCTGGCCGCCGCTGAGTTCACAGGGGTAAGAGTTTTCCTTACCTTCAAGGCCCATGCGCTTGAGCAGGAACCGCCCCATAGCTCGTGCGTCCTTGCGCTCGTCCCCCAACACGCGCACCGGAGCGAGGCAGATATTCTGCAGCACCGTCAGGTGCGGGAAAAGGTTGAAGTTCTGGAACACAAGCCCCGTAGAAAGGCGGATTTCACGGAGCGTTTTCGCCGGTGCATACTTAACTGCCGGGCCCTTCGCCGAATCACTCGGCACCACCATATCCTTGCCGTCGACCTGCACCAGGCCGCCGTCAACCGTTTCAAGCTGGGTAAGGCAACGCAACAGCGTACTCTTGCCGGAGCCGCTGGGCCCGATAATCGAAAGCACCTCGCCCGCCTTCAGGTCAAACGAGATATCCTTGAGTACATGCAAGTCGCCAAAGGACTTCTTGACGTGTTCTACCTTGAGGATCGGCGCAGATTCATTCACATTTTCCATTCCACGCCTCACTTATAGTAATTGAGCCTGCGTTCCACGTAGGCAAAAAGCACGCTCAGCAAAAGGTTCGCCACATAGTAGAATACGCCCGCCACGAACAGCGGGTAAATGCTTGCGTAGGCGGCCTGCTGTTTCTTGGCCAGCGCAAAAAGTTCCGTCACCGCAATCACCTGCGCAAGCGAGGTGTCCTTCACCAGCGTAATGACTTCGTTCGCGCTCGCGGGTACCACGCGCTTGACCACCTGCGGGAGGATGATGCGGAAGAACGTCTGCGTGCGGGTCATGCCCAGCATGTAGGCGGCCTCGTACTGCCCCTTGGGTATGGACTGGATTCCCCCGCGGAAAATTTCGGCAAAGTACGCCGCATAGTTTATCGAGAACGCCACGATTACCGCCGGGAAGCGGTCAAACGAAAAATCCACGCCCGCATATTCGCTCAGGTAGTAGGAGCCGAAATAAATCGCCACAATCTGGAGCAGCAATGGGGTACCGCGCATCACCGAGATGTAGAACGACACCGGGTAACGCACCACGCGCCACTTGCTCATCTTGAGGACCGCAATAAGCAAGCCCAGCGGAATCGAGAACAGGAGCGTGAGCCCGAAAATGGCGAGCGTCGTGCAGAAGCCGCCCCAGAGAATTGGGAGTAAATTGCTCAGGTCAGACATGGAACCGCGCGCCGGCCGTTACTTGCCGAACCACTTGGCAGAGATTTCGTCGAACTTGCCGTCGGCCTTCATGGCAGCCAGGGTAGAATTCACGGCATCACGCAGGGCCTGGTCTTTTTTGCGGAAACCCACGGCATAGACTTCGTCGGAGAGGCCTTCTTCGAGCACAGTGTAGTCCTTCGCGTTCGTCACAATCCAATACTTGGCCACGATTTCGTCCAGGAACACGGCGTCCACACCGCCCTTGTCCAAATCCATGAGCGCCGTCTGGTTGTCGTCAAACGGGACGATTTCCTTGGCGGCCTTGCCCGCTTCGGAGGCATCCAAAAGCTTCTGGGCGGTAGAGCCGTTCTGCACGGCAATCTTCTTACCGGCGAGTGCCGCGAGACTTGCAAGAGCCTTGTCCTTCACCGTGAAAATCATGCGGTTCTTGAGATACGGGTCGCTCAGGTTCATGGCCTTCGCGCGTGCGCTGTCCACGCTCATGCCGTTCCAGATGCAATCAATCTTACCGGTGTTCAGTTCCTGTTCCTTCGCATCCCACGAAATCGGCTGCGTCTTGAGCTTTACGCCCAAACGCGCGCAAACTTCCGTGGCGAGGTCGATATCAAAGCCCACGATGTTGTTGTCCTTGTCGCGGAAACCCATCGGCGGGAAGGAATCGTCGAGGCCGAGCACGAACTCGCCCGCCGCCTTCACCTTGTTCAGGGATTCATCGGCCTGAGCCTTGGATTCTGCCTTCTGGTCATTACAGGCAGAAAGAACCGCGGCACACGCAAACGCCGCAAACATCGCAAGAATCTTTTTCATAAACGCTCCTTTTTCATTTACAAGAGAAATATAGAAAAAGGGCCGCATCGCTGCGGTCCCTTTTTTGCAATGTGTAATTTGCAATGAGTAATGTGAAATGAATTTAATCAGTCATTCCACACTCCACATCACACATTAATCCTTGCCATAAACCTTTTCGGCGTAGGTCACAGTGGCGCCGAGGTATTCGCGGTTCATCTTGGCGATGTAATCCACGGTGATACCCTTCGGGCACGCAGCCTGGCATTCGTAAAGGTTCGTGCAGTTGCCGAAGCCTTCCTTGTCCATCTGGGCGACCATGGCGAGAACGCGCTTCTTGGCCTCGACCTTGCCCTGCGGCAAGAAGCTGAGGTGAGAGACCTTCGCAGAAACGAAGAGCATCGCGGAAGCGTTCTTACAGGCAGCCACGCAGGCACCGCAACCGATACAGGCGGCAGCGTCGAAGGCGCGGTCGGCATCAGCCTTGGGAACCGGAATGGTGGAAGCTTCAGGAGCAGCACCGGTGTTGACGGAAACGAAGCCGCCAGCCTGGATGATGCGGTCGAAAGCGGTACGGTCGACGGCGCAGTCACGGATAACCGGGAATGCGGCGGCGCGCCACGGTTCGATCACGATGGTGTCGCCATCCTTGAACTTACGCATGTGAAGCTGGCAGGTGGTGGTCGCATGGTCGGGACCGTGCGGCATACCGTTGATGACCAGCGAGCACATACCGCAAATACCTTCGCGGCAGTCGTGGTCGAAAGCGAAGCCTTCCTTGCCCTGCTTCATCTGTTCTTCGTTCACGATGTCGAGCATCTCGAGGAAAGACATGTCCGGAGAAACGTCGTTGATCTTGACAGTTTCGAACTGTCCCTTGGTCTTGGCATCCTTCTGGCGCCAAATCTTCAAAGTCAAATTCAGTCCGCTCATTATTTGTAGCTCCTAGTTGCAAGGTGGACATTATCAAAGGTAAGGGGTTCCTTGGAGAGTTCCGGAGCGACACCGTCGCCCTTGTACTCCCAGGCACCGACGTAGCAGAAGTTCTCGTCGTCGCGCTTGGCTTCGCCTTCCGGAGTCTGGCTTTCTTCACGGAAGTGGCCGCCGCAAGATTCCTTGCGGTGCAGGGCGTCGAGAGTGAGGACTTCGGCAAACTCGAGGAAGTCGGCAACGCGGCCGGCACGTTCGAGGTTCTGGTTGAAGGAACCTTCGGAACCGACGACGTTCACGTCTTCCCAGAATTCCTGGCGGAGAGCCGGAATCTTTTCGAGAGCGGTCTTGAGGCCGGCCTCGTTACGAGCCATGCCCACGTATTCCCACATGATGTTACCGAGTTCGCGGTGGAACTCATTGACAGTGCGGTGACCCTTGACGGAAAGGAGCTTGTGGATGCGTTCTTCGGTCTGCTTCTTGCAGTCTTCGAAGGCGGCATCGGATTCGGAAACTTTCTCGAGCTTGGTGCCCGCGAAGTAGCCGCCGATGGTGAACGGAATGACGAAGTAACCGTCGGAGAGACCCTGCATAAGAGCAGAAGCACCGAGGCGGTTTGCACCGTGGTCGGAGAAGTTAGCTTCACCGAGGACGAAGCAACCCGGGATGGTAGACATCAAGTCGTAGTCAACCCAGAGGCCGCCCATCGTGTAGTGGATGGCCGGGAAGATGCGCATCGGGACCTTGTACGGGTCTTCGTCGGTGATCTTCTCGTACATCTGGAAGAGGTTGCCGTACTTGGCAGACACGCCGGCAACGCCCATGCGCTGGATAGCGTCGGCGAAGTCGAGGTAAACGGCCTGCTTGGTGGAACCCACGCCGAGGCCGGCATCGCAGACCTGCTTGGCGTTACGGGAAGCCACGTCTCGCGGCACGAGGTTACCGAAGCTCGGGTACTTCTCTTCGAGGTAGTAGTAACGATCTTCTTCCGGAATCTGGTCCGGGCTGCGGGTGTCGCCAGCCTTGCGCGGAACCCAGATACGGCCGTCGTTACGGAGAGATTCACTCATCAAGGTGAGCTTGGACTGCAGGTCGCCATGACGCGGAATGCAAGTCGGGTGAATCTGCGTGTAGCAGGGGTTGGCGAACAGGGCGCCGCGCTTGTAGGCACGGAAAGCAGCCGTCACGTTGGAACCCTGGGCGTTGGTAGAAAGGTAGTAGACGTTACCGTAACCACCGGTGCAAAGGCAGACTGCATCAGCCACGTGGCTTTCGAGTTCGCCAGTGATGAGGTTACGGACGATGATACCGCGGGCCTTGCCGTCGATAACGACGAGGTCCATCATTTCGCGGCGGGGGAACATCTTCACCTTGCCGGCAGCAACCTGGCGCATGAGAGCCTGGTAGGCACCGAGCAAGAGCTGCTGACCCGTCTGACCACGAGCGTAGAACGTACGGGAAACCTGCGTACCACCGAAGGAACGGTTGTCGAGGAGGCCGCCGTATTCACGACCGAACGGAACGCCCTGGGCGACACACTGGTCGATGATGAGGTTGGAGTTTTCGGCCAAGCGGTGCACGTTGGCTTCGCGAGCGCGGAAGTCACCGCCCTTCACGGTATCATAGAACAGACGGTAAACGGAGTCGCCGTCGTTCTTGTAGTTCTTGGCAGCGTTGATACCACCCTGGGCAGCAATGGAGTGTGCACGGCGGGGGCTATCCTGGATGCAGAAAGACTTGACATTGTAACCAAGTTCGGCAAGAGAAGCGGCAGCGGATGCACCGGCAAGGCCAGTACCCACCACGATCACCGTGAACTTACGCTTGTTGGCGGGGTTCACGAGCTTGAGTTCGAACTTATGCTTGGTCCACTTTTCTTCGATGGAACCACCGGGGATTTTAGAATCAAGAATCATTAGTGGTCTCCTTACTTTTCAACGTTGAAAGAAACTTGTACTTCGCCGACAGAGGGAATCACGAAGGAAGTCTTGGCGGCAGCCTTGTCCTTGAGCTGCTGTTCGTACTGCGGCTGGAGGGCGCGAGACTTTTCGATGAGGGCCTGCGTACCCGGCTGGTTGCCCAGGTAGAAGGCGGCAATCGCGGTAATGCCGAAGCCGAGGGCCACAACGACGCTGTAGACGATACCGCAGATGTCGATAATCGGAGTCCACTTCTGGTGAGCGATACCCATGGTCTGGAACGCAGAAGAAATGGCGTGGAACAGGTGCATGCCGATAACGAACATGCTGATCACGTAGAATGCAGCCCAAGCCGGGTTTGCAAACATCTGGATGGTGGTGAGCCACATGTCGCGGACGATTTCGCCCTTGTCGTTCATGTAGAGGTAGTGTTCGCCGAACTTGAGCATCATGAGGTGCTGGATGAGGAAGCCGACGATGAAGAGGCCGGACCAGATCATGGTGAAGGTCGCGAAAGTCTTCTTGCCCTTGCGAGCGCTGACTTCGTATTCGATTCCGCCGCGGGCCTTCTTGTTCTCGATCTTCAGCGTCACCGCGAGGAAGATGTGGAGGGCGAAGGCGCCCACGAGCACGAGCTCGACAAGGTAAATCAGCTTCACCGGGAAGTGAAGCGGGTTGAACCCGGTCAGGAACTCGGTATAGGCATTGTAGGATGCCTGCGCCGACGCCTGGTCGAAGTTCAGGAGCTGGAAGTTACCACACATGTGGCCCAAGATGAACAGAGCCAAAAAGGCGCCCGTGCATCCCATGATCTGCTTCTTACCGATGGAAGAGGTAAGATACTTGACGATCCATTGCATTGAGTTGTGTCTCCTTGAGAGGGTTATTTTTGAAACTTAGAGGACGCAGCAGGCCTTGAGAGACGGCATCTCGTAGGCGTAGCGTTCTTCCTTCGTGAACCAGAAGTCGAGCTCGCGAGCGGCGGATTCAGGACTGTCGGAGCTGTGCACGACGTTTTCGGTCATGGAAGGGGCAAAGTCGTAGCGGAGGGTACCGGGTTCCGCCTTAGCCGGATTGGTTGCACCGTTGATGGCGCGGACCTTGGCAATGGCATTTTCACCGCCAAGGGCGAGCATCACGGACGGGCCCTTGGTCATGTAGGCTTCGAGTTCGCCGAAGAACGGCTTTTCCACGTGTTCGGCGTAGAAACCGCGGGCGTCTTCGGAAGTCATCTGGTGCATCTTCACGGCGCAAACGGAGAGGCCAGCACTGATGTAACGGTCAATAATACGACCAACCAAGCCGGATTTTACGGCATTGGGCTTGATCATGGCGAATGTCATTTCCATAGTAGGTACCTTTTGGTTTAAGATGTGGGAAATATAGATTTTTTACTCTTCCGCCTCTATCTTCTTCATCAGGTCTTCGGCGAGTTTTCCGCCGGACTTGATGTTCTCGATGAGCCAGCTCACGTCCTTGCCCATTTCGCTATTGGGATAGGTCTTCTGGAATTCCTCCAGGACCTCAAGGGCGAGAGAATCCTTATGCATATTCTCGTTCAGGATAAACCCGCGACTGAACATGGCCTTTTCGGCATCCGGAGACTTGGGCCACATCCTGTAGTACGCGTAATACTCAGCTTCCGCAAAGGAGAACTGTTCGGCTTCGGATTCAACCTGCGCAATCTGGAACGTGGCCTGGGCATAGAGGGAATCGACATCCGGATAGACGTCGCGGACCTTGCGCCACTTTGCGAGCGAGGCCTCGTATGCACGGGCCTTGTAAAGCGAGTCCGCAGCACGGATTAGGTCTTCGGCGGCAAAGGACTCGGCAGGCTTAACAGTAATATTTTCCTTGTACAGGCGCACGTTGGCCTTCGACCATATGGAGGCTTCCCTCATTTCCTTACGGGTAGCGCGAAGCGCCCTGAAATTCATGTTGAATACAGACCTGCGGATATCCTCGATGTTCCTCTTGCCGTAGAGCACGTAATTGAAGTAGTATTCGTGCTTCAGGATATTCTCGGGGAACTTGATGTAGTCGTTCAAGTCTTCCTTCGAATCTTCGAACGGGATATCCGGGCGGACAGGGTTGCCGTTCTTCTCGAAGTACGCCTTCAGGGAATCCTCCGGAAGCATGTCCTTGGCTGGTGCCATCTCCTCGTAATGCGCGAGAATATAGTTGCCGCGGGTCTGGCGCATAAACGCACGGTACTCCCAGGAGTGGTCGAGCTTAAGCGCGCGTGCCGCTTCGGCAAACGAGGCACTTTCGGCAATGCTTGCGATAAAGCGGTCCCTGGAGCGGTTCGTCTTCGGAAGGCCCGGTTCCTCTTCAAAAATCTGGAGGATATCCTTCTCGGTAATAAACGGCTCGCCGTTCTTGGAAATCAGCACATAACCGGGATCGAGTTCCAGGTAGCCCACGTTCAGCATGCGGGCCTCGACCTCGCCCTTCACGCGGTCAAAGGGCTTGACTTCGGGCGGGAATTCCTTCACGAGGTAGAACACGTGGCGACCAGGCGTCCTTGTCGTCGCTAGGACCGGAGAGATAGTCCCTTCGGGCATGCCCGTAAACGCCTTGCCCAGCCCGTTGATAATGCCGATACCATAGGGGAACGCAAATCCATCCTTCACCTTTCCCACATAACCGCCATTCGCCGCAGTTTCCTTGTTCTCGCTATACTTGGTAGCGATTTCCTTGAACTGTTCAAGGTCCTTCACTGGCTTGGCGAACAACTTAGCAAGCGCTGCGGAATCTTCCATCTGCACATGATAGACTTCAAATGCAGGTGCAGTCTTGAATTCTTCCTTGTGCTTTTCGTAGTATGCTTCCTGGTTCGGCGGAATGATCTTCTCGATCTTGACCGGGTACTTCTCGTTGACGGACTTGATGGAGGTTTCCATCAGGTTCTGCCTGAACTGGTGAAGGTAGGTCACGGTATCGAGGCCGGATTCCTTGAATTTGTCAGCTTCACGCGAAAGGAGCAGGTGTTCGGCAACCGTACCGCGGACATCGAGGAACTCGACATCGGCAGAATCCTTCGCGAACTCGCTCTTGTGCGCATTGAAGTATTTGCGGAGTTCCGAGTCGGAGAACGTGAGGTTTTCCATCGAGTAGTAGCGCTGGTAAACGAGCGTAAGAACACGATCTTGCAAGTTCTTCGAGTAAGATTCCCAGCGCGTGGCAAGTTCCGGAAAATCCTGCAGCGCCTTGGAAACCATGGCAGCACGATAAAGGAGGTCGTTAGTAAGCATCTCGACCTGGGCGCGGTCAGAGCCAGAAAGCTTCAACGCAAGGTCCAAATCTTCGACATAGACTGTCTCGTTGTCAACACGGGCAAGCCTTTCTTCGCCCGAACCAATCCCGTTGCAGCCCACCAGGGCAAAGCAACAAAGGGAACAGAGAAAAAGAACTTTCTTATTCATCTAATCCTCATGAAATGCTTAAAAAACCGGCATAAATATAGTCAATTGCGCATTCCGAGGCGCTTCACCATGCGTAAAAAATGGCGAAACCAAACTACTACACAAAAGAGCACTTTGTAAGCAATAAATAACCCTATACCGTCATATCAAACATAACTCGTTGAGCAACAACGAATTAGAGCACTCCCAAGCATGGTCTGGCGGCTGGGGATAGACTGATATTTTTCTATTATTAGGGCCGTTGAAGAACGGAACTTCGACATTTTCATTGACCGCCGCAATCGTGACGGTCGTTGTGGGTGTTCTTGCACTGAGCGCCTGGTTTGCGTATATTGCCTTCGACACCTACCTTTCGACCCCGCATACATACGGCGATGTCGAGGTAACGCCCTACGGGCACCAGATGGACGGTCTGCTCACCCACTCCTGGGATTCCGTAACCGTCAAGCAGGGCGAAAACACCTACACCGTACGCGACTTCAAGATGGACGTGACCCTGCTCGGCAATAGCAAGGGAGCAAGTGTCGACCTCGGGGAATTCGAGGCCCAGATCAAGACCGACCCGAATGCAAAGTCCGAAAAGAAGCCCAAGACCCCGATGGAGGCAATCGAGTTCCCGGAGAAGGCGAAGTTCTACCTGCCCGTCGAGGTTTCGGCCAAGAAGATTTCCGTGGATGTAGACAAGGACTCGCCACAGCAAATGCACTGGCAAGCCGAGAATTTCAAGGTCAAGAGCGAAGGCCTACAGGGAGCTTCCGTAAAGCTCGATTCCATCCAGGGCGACTACATCAGCGAAACCACAAGCATCGACATCAAGGCTAACTTCGAAGGTGACAACGTAAAGGTCAAAGGAAACGTCAAGGCCGGCAGCGACGCTATAAAACTCGACGTAAGCACGCCCAAGAACAACCTAGCAGCAGTCAAGACTAGCGTAGACATGGAAGTCAAGGATCCCAAGAAGTGGATTCCGGTCGATATACCGCCTGCAGTACCGACCATCGGTGCCGTAAAGGTGAAGGGCGATGTAAAGTTCGACCCCAAGACGCAGAAACCGCTGTACGACCTGAACCTTGAGACCCGGATCGGCGAGTTCTGGCCCCTCATGGCCTGCAATGCGAAAATCAAAGTAAAAGGCGACGACGAGAACTACCACTTCGGCATAGACCTGTACAACGACGAAGGCGGGCACATTCGACTTGAAGGCGATGCCGACAAGGACCTCAACGGAGATATCACCGGATACGTAGAATACATGAGTTCCATCTTCGGACCGCACATGATGCCTCTCGACATGAAGATCCATACCGCGCACAAGGAAGGCGACATTATCAAGGTCGGCATCGAGACAAGACAGGGTTCCGACATCAATGCGACCATAGACCTAAAGAAGGACCTGAACATCACGTTCACAGGCGACATGTCTCCATACGAACCATGGGCGCTGGACTGGAACTTCGGGAACCTGATTCTGCGCAACCGCTTTAACATTGTCGGCTCTTTCAGGAACGGCGTAATGCATTCCAAGGTGAAAATTCCGAACGTAGACTTCGCCTACCAGATGAAGGCCGACTCGCTCGAAGTCGAACTTGACCTGAACAAGAAGGGCATCCAGTTCAGCAACGGCATCATCTACACCGAGAAGGAAACATTCGACTTCTTTGGAGACGTGATGTGGAACCACGAGGAGCCGCACACCTCATGGGACGTGACGCAAAGGAATGGTGGACATGCGTTCGCCTACATCACGTGGACGGACTCTATAACCCTTCAGGTAATGGCGGACAGCGTAGACGTGAGCACCATCCCATTCGCGAAGATTAAAATCGGCAACGAGATGAACGGCGAAGTCACGGGAACGTGGCGGCATAACTTCACAGACAACGTCGGTGCAATCGACGTGATTGCCGACGGCAACTATCAGCCCTTCGATATCCGCGCCCGCATCAAGGCAAGGCAGAACGGCGATACGGTTTTCATAGACAAGTTCCAGGCCATGCAAGACAAGAACAGGGTTGAAGCCGAAGCCGTATTCATTCTGCCCAACGACTCGAACCCCGACTTCAAGCCCACCGGATTCCTCCCCATACAGGTCGTGCATGCATGGGCGTCAGCAAAGGACTTCAGCATCCCGACCCTTCTTGAGCCGCTCAACGACACGACACTTTCCGAAGGCTTCATGAACGGTGACGTATCTTACGAAGCCGGTAAGGGACTGCTCGGCAACATCGACTTTACCAAGCTAAGCCTGAGCAAGATTCCGACTAGCGCCCTGAAGGTAGACAAGATGAACCTGTTCGCGGAAGGTGACCGCATGGAACTTAACGCCTACGTGAACATCGGAAACGGTGGATGGGCGGGTTCCTCGCAAGTCATCATCAACAACATCTTCGACAACAAGCGCCACGTGAGCGTCGTCCACAGTACGGACAACGGCGGCGATGTCACACTAGAAGGCGACGTCGATTCCGCATTCGTGTTCGATGGCAAACTGAATGTTTCGGGTTCGTGGTTCATTCCGGGCACAACAGCCGAAATCACAAGGACTGACCTGCAGGTCGACATCTCGGCAAACATCCGCGAAGGCCTGAAGGGCATCACAGCCGAAATCAAGTCAGATTCCACATTCATCCAGCCGCCCAAGATGGGGCGCAAGATTCCATTCAGCATCGTGGGCCACATCGAAAACGGGCTAGCCGAGATTACAGACCTCTCGACACAAAACAGCCAGGGCGAAATCATCAATGCTTCGGCGGCATTCAACCTCGACAGCATGAAACTGGAACGGTTCAACATCTCGTCAGAGCAGTTCAGTTTCAAGTCCGGCCAGCATTCCATTCTTGTCAGGGATGTCGCCGGGTCTCTTAGCGACTACGAAAACGAACTCGTCGTCTCGGTGAGCCTCCCCTACATCCAGTACAACTTCTTCGACGAGACATTCGGCGAAGGTGAAGTGCTCGCCCAGAGCGACCTCGATTTTACCATGCCGCGTTTAACTGGCGACCGCCTGCAGAACAACTCCATATCGGGCAAGCTGATTGTCGACAAGATGATCTACCACAAGGCACTCGAGTTCCAGATTACGCCAGCATCGCTGAACCGTATTCTCACGATGTTCAACAACTTCATCACAAGACTCCGCACCACCGAAGCGCAAGAAGCCAAGATTTCTACGGCAAGCCCGATTAACCTCATGGTGCACGTAAACGATTCCCAGCGTGATTCCATTGCCATCGTAACCCCGTTCGCCACGTTCCCGTTCACCTTCGACTTCTGGGTACTCGGCAACACGAACAGGCCCCTATTGCGTGGAGACGTCATCAATTCGAACACCGGGTTCATCGGCGTGCAGGAACTCTACGAGTTCGACCTGAATTCGTTCAGCATTTCGTGGATGGACGTTCCGTGGCAGCAAGGCGTCGTCGAAGTTTCCAGTACACAGGAACTCCCCTACTGTGACGACTCCGGCGACAAGGAAGGCGAAACCTGCCCCATCAACTTCGACATCACCGGCACGATTACAAACCCGCAGCCAACGCCGAGCAGCAACTGCGGTACGGAATCGAGCGCAGCGGCAACGTACTACAACATCATCCTCGGATGTATCGCCGACAACAACGACGAATCTACGGACTGGAACAAGATTGCAGGCAAGGCTATCGGCAAGGTGCTTTCGACCACGGCAAACAAGGCCCTGGGCAGCGAATACATCGGCGATATCGACATGAAGGTGATGCTGTTCAGCAACAACACCACAAGCGACAAGGATTCAAGTTACTTCAAGATACCTATTTCCCTAGACCGCTGGGTTAAGGACCTAAGCCTTATTTTCGGTTACACGCAGGACCAGAGCGAAAACCCGACATACGACCAGGCGCTGCAATTCGGCGTGAACTACACGCTCCCCGTATTCAAGGACAAGCAATTCTCGCACAAGAACCATATCAATCCGTCTCTCAACCTGAATGGGCTGCTGATATCCAAGCAATACTACACCAACACGGGTGCCGGCGGAAACGAAAACCGCCTCGAAAAGAACGTCGGCTTCAACTACAGTTACAGATTCTGGAACCCGTGCCTACTCGGCATTGGGCGCTGTGAGACCATTTCGCCCAACGCGTCGTTCAAGGAAACAACCGACGATAAACAGGAGACAGACAAATGAAAAAGATTCTAGCCTTCCTGTTCCTTTTTAGCGCATTCGTTCTTGCCGAAGAGGTGGAGAAGAATCCATGGTACGTCACGTTCGAAGGCAACGCGGTGTTCTCGAATTTTCAGTTGACAGAGCAGCTCGAGATTCCCGATGAATTCGGCAACCTCGACACGACAAAGCAGGACTTCATGATGGGCCTCGCCGTCGAAAACATTCGTGCCCTCTACTACTCGCAAGGGTTCTTCAGCCTCGACATGAAGCTCGAAATCAAGCGCGAAGTCGACGAAGAGAACAAGCGCAAGCGCGGCTACGCAATTTACCTGCGCGAAGGGGAACGATACCGATTCGGCGGCACGAACATCATTGTCCCTGATAGTTCCAAAATCGAGATAAGCGAAAAGCAACTCAGGACAAACAAGACCGACCGTATATTCTCGCAAGACGACATCGCCGAAGACATCCAGTTTATCCAGCAGACATACCGCAAGGCAGGCTACCTGCACACCTACGTGATGCCCGGCGAACTAATCGACACTACAAACAAAGTAATCATCGTAGAAATTATCGTCAACCCGGGTGCTATCGTCACCATGGGTAACATGATTAGCACCACGCAGAAGGCAAGCGACAAGGGGCGCAAGGAGCAGGAGGCCGGGCTTTCGGACACCGCATGGCTTTCTTCGCTCTGGAAAACGCCTAAAGGCGAAATCATCGACGGTAACAAGTACAACTCCTTCAAGAGTAAGCTCCTCTCCACACAGCTGTTCACGCAGATCAAGCTCACGGACTCCCTACGAGCCGACGGGCTTTCGGACGTACACCTCGATGTCGTTGAGCGAATCCCCGGCGAGGCACGCTACGGGCTGTTCTTCGAAGAAATGTATGGATTCGGCGCTCTCGCGTATGCAAAGCACAAGAACTTCTTCGGAACATTTAACGAATTTTCTACCACATTCCAGATTGCACAGAACAAGCAGGAAATCTCGCTCGGTTACGCAAACCCGCTCCTGTTCGGGACATCGTTCTCGTTCATCCCGACGGCCATCCGCTTCGAAGACCGCTTGAGTTTCAACCACGAAAAGATTGCTCCGCCCGCCTACCCCGACAGCATCGAAGAACGTTACGAAATCATTAACCGCGGAGACCTTACCTTCGGCATTACCGACCATATCCGATTCCGCGGAACGCTCGATACGCGATTCGTGAGCAAGAACGACAAGGACATGTACAAGGTGAAGGGAGAAATAGCCCTCACCTTCGACTACACCGACGACTACTTCAACCCCACGAAGGGTGTCCGCTTCGCGCCCACAGTCGGTGCAGGCACCAACCTTAACGCCGACCTTGAAAAGCTCACCATGATAGGCAACCCCTACACCTACGGGGAAGCGACCGTAAACCTGTACCACCCGCTGTTCTGGACATTCTACGGCGCATTGAGCGGCAGTGTAGGCAGGTTCTTCGAGAAGGCACTCGAAGATGACGCACGCGTATTCTACCAAGGCGGCACACGTTCCGTACGCGGATACCGATTCCGCAGTATTTTTGCGAGTTACGAAAGCTACACCACCAGCACCGACGACGAAGGCAACGAAGTCATCGATACAATCATCAATACGGGCCTAACGCCGATGTATCTGCGCATCAACGAGGAAATCCGCTGGACATTCCCATGGAAAAACTGGAAACACTGGCAGATTGTTCAGTTCTATGACTGGACACGCGTGATGGACAACGAGAAAGACCTGTACAAGGAGAAGACGAAAGAAGCGCTCGGCCTCGGAGTTCGATACCGCTGGCAGTTCCTCACGTTCCGTCTGGATTACGCGTTCAAGAAGAACCTTTCACACTGGAACATGGAAAACTTCGCTTGGGGCAGGTTCGCATTCGACCTTTCGCAGACGTTCTAGCCCGCAACGGTCTTTTTATAGAGAGAAGAAAGGCCTGTGCCGGCGCGGTTCACGCTGGCATCGATTCCGGCGGCGGCGAGGGCCGCGCGAATTTTTTCAGGAGTCGGAATTTCAGGCGCATTGCCGCGGACCTCTACCTTGAATGTCGCCGTTTCGCTTACAAGGTCGGCGACCCGCCCGCTCCTGAGCACATGCCCGCGGTCGATAATCGCGAAGTCGGTCGCCTCCTCTTCCATCTCGGCTAGGATATGCGAGCACACGATGGCCGTACCACCTTCCTGTTTGCGCCAGTCCGCAATGAGTTTCCACACGGCCTCGCGCGACATCGGGTCGAGATTCGCCACCGGCTCGTCCAAAATCAGCAGGCGCGGTGCAGGTGCCATCGCACGCAGCAACTGCACCTTCTGGCGGTTTCCGAGCGAAAGCTTGCCCATGCGGGTATCGAGCGGCGGGAGTTCCAGGCTCTTCGCGATGCGGGCCATGCGTTCGCGGGCCTCGGTCGTATTCCACGTCGGGATACGGGCCGCATAGAACCCCACGAAATAGTCCACGTACTCGTTTATCGAAAGTTTCGGGTATACGCCCGGATTCTCGAGCAAAATGCCGCAGGCAATCGGGTCGAGGAAAGCATTCGTGCCGCGCACATCGTCCGCCAGCACAATCGTTCCCGAGAATTTCGCGAAACGCCCGCACAACAGGCGGAGCAGCGTCGTCTTCCCCGCCCCATTCGGGCCCAGCAATGCAAAGAAACTCCCCCGCGGGATTTCAAGCAAAACATCCGAAAGCGCATCCACGCCCGATTTCGGGTAACGGAACGAGACGTTTTCGAGTTTCACCAGCGGGTTCGAATTATCCATCGCGCACACCCTGCGAGTTTACTTGCAGAATTCCTTGACCGCCTCTGACGGGTTCTTGATGAGGGCAAACGCATCCTTCGTCTGGCGCACGGCCTCCATCTGCACCTTTTCGCTTGCACGCTGCAGGTACTGGATGCAGCGCCAGTCTGTACGCACGGCGGCAAGCTGCACCGGCTCCGTACGGTCCTTGATACTCACAAATTCGAAAGCATGGTAGTCCTGCTTCACCGCGGCAATCACGATGGCGGCCGACGGGCGCACAATATCTTGCAATGCATGCCAGTCACGTTCCACGAGCGCCGCCTGGATCTTTTCGCCCATGAACGGCACGGCCTTGACCGCATCGGCACTTGCGCGTACCGCCTCGGCCCACAGGTCTTCGCCCGCGTTGTCAATCTTCTTCACGATTTTCCAGTCGCTACGCACCGCGGCCTTGAGCAGGTCGGGGTTCGTCACGAACTTCAATATATTCGGGTCGCCGTTTACCGCGGCAAGGAGCGCGGGCTCGTCGAGGGCGTTGAGCGCTACCTTCAAATCTTCGCAAAGGCCGTTCTTGATGTAGAGAATCGCCTGCACATTCTGTGCAAACGCCGCCTTCTGCGCGGCCACAGTCGGATTCTCGATAAGACTGATTGCATACCAGTTGAGAGCAATCGCCTCGAGTTGCTGTTCTTCGGTCGGGTTCTCGATCTTCTTGATTTCAGTCCAGGACTGCATAAAACCTCTTGTTTATGCGGTAAAGATAGTAAACTAGTCCTGGCGCTACTACGTAGCGCAGACACTGCGCCTCGGAAATGGTCGCTCAAGTAAACTTGGCGACCGCTTCACTCGGCTTGTTAGTCTTTAAGACAGCGAACCGAGAACCCGTAGCTATTGTAATCGTCGCTGGACATACCCGCAGCATAGTCGGCGTTGAAGTCCAAGAACGCGCTGTACGGACCGTTATTGATTTCAGTAGAACTCACAGTAGAACTCCGGAAGAACGTGTGGGCGCCCGCGTAGAGATATCCCCCACCTTTAACCCTGTAGCCAGCAGGGAGCGCCGAGAATCCGAATGCATCCGTTCCTTTGCCACCGGATGTGGACTTGAGCATTTTGCCTGCGGTCGCTTGTCCACCAACAGCAGTGATCAACGTTTCCCATTCGGCCTTGCTAGGCAAATGCCAGCCGTCGGGGCAAACATCAACCACAGCATCCCAAGTGTATAGTCGGCCATACTTTTCGCAAAACTCGGCAGAATCCTTGTAGCAGAAGCTAGAGTCCGTTTCATAGTTGAGGTTCTCCGCCATCCACCACTGGTCGCCGATTTTAACGGTCTTGTAAATCTGGCCATCGCGGTCGTCCGCCAACTCGCTATATTCGCAATTGTCTTCCTTTTCTGTCTTACAACCGACGACAGAATCCGAAGACTTCGCAGAACTGCTGGATTTGGCGCGGGAAGAGGACGAACCGTCCGAAGGACGGGTCGAGAAATCACTACCGTCGTCACCGCAAGCGACAAGCATCGCCGCACAAGCAAGAATTCCAAGCCAAAGGGAACGCATATTTCCTCC